>JBAUVJ010000041.1:0-7803 GCA_049583165.1 Candidatus Sulfotelmatobacter sp. | reverse complement strand
CAGCCGTAAATGCAGTTATTTCTTGTAAATCTCTCTTTCGCTTTGAGATTGCCGTAGGTTAGAATTGCGGGTTCCCAAAATGGTCCAACTTTGAAGTAGTGATCCCGCAATGCTCTTTCACGCGGTCGCCGCGTGTAGGTGAAGCATGTATCGATATATGGAGGAAAGTAATGTCACTGCGTTCTAGTTTCCGCAAGGGCCGTGTGGTGATCGGCCTGTTAGTTCTACTCGCATTATTCATGTCGAGCTCGGCGTTCGCGCAGAGCGACTCAAATCCAACATGGGATTTATTTGTCGGCTATCAATGGCTGCATCCAGGCGGCACCGTCCCTGTGCCTTTCGGTGATTTCAACAATCCCACCAGCCAAAACGTGCCGGATATGGCTGCCGGATTTGGCAGTGCCCTCACTTATAACTTCGATCCACATTGGGGCGCCGAGTTTGACTTCGGTCACAACTGGGGAAGCGCCAATTACGAAACCACGGGATCGATTGGTCCCCGTTTTATCTGGCGGACCGACAGTGCAAATTATTTCTTGCACACTCTCGTAAGTTTGAATCGGGTTTCCATCAACGGCCTCAACGCGGGCAACGGAATCGGAGCCATCCTCGGCGGCGGTATGGATTTGCCGATCAAAAAGTGGTTCGCATTCCGGTTGTTTGAAGCCGACTACGTCTGGGCCCGGCATAACTACGCGGACTTTGTCTCCAGTGATTTTCCTGATCTGACGCGTCCCTCATTTGAAGGCGTCCGTTTACGTACCGGCTTGGTTTTCAATTGGGGCGGAGCGCCGCCGGTAACGCCAACCGCGAGTTGTTCGGTGCAGCCGGTTGAAGTCATGGTGGGTGAACCGATCACGGCGACCGTTACGGCCAGCAACTTCAATCCCAAGCATACGGTCACCTATGCCTGGTCCGGCAACGGTGGTCAGGTCACCGGGAAAGATGCAACCGCGCAGATTGATACCACCAACGCGGCTCCCGGAAGCTACGTGGTCACGGCTCATGTGACCGACGCAAGATTGAAGACCGCCAATGAGGCGAGTTGCTCGGCGAACTACACAATCAAGCCGCTGCCCCCGAAGAATCCGCCAACCATGTCGATTTCCGCCCAACCGGCAAGCTTGCAGGCTGGTGGAAACGTAAACCTGTCAGCAAACTGCACCAGCCCCGATAACGTTTCTGTGACGGTTGCAACCTGGACTGCAAGCAGCGGCTCCGTTTCCGGCAGCGGAAGCGCGGCCACTCTCAATACCGCCGGAACGTCGCCAGGCTCAATCACGGTGAGCGCGACTTGTACTGATACCCGCGGACTCACCGCCCAAGCCTCAACTCAGGTGATGATTGAGAATCCACCTCCACCGAATCCGCAGATTCAGGTACTGGAATCCCGCCTCAACCTGCACAGCATTTACTTTGTGACCGCAGCTCCCCACCCCTCGAATCCCAGTGGTGGTCTGCTGCCCAGCCAACAAAAGACGCTGATTGCGCTGGCCACTGACTTCAAGTCCTATTTGGAATTGAAGCCGGAGGCGCACCTGATCCTTGGCGGCCACGCCGATCAACGAGGCACGGTGGAATACAATCAGGCGCTCACCCAACGTCGTGTCGAGCGGGTCAAGTCTTTCCTCGTAGAACAGGGAATTCCCGTGGCGGACATCGACACAAAGGCGTTTGGCAAGGAAGACAACCTAACCACTGAACAAGTGCAGGGCGAGATCGAGAGCAATCCCGAACTTAGCTCTGAGGAGCGGCAGAGGGCTCTCAAGAACATCATGACGATAAAGCTGGCGAGCAATCGCCGGGTGGATGTCACCTTGAGCACCACCGGCCAAACCTCGGTTCGGCAATTCCCCTTCAACTCGACCGATGCCTTGACCCTGATCGGCGGTCGCGAAGGCGAGGTCAAGAAGAAAGTGGCCAGGCCTGCGCCGAAGAAGAAGACCGCACCGAAGCAGTAAGACTCAGGGTAAAAAACCTCGCGGAGAGCGGCAACGCTCTCCGCGATTTATTTTTGCTGAAAGTCGTTATTCGCTACCGATCCATCAGCGCTTCCCGCAACCCTGATGGTCCAATCTCATTGGATTTTTCTGCCCTTGAAGACGATAACCGGTGAGCCATCAGCGACGAACGCGCTGTCCGACCGTTGCTTGATCAGTGCTCCCAGTTCATCGCCGTAAAGAG
This sequence comes from Candidatus Sulfotelmatobacter sp., assembly GCA_049583165.1. Taxonomy (GTDB): domain Bacteria; phylum Acidobacteriota; class Terriglobia; order Terriglobales; family Acidobacteriaceae; genus Sulfotelmatobacter. The sequence goes on along the minus strand of JBAUVJ010000041.1, from coordinate 5,619 downwards.
AGCTGGCCTCTCCTTCAAATCCTGCCACGCTAGTCGCCCACACTCGCCACGGAGCGTGCGCGACGTGATACTCCACGCATCCGCCAGTTCGCTGACTCGAATAGCCCCAATAATGTTCGGTGATGAACTGCTCCAAACTTGCCTCGTCTGGATGCTTGGGCGAGCCAATAGTCTGGGCGGAGAGTTTGCACCACTGCTCGCCGATCCGCCACTGATATTCGGCGGTCTTGTTTGGCCCCTCAGTAGTAATCCGATGTCTCATTGGAGGACAGGTATAGTTCTCCCCGTATGCGAGCCGCGCGGTTGCCGCAATTAAATGTTTGGGCACCACCTCGGCGATGAAGACAACTCCCCTTCGGTCTTCGCCGCCTTCTCTTCTGCGCACGTAGAAGCGCAGGTTTACTTCGTCGAACTCCGTGTGAAACGGAATTGGGAAGCGCCCAAGCAATCGGGTACGGCAGAAGCGGAAGCCCACCAGGCTGATATATGTCCTTCCCCGGAATGAATCCAGAAACGTGCCAGCCGGTACGTACCGGCTCAAGAGATCGGGGTTGACCTCGTAGTTCAACATCACGAGGTCGCGCCATTCTGCGGAGAGGAACGTTCGCTCTGAACGCGACTGGGTACGGGAATCAGATCTCATCTTCGACTTACAGTTTATCGTTCCGGCTCGTCGGCCATCCCAAAACGGGTTGCCACAAGCAACTTCTACACGGCGCATATCTGTCCTAATGTTCCTAAGTGCTTATTTCTTATAGCTCCGCTAGTGGTATTTGACTTGCCACTATTCCCTGACAGAGGATCGGGCCACCATACGTTGTATGGGAAGACATGTTGAGAGCTGCCGTTGCAAGTCCAGATACGCCTGGCTCATCCTCTGCCTTGGAGTAGGTATCAATCTGGGTGTCAGCCAAGGCTGCGCTCGTCCGGACGCATTCCACCGATCGGATGGTGGCGCGAGTTCTCCCGCAGTCGAACAAAATCTGCCCTTCCACCAGACTCCCGAGCGCGCAGCCGACGATAGTGCGCGGCCCGCTGTGCCGGAGGATCGCAAGGCCGGAACCACTGCGCCATTTCGAACCGCTGCCAATTCGAATGCGCGGAGTCTACCCGCCGGGATGCTCATCACCGTACGCCTGGACAGTTCGCTCTCTATATCGCGAGTTCATGCGGGTGATATATTTTCTGCGTCGGTCGCTGGTCCCATTACCCTTGACGGCGATATGATCGTCGAGCGTGGTACGCCGGTCACCGGGCGCATAGAATCTGCCCAACCCTCTGTCGACCGCCCCGGTCTCAGTCCCGATCCCGGATTCGTGCGCCTCACTTTGAACGCAATCAATGTGGATGGCAGTAGCGTCCCGCTCCAGACCTCCAGCCTATTCGCCAAAGGCGCCTTACCGGCAAACACTCTTCCCGTCTCCAGTGGATCGAATCCGCTGTCGGGAGGCTTTCGCGTGCAAAAAGGACGTCATCTGACCTTCCGTCTCACTGCTCCCGTCACCCTTGCTAATCCCAACTCAATTGCGGATCGCAAATACACCAGCCCTGCCAGCGAATAAGAAACACGCGGCTCTCTTAACCGTCGCGCTAACTTAATTACTGCTCGTTAAGCTCAATCATTCCAATCCACTAGCTAGTTTTCCACAGGCAGACCTCTCGCTAGCGTGACGTGTGCCCTTCGCGTGTCAGATTGGGCCTCCTATAGTGGCATTCGAAAACTAAAAAGGAACCAGGTTAGGGCAGTCGTCCCGTTTCGGGAACACCGAGGTATCGGACAGCTTATCTCAGGGTTCCTTTCGGCACTATTTCCCGGCACAGTATCGTTATGAACGCAGCCACTCCATTTTCGTGGTCAGATCTTCCGGCAAATGAACCCGAGAAGAGTGGATTCCGCACCATCTTCGAATGTGCTCCCCTCGCCGCAGCCTGCTGTAACCCTCAAGGCGTCATCGTCGAGATGAATCACCATTTCGTACGGGCTCTGGAACCACACTTGGCAAATCAGCCGCGCTTGCTGGTCTATGACCTGATTCCTGCCGAAGAGCGCGATAGAACCCGGTCACTTCTGGGAGCTTTGCTCGACTCTTCTTGTGAAAGCATTCGCATCGAAGGCAAAAGAAGGCTCGCGGATGAACTGGCTGCAATCAACTGGACTGCATGGCGTGTTTCTACCCGCGGCGAAAACCCTCCCCACGCGTTATTGATCGCCGATCCCAACAGCGAACTTCCTCCTGTTGATGAACGTTCACTGCAAACTCAGCGTTGGGAGGCAGTTGGCCGCCTCGCAGGAGGCGTAGTGCATGACTTCAATAACCTGCTCACCGGAGTCATGCTGTACTGCGATCTCCTGCTCTCCAGCCTGGATGCGCGTGACTGCCGGCGGCGTTACGCGGACGAAATTCGCTCCGCCATTGTGCAGGCCACGGGATTGGTGAACCAGTTACTTGTTTTTTCCCGGCCGGAGGCTAGCCAGGTCCGCGCCGTGTGTCTGAATCAAATTGCGCAAGCCATGCGGGATCTGTTGACCCGTTTGATCGGCGAGAACATCAACCTGGAATTCCGGCTCAGTCCAGATTTAGGTCTGGTCAAAATCGATCAGGCGCAGGCTCAGCAGGTTGTCCTCAATCTGGTGCTCAATGCGCGCGACGCCCTGGCCAACGGCGGGCAGATCGTTGTGGAAACCAGTAACTGCAAATTTCAGACCGTGGCAGGATCAATGCTAGCGAGATCCACCAGTGCAGCCTTCCCCTGCGTTTTATTAGTCGTCGCCGATAACGGTTGCGGCATGGACGCGAAAACCCGCCAGCGGCTCTTCGACCCCTTTTTCACCACCAAGAGCGCTGGTCAAGGCACCGGCTTGGGTCTCACCACCGTACGCAGCATCGTCACCACCAACCGCGGACTGATTCACATCGAAAGCGAACCTGGCCATGGAACCCAGGCCATGATTCTTCTGCCTCGGGCCACGGGTTCGAATGACACGGATTTTGCGCCATCGCCAAATACTCGTCCGATTTCGCCACTTGAAGTCAAAAAGGAATCACTCATATGACGTCAGCAGCTATAAGCCCCTCCATCGCCACACCGCAAATTCTGGCCGCCAATTTCCTCAACCTCCTCATCGTCGATGACGAACGTTCCATCCGCGAGGCTTGCCGCGAAGTCGCACTCTCCCTCGGATTTATGGCCCATGTCGCCGACTCCGCCGAGCACGCCTATCGTTTGCTGCAAACCCAAACCATCGACGCCATTCTCCTCGATCTGCGCTTGCCCGGCGCCGATGGCCTGGAAGCACTTCGCCAGATCAAGGCGCAACGTCCCGAAGCGTTGGTCATCGTTGTCACTGGCTACGGCACCGTACAGTCCGCCGTGCAGGCCATGAAGCATGGCGCTTACGAATACGTCACCAAGCCTTTCAGCATCGAGGAGCTTAAGCTCCTGCTCGAGCGCGTCTCCAACCATCTCAAGCTGAAAACCGAAAACCGGATGTTGCGCGAGAAGTTGAAGTCCAAACAGGGTTACGGAGGCCTCGTCGGTCGCGCCCCGGAGATGGAGAAGCTCTACCGCATCATCGCCAAGGCCGCCAACAGTTCCCATCCCGTGCTGATTCTCGGCGAGAGCGGCACCGGAAAGGAAATGGTGGCGCGCTCCATCCACTACTCCGGACCTTTCCGCGACAAACCGTTTATTCCCGTCGATTGCGGCTCGCTGGTGCCCACGTTGATTGAAAGTGAATTGTTCGGCTATGTCCGCGGTGCCTTCACCGGCGCCAATCAAGCCAAGGACGGACTACTGGCCATCGCCGAAGGGGGCACTATATTTCTCGACGAAGTCGGCGAACTTCCCGTCGACCTGCAATCGAAACTGCTGCGCGCGATTCAGGAGAAGGAGATTCGTCCCGTCGGCAGCACCCGCCGCATTCCCATCAACGTCCGCATCCTGGCGGCCACCAACCGCGATCTGGAGCAGGCCGTGACCGAAGGCGCGTTCCGCCGCGACCTTTATTTCCGCCTCAACGTCCTTAGCCTGCGCATCCCCCCGCTGCGCGAACGGCGCGAAGATATCGCTTTGCTCATCGCCCATTTCATGGAGCGCGCCTCAGGGCAGGAAAAAATTCTCAGCGATGCAGCCGTGAAGGTCATGCTGGCCTATGACTGGCCGGGAAATGTCCGCGAGCTCGAAAACTGTCTGGAGCGGACTTGCGCCTTCACCAGCGGACCACTCATCCATGTTCCCGACCTGCCTCCGGCTATTGCCAACACCATGGTCGTAGCCTCAGGCAATGGCAATGGAAACGGGCAAAACAAGATTGTTCCCATGGCCGAGTTGGAGAAGCAAACTATCCTTAGCGCGATTGCCGAGCTGAAAGGAGACAAATTGCAGGCCGCCCGTCTGCTGGGGATCGGCAAAACTACCCTATACCGCAAGCTGAAGGACTACGCCGCACATGCCTAGATGCAGCGGAGAGTTCGATTATGAAATGAATGCGCAAACCAATATGCTCCGCAACGGGAACAGTAGCTTATGTGCAGTTCCATAACCCGTATCGTTTCATCGCCAACGCTTGTGGAAACCCGCGTGCTATAGAACATGCATGCTCCTACTCATAACACCTTCAGCACGCGGACCAGAGTGCGCGGCCACCCTGAAAGAGTCCACCGGCAAGGAAACTCATTGGGCTGAAAATCTTCAGCAAGCCATCGCGCGGCTGCGGGAACAGTCCTATGCCGCGGTGGTCATCGATCAATTCCTTCTGGAAAACGAGCCGGCGGAAAGCGATCAGGTGCTCGAACACATGGGTACGGCCTATCCGCTCTACGTGAACTTCGCCGTCAGCGGCATGGAGCGATTGGTCCGCGAAGTTCGCTCCGGCCTGCACCGTCGCAAGCGAGAGGAAGCTCAGGCCCGCCGCTCGGTTGAGCAGCAATTCCGCAGCGAAATGTTCGAAACTCTCACCGCCATGCTGCTTTCCTGCGAGCTCGCTATGGCAGTTCCCAACATCCCCGCTCCCGCCGCGGCCAAAATACTGGCGGTCGATAACCTAGCGCGCGAAATGCGGATGAAGTTAGGCTCAACCTGATCCGGTATAGGGTTTCTCCAGCCCGTCCACCAAGCGCCGCGCAATAATGCACCCAAGCCGGGCCTCCAAAAAAGTTTTCCGCGGCAAACCCCGTTTCGCAATAGAATAGGCCAGCGCGGTCAGCTGGAGTCCCGTTCCCACGGCGGTATCCAGGACGCTCGCGGAGGCCCATTGCACGTTCTCGTCACTGCCGACACCATGTCCGGCTCCTGGGCCTACACTCGCGAGCTGGTCACTGGACTGGTGACTCGCGGCGTACGCGTCACGCTGGTGACGTTCGGCGAGATCCCTCTTCCTGACCAAACTTCCTGGATCGATCATCTTCACGGTCTCGAATACCGGCCCACAGCTTTCCGCCTGGAATGGATGGACGAAGCTCCGCAAGACCTTTCCGAGTCCTCCGAATTTCTGGCAACTCTGGTATGCGAGGTTCGTCCTGACCTGCTTCACCTCCACCAGTTCTGCCACGGCAACCTTCCCGTCGATGTTCCCCGAGTCGTCATGGCTCACGGCGATGTCATCACCTGGAGCCACTC
>JBAUVJ010000040.1:0-5402 GCA_049583165.1 Candidatus Sulfotelmatobacter sp. | reverse complement strand
GTGCTGATCGCCAGCACGCAGCTCAAAGATTTCTTCGGACTCCAGCTCGACAAAGTTCCCGGTGTTTTCTGGCTCAGAATGGAAGCGATCGCCGGCGCCTTCCACACCTGGTCGCATCCCGCAACCGTCCTCGCTATAGGCACAGTGGTCACGATGCTCGTGTGCCGGACTCTTTCAAATCGCCTTCCCGGGCCAATCATCGCCATGCTCGCCGCAACCGTTGCCGTGGTGTTCCTCAAACTGCCGGTCGAAACCATCGGCACCCGCTTCGGCGGAATCCCCAGCGGCTTTCCTCATTTCGCCCTGCCGCACTTTCGCGCCGATCTCATTCACGGTCTGTTAGGCCCGGCCTTCACGGTCGCGATGCTGGGCGCTATCGAGTCCCTCATGTCGGCGGTTGTAGCCGACCGCATGAGCCACGATCATCACAATCCCAACGTGGAATTAATCGCGCAGGGTGTGGCGAATGTGGCCTCACCCCTCTTCGGCGGACTTCCCGCCACCGGCGCCATCGCCCGCACCGCCACCAATATTCGATCGGGAGCAAAAACGCCGGTTGCCGGAATGATCCACGCTCTCACTCTGGTGTGCGTTCTGCTTTTTGCCGCGCCGCTCACCAAACAAATTCCCATGGCCGCGCTCGCCGGAATCCTTATGGTCGTGGCTTACAACATGGGGGAGTGGCGCGAAATCCCTCAGCTGCTCAAGCTCACCAAAACCGACATCAGCGTCTGGTTTGTCACCTTTGCCTTAACTGTCTTTGCCGATCTCACGGTCGCAGTCGAAGCCGGCATGATCCTCGCCGCCCTGCTTTTCATCGGACGCGTGGCCAGCACCACAACCGTCACCCAAGTTACGGATGACTATGTTCGCGACGGCCAGGTCCACATTTTGCAGGACAAGGACATCCCCTACTACGCCACCATCTTTCGCATCCACGGACCTTTCCTCTTCGGCGCCACGGATAAAATTTCCGTGGTCACCGAGAACATGCACGAGTTGCCGCCAGTGGTAATTCTGCGCCTGCGCAACATGACTGCCATCGACGCCACGGGCCTTTTCGCGCTCGAAGAAATCGCTCGCCAGTTGCACACCACCAAGCGCACCCTCATTCTCTGCGGTGCCCGGGAGCAGCCCGCCCGGCTCATTCGTCAGGGCGAGTTCGAAGAGGTCATCGGCCGGGAAAATATCTGCGACAACGTGCAGGCCGCCCTCCGCCGCGCCGAAGAAGTCTTCCAGAAGCTGGAGTTCGCCTCCACCGCGGCCACGCAATAGCGCCTCACTGGGGGACAAAACCGGGGACGACAAAACCGGGGACAGACGGGACGTTCCCCAGTTTTTCCAACCCTAGGCAACTTCGGGGAGACCGAGTTGTTCCGAATTGGTTGGAGAACGTCTCGGTCGGCCCCCTTTTCGCGGAGCGAGTGGACGCAACGTCGATTTTTCCAGACCCTCGACGAACTCCGTTGTTCCCAGCGGACGTCCCGTGTGAGTACACTGCCGCAGCGCATCCGAATCCGAATCCCGTACCCCGGCCGCAAGATACTGGCCCCACTCCGCCGCCGACCACCGTTTTCTCCACCGTTCCATTTCCAACCACGGCGCCGCAACCGCGCTGCCGCAGTGCCATCCGGCGCTCGACCATCCCCACTGCTGCGCCGTCGCGACCATCCCTGCCCGCACCGGATTCAACTCCACATACCGCAGCGCCGTCCACAGGTGAATTTCGTCCAGCGGGCAGGAATAGAACCTGCCCTGCCACACATGCCCCGAAGACGACTGGCGCGCATTCCAATAGGTCGCGTACCGCCCGTGGGTGTGCTTGAGGGTTTGCGCCAGCGCCCCGGCTTGTCGCGGCACAGCGACCAAATGCACGTGATTGGACATGAGGCAATAGCCCAGCAGAGAAAGACCGTAGAGTTCGGAATGTTCGCGCAGCAATTCGAGGTACGTAGTGCGGTCGGAGTCGCTTTCCAGGATCACTTGTCGAGCATTGCCGCGCTGAGTAACATGATGGGGAACATCCACCACAACAACCCGAGGAAACCTAGCCATCTTCGCAAAGTATCAGAGTGGATTTCGCTTTGGGAGCGAGAGTGGGCGTATTTGGATGTCGGAAATTTCTTTTTTCCCAGATCGGGCACGATAAACTGGGGAACGTCCCGTCTGTCCCCGGTTTTTCCCCACCGCCCTGTCATCCTGAGGAGGGCGTTCTGAGCCCGACGAAGGACCCCATGTTCGCAGACGTTTCAAACCGCCTCCGCAGGGAGTTTCTACCGCGAGCCTCAAGTGGCGTCCCGTGTGGATTTCTTTCGGAAATAAAGTTTGCGGGCTGTTTCTCTTAACGAGGCGCTTCCACGATCATCATTAGAGATCCGCTTCCTCAGCCGTCGCGGTCATGGGAATGATCGAGTCCACCTTGGTCAGCTTGAACAATTCCAGCACGCGCGGGCTCGCTCCAGCGGCAATCATCCGCACGCCTTTTCCTCGGCAGTGAACATAGTGCCCGACTATCCTACCCAACCCGGTGGAATCCATATATGGAACGTCGCTCAGATCGAGGATGTTAAGGACTGGCAGTTCATCGCCCGGCATCGATTGAAAACTCAGCAGGTCGTGCAGCGCAACGGGAGTTAAAGTGCCGAACATATCGCGCGCGGTGAAGGGCCCGTGGAAACGGAATATCACAGTGCCAGAAGCTTTCCCTTCTTTGCGTTCGATCGTGAAAGGAGTCGCTTTCCAAATCTGAACCTGACTCATCTCCATCATTGATTCCTTATCTCGCTGCCCGTCGCGGTGAAAACTCCGACCGTGCGGCCTCCGTCTCGCCGCTGTCTCGCCGGCCATCGGTCGCCCGAAATCCTCTTGCTGCAGTCACATGAACATTGACCTTGGCGGCCAGCCACCCTGCCGGGATCTCCTGCCCTCATCTCCGGGAACCGCCGGTTGGCTCGAACATGTTCGACGGCAACTCGAACCCGGAGCCCTTGAGTCTTTCGGCGAACTTGGGGCGGACGCCCGTGGCGGTAAAAACTCCAACCGTGCGGCCCATAGGTGAAATCCCCTGCTTCTCGAATACGAATATATCCTGCAAGCTAACCACGTCGGCTTCCATCCCGGTGATCTCGGTGATATGCGTGACCCGGCGTGTTCCATCGGTGAAACGAGCAACTTGAACCAGCAAGGAGATCGCAGACGCAATCTGTTTTCGGATGGCTTTTTCGTGCAAGTTCAGGTTCGCCATCGAGGCCAAGGTCTCCATTCGGGCGATCGCGTCCCGCGGGCTGTTGGCGTGCATGGTGGTCAGCGATCCGTCGTGCCCGGTGTTCATCGCTTGCAGCATTATCGAGAGCTTCCTCACCACGCACCTCGCCCACGACGATCCGGTTCGGCCGCATGCGCAAACTGTTGATCACCAGTTGTCGTGTTTGAATTGCTCCCTTGCCCTGCGCATCGGGGGGCCGGCATTCCAACCGGACCATGTGGCGTTGCTTCAGCTGGAGTTCCGCCGAGTCTTCAATCGTGACGATACGTTCCTTAGCGGAAATGTAACCGGAGAGCACATTCAGTAATGTGGTTTTCCCGGCGCCCGTCCCACCGGAAATCACGATGTTAAGACGCGACCCCACCGCAGCCTTCAGCAGCGACAGCATGGCCGCAGTCAAGGTCTGATTTGCCAGGAGATCGCTCTCCGCGACCGGAGTGTGGCCGAACCGCCGGATCGAAAGATGGGGACCGTCGATCGCCGAAGGCGGAATCATCACATGGACACGGGAGCCATCGGCCAGTCGAGCGTCCACCATGGGCGACGATTCATCCACGCGTCGTCCCGCAGCCAAAACGATCTTGTCGATGATGTGCATCAGGTGCGCATCATCCTTAAACATGATCTTGGTTTCTTCCAGAACGCCCGCGCGCTCGATATAAACTTCCTTGGCCCCGTTGACCAGGATGTCGCTGACGGTCGGGTCCTGGAGCAACGGCTCGAGGGGGCCCAAGCCGAACACTTCCTCCACCATCTCCTGGCAGAGGCGCTCTTTCTCAGGGTCACTGAGAGGTATCTTGACCTGAGACATGAGATTCTGGATCGCCACTAATACCTGCGACCGCGTCCGGTCGTCGGGCACCTTGGCGACTCTTTCCAGGTCCAGCTTGTTCAGGAGGTAACGATGGATTCCATTCTTTAACTCCTGATATTCCCGAAAACTCAGCCCGCAACGCTCTCTTGTTTCCTTGGGGACCGGGGGATGGACCGCGATCGATGGAAGTTGTTTAGAGTCACCCATATCACTCCGACGGCGCAGCGGCACTGTAAGCATCCTACCTGTTCACGAAGCGAGTAGGCTAGCAGTCCCAGATCGGGCACGATAAACTGGGGAACGTCCCGTCTGTCCCCGGTTTTTCGGGGAACGTCCCGTCTGTCCCCGGTTTTTCGTCCAATCGGAGCGAGCGGAAATGGGGTCACCCTTAAGAAACCTCAGGGACGGGCCGGACGTTCCCTGGTTTTCAAAGCAAAGCGATCGAAAATAAAAAGGCGAGCCCAAAGGCTCGCCCTTAATTTCCTAGCGTGATCCCACGTCAGCTCGCGGGAACCGAGACTCACGCCAGATCATACCGATCCAACTCCATCACCTTGCCCCACGCACTCACAAAGTCCTTCACAAACGCCTTCTTCGAGTCGTCACTCGCATAGACTTCCGCGATGGCCCGAAGTTGGGAATTCGAACCGAAGACAAGGTCGACACGGGTGCCGGTCCAGTTCGTCTTGCCCGTCGTGCGGTCATTCCCCTCATACACGCCTTCCGCAATAGAGGACGCCTTCCACACCGTATTCATGCCGAGCAGGTTGACGAAGAAATCATTCGTCAGCGTCTCCGGCCGCTTGGTGAAGACGCCGTGTTTGGACTGCCCGATGTTCGCATTCAGCACGCGCAGGCCGCCGACGAGAACCGTCATCTCGGGAGCAGTCAGCGTCAGCAACTGCGCCCGATCCACCAGCAGTTCTTCCGCCGAGTTTATGTGTCCGCTCCGAAGGTAGTTGCGGAACCCGTCCGCAGTCGGCTCCATTACCGTGAATGAATGAGCATCGGTTTGCTTCTGCGAAGCATCCGTGCGCCCCGGCGAGAAGGGAACCTTCACGTTGTGTCCCGCCTTTTTTGCAGCTTCCTCCACGGCAGCGTTGCCACCTAAAATGATCAGGTCAGCCAGCGAAATTTTCTTGCCATGGGACCCACCGCCGGACTTCCCATTGGACTTCGCACCGTTCTTCCCAGCCGATTGCGGGCCGTTGAACTCTTTTTGGATTGCCTCCAGCTTCTTGAGCACCTTGGCCAACTCCGCCGGCTGGTTCACTTCCCAATCCTTTTGCGGGGCGAGGCGAATGCGCGCCCCGTTCGCTCCAC
>JBAUVJ010000039.1:0-2907 GCA_049583165.1 Candidatus Sulfotelmatobacter sp. | reverse complement strand
GCACCAGGTAAATCAATTGCGCCGTGCCCGCTTCCAACGCTGCGAACCGCAACCCCGCCACCAAGCGCAGGTAACTCACCACCAGCGCCACCGAAACCACGGACGACAAAACCATGGCCGCAAGGATTGAAATGTGATCCACCAAATAAGCCAGCAACAAATGGAAGGAGAAAAAAGCTGTCGCCAGAAAGAAATAGTTCATAGGATGCAGCTCGATCTGGCGCAGCGTAGTGATCGTAAACATCAGAAAAAAGAAAAAGAATAACGATACCGGTGCAGCGTAGCTGATTTCCCCGGCCAGAGGCCCGGGCTGTAACTTCGTAGGCATAGTCATTCCGATCTGGAAACCCGAAACCAGGTTCGCGTATTGCCAGGTCAATTGCCAACCGCCGGGGATTAACTGTTTCGACGTAGGCGACAACGTATCATCGGCAAAATCGATCTCCCGAAAATTAGTTTGCATCGTGAGCATAAAATCGCGAGCCTGCGCGATGCCGTCGCCCAACTGATAGCGCCAACTGTCCAACCCTTGCGAGCGATAGGCGACGCGCAAGCTGGCGGTTTCTCCAGGGCCTATCGTTGCTTTTCCCACCGTGCCTTGCTCATCCGTAGAGAGCGCAAGTGCCTGCTCGTTCACCTTCATTTGCAGACCGTCGTAGATCGCCTTCTGCGCGGGAAACTTCAAACGAAAATCCAGCGCTTGCGCCTGCGCAGTGTTGTTGCGGAAGGTGTAATCTCCGGCGAAGTCTACCGCGTAGGTGCTGTACCAAAGCAATCCCTTCTGCCGTGGATTGAGCTGGAAGTTCACGCGAATCCGGCTTGACTCCACCGGCAGTGGCACCTGCCGCTCCACGTTTCTGGTGTGAACGATCACCTTGCCATCCTCGACCGTGGTTGAGTTCACAACATCTGTGACCGTGTAGGTCGCCGTTGGCGGCGACTGCTGTTGCGATGTGCCCCAGGTCGATCCCACGTGGCCCTGTAGTTGCTCGTTGCTGCTGTAGGTGCGAGAAAAAATAGTCGCACCCAGAACCACCCACGCGACAGTAGTGCAAACAAAAATGAACGCCAGTGCAACAATTTGTCGCAGCAATAGATTTCCTCCCCTTACGATAAGTTGCAATGCTTCGTTTGCAAGGAGGTTGCCGCTATAAATGCGTTGAGAGGAAGCAGTTTAGCTCGATCAAAGCCGCGGAAACGTGTCCGGAGAGACACGCGTGTGTTAGGAAATACACAAGCGCCTAGATAGAAAACAATCGAAAACGGTTCTAGCTCGCCAGCTTCCTCAGAAATTCTTTTTCGTCCATGCGGTACTTGAAGGCTTTGCGCCCGTCAATGAATACCACCGGAACTTCATCATTGAACTGCCGCCGCAATTCCGTGTCGCTATCCACATCCACTTCGTGCCAGATGAAGCCGCCGCGGCGTGAAAGTTTGCCGAGGCTCTCTTTCACCACCTCGCAAAGGTGACACCCCTTGCGCGAATAAACCACGACCTGGCGAGAGTCTGGCATGCCGCGATTCTACCTTTGCCCCCGCACCCAGAATCAAGAAAAAAGATGCGAATTGCCACAAACGAAGGACCAATTGCGGGCCCCGGCAACGACCGGGAGTACGTTCCGGAGTAGAATCCGAAAATGCTTGCACCCGATCCCAAGCCCTTGTGCGGCAAGACCTGCCTCATCACTGGCGGTGCCCGCCGCCTCGGACGCGCCTCCGCCCTCGCTCTCGCCCAGGCTGGCGCCGATGTAGCCATCACCTTTCGCAATTCGTCCCGTGAAGCCCGCGAAACCGTCGTCGATCTTTCCAGCCTCGGCGTCCGCGCTTTCGCCTTGCGCTGCGATATCACCGACGAGGTCAGCGTCAAGGCCATGATGAAAGATGTCGGACGCGAACTCGGACGCATTGACATCCTCGTCAACAACGCCGCCAACTACGCCACCGCCGATTTCGAACGCCTCACCCTGCGCGATTGGGATGCGATGTTCGCCTCAAACACTCGCGGACCATTCCTGGTCTCTCGCGAAGCCCTGAAGTGGATGCGCCGAAAGCGCCCCGGCTCGAAGCCCGCCGAAAAAATCAAAGCCAAAATCGAAGCCGGAATCACAGCCAAAATCGAAGCAAAGATAATTCACATGGGCTCCCTCGGCGGCCTGCGCCCCTGGGCCACGCACGCCCATTACTGTTCTTCCAAAGCCGCCTTGCACATGCTCACCAAAGTCATGGCCAAAGCCCTAGCCCCAGAAATCGCCGTCAACGCCGTCGCTCCCGGCATGATCGACCTCGGCGAAAAGTCAGCCGCCCCGTTCATGCGCCGCATGGCTAAGGAAACCCCGATGCAACGCAACGGACGCGACGACGAAATTGCCGCCGCCGTCCTCTTCTTCGCCACCGCCCCGCAATTCATCACCGGCCAAATTCTAGCCGTCGACGGCGGCTTGGGCCTGTGAACCTTGGAACCACTGATTTTGTGGGAGAAGATAAGCGCGCCTTATCGAATTCCAGCCCCGCAGGGGCGGCATAGGATAGCCCGGCACGTAAGTGCCGGGTAGAAGTAAAAGGTCGGAACAAGTCCCGCAGGGACGACACACGAACCTCCCTCGTCTCTTCTTCCCTTCACTCGCCGGGCGATATAGTAAGAGAGATGAAGAAGGTAACCCAGCTCGCTCCCCGCGTCGCCATCGCCATCATGGCCGCCGGCAAAGGTACGCGTCTGAAGTCGAAGCTTCCAAAAGTACTGCATGAAGTCGGCGGAAAGCCGCTGCTGGCACATGTTATCGCCGCCGCCACCAACGTCGTCCCGGCAAATGATGTGTTTGCCATCATCGGCCACGAAGCCGACCGCGTTCGCGCTGCCCTCGCGCCCACCGGAGTCAATTTCGTCCTGCAATCTGAACAGCGCGGAAC
>JBAUVJ010000038.1:0-2352 GCA_049583165.1 Candidatus Sulfotelmatobacter sp. | reverse complement strand
GGCGGCCAAGCGCCGGCGGCGGTAGTTTTAACTCGTCTGCTTGGAGTTCACAGCTATCTCTTGGATTATTGTCGAAGCTGCGCCGATAATCTCCCGGCTCTTTCTCTGCTGAACAAAAACGGTTACGTGAAGTCTCCCAACATTCCAATTGGGATTGAACTTTACAACTGGATCTCCGGTGAAGGAGACGAGTGCCCCATTCGCATCCGCAACTCCGATCTTGTGCAAGGAGCGCAGCGTAGCGATATGTCGCAGGACGTGCCCGGCATTCTCCCCACGGCTTACGGACGATTGCAGACCGTCTTCGGTTACTGCGAGCCATATCTCAGCGGGGTCTCCAGAGGTTGCGCCCACGAGTTTTGCCACAGATACATGAAAGCGCGAGCTTTTTGAATCCGACTGCGCTGGCGCGATCGCAATCTCCGTTTTCGCGCGGCGCGCCGCCTTATCGATTTCGAGCTCGGCCTGTCGCGGACTGTTGCCTACGAACTGGCTCCGCCCGTCGACCACGGCTTCCGGAGTGTAGGCGTCATTCTTAAAGACGGCGCCGTAATCGATTTGCCGCTGCGTCCATTCCGCCGAGGAAAAGGGATCGATCCAGCCGTCCCGATTCCAGTAATCCACGTGCTCCTCAAGAGCGATGATCTCAACTCCAGCGACCGGTTGTTGCGTTGCAAGTTTCTGCAGCAATAAATCCGCTGGCGGACAGGAGGAGCAGCCTTCCGAGGTGAACAGTTCAATCACTACGGGTTTACGATCCTCGGTGGCAGAGCGTGTCTGAGCAAGTGGGGCGCCGATGAACGCGGCACAGGCTGTAATCTGGATCAGGGAAAATCTGAACAAGGCGATTGCGAAATTACGCATGGACTGCATCCCTCAATACGAAAATGAGATGCGTCCAGCGGTAGGAAGTTACGTAATCGAGGCCAGCCACAGGTGGTCGCTAGCAGTAAAAATCCGCCACGCTCTGGACCACCCACCGCTGCTCGTCTTCCGTGAGTTCAGGGAACATGGGCAGGGCGAGCACTTCCTTGGAGGCGCGCTCGGCTTCAGGGAAGTCGCCTTCGCGATATCCGAGATATACGAAATAGGGTTGCAGATGGAGCGGAATGGGATAGTAAACCTCCGTGCCGATCTTGCGCGCCGTGAGGAACTCGCGCAGTTCATCGCGGCGATAGGCGCGAACGACGTATTGATGGAAAATGTGGTGCGCCTGCGGAACGGTGTGCGGCAGGCGAATGGGGAAATCGTCGGGAATCACGTTGTTTGTCGATCGTTGATCGATGGATGACGCCGCTCGCGCCAAGCCGGCCTCTGCAAATAAACGATCATAGGTCGCGGCGCGTCGGCGGCGATCATTATTCCATTCTTCGACGTATTTCAACTTCACGCGCAGGATGGCGGCCTGAATGGCGTCCATGCGGCTGTTCCAGCCGAACTCTTCGTGGAGGTAACGGCGAGGACTGCCGTGATTGCGCAGCAGGCGCATCTGCGCGGCCATCTCGGGATTGTCGGTGGTGATTAAGCCGGCTTCGCCGTAGGCGCTGAGATTTTTTGTGGGATAGAAACTGAAGGCCGCGGATACACCCAGGGAACCGGCACGGCGGCCCTTATTCCGTTCATCCCCCCAACTTGCGCCGATGGCCTGGGCAGCATCTTCGATGAGCGCGAGATGAAATTCCGCGGCCAACAGCTGGAGGCGGCTCATATCAGCACACTGACCGTAGAGATGAACCGGAAGCATAGCGCGCAGCTTGTCGCGGACGCTGCTGCGCAAAAAAATCTCGACCTGAGCGGGATTCAGATTGAAGGTTACGGGGTCGATGTCGATTAACACGGGACGCGCCCCGGCTCTCACGATGGCGCTGGCCGAAGCGAAGAAGCTGAACGGCGTGGTAAGAACCTGATCTCCCGGCTGCACTCCGGCGGCAGCTAAAGCCAGCCACAGAGCGTCGGTACCGGAGGCGCAGCCGACGGCGTCGCGCGTGCCGCAGAAATCCGCCGCTTCGCGCTCGAACGCTTCAACCTCTGGTCCCAAAATATATTGCTGGGACGCACACACGTTTTCGATCGCCGCCAGGATTTCCGAACGAATCTTTAGATACTGCCTCCGCAGGTCAAGCATGGGGACAGAATCAGTCGGCTTGGCGCCCGGTGCGGTCTGCCCCTGCGGCTTCGCCGGCTTCGGCTTGGTGATAGAAGCGGTCATTGAAAAGGCGATTGTAGCAGGTAGGAGAAGGGAGTTAGTCGCTCCTAGCAGGCTGCGGAAAAACTCGGTTCGAAGCTTCTCCAGAGAGCATCAGAGAGAAAAGCGTTGGCGTAGGGCAGCGGCGTAATCGGTTCCTTTCCAAC
>JBAUVJ010000037.1:0-11883 GCA_049583165.1 Candidatus Sulfotelmatobacter sp. | reverse complement strand
GGCTAAGGCTCATCAGGAGAAAATTAAGAAGTTGGCCAGCGTGGGAGTGACGCAGTTCAATTTGTATTTGATGTGCGGTGACGAGGAGCAATCGCTGGAGAGTTATGAGCGCGAAGTTCTACCTGAGTTCCTGAAAACTGTAACGACGAAACGCTGAAGCTACGCGGCGGGCATCGGCGAAAATACAGCCGGACGCTGAAACTTCATGGTCGCATAGTAGATTGCGAAGGACACGACGAAGCCGACGAACCAGGAATAGTCGTAGAGAACACGCACAGAGGGCAGCGCTAATCCGATGAGCGCGGTGCCTGCTCCGAGCGCCAGCGCGATCAGGGCGCACCAGTTAAATCCCCGGGCATACTCGTAGATTCCGCCGCGAAGATAGAGATCATCCAATTGCAGAACACAGCGGCGAATCAGGAAGTAATCGCAGATCATGATGCCGGCGACTGGGCCGAGAAACGCAGCATAGCCACCGAGCCAGCCGAGTATGAAGGTGTTGTAATCGGCCAATAGTTTCCACGGCATCATTACGATTCCCATCAGGCAAGTGATCACGCCGCCGGTGCGGAAACTGATGCGTCGCGGCCAAAGATTGGAGAAGTCATTTGCCGGCGATACGACATTGGCTCCAATGTTGACGTTCAGAGTCGCGAGCAGAATCGCGATCAGCGAGATCACCACGGCCACCGGAGAATGAAAACGGCTGAGCAGTTGCACCGGATCAGAAATTGCGGTGCCGTAAATCACGACTGTGCCCGACGTGACCGCGATACCGATGAAGGCGTAGAGAGTCATGGTGGTCGGCAACGCCAGCGCCTGGCCGATAATTTGTTCTCTCTGGTTTCGAGCAAATCGCGTGAAGTCGGGAACGTTCAAAGAGACAGTTGCCCAGAAGCCGACGGTGCCATTTAAGGCGGGAATCAGAAACTTGAGAAAGCTGGCAAAGTTGGTGAACTTCGAGGGCCAGGCCAGCATGGGACCGAAGCCGCCCGCACCGTGATAGGCCCAAGCCAGGAGCAGCAATCCCACCGCTAACAAAACCGGCGCGCTGATGCCCTGGAGCATGCGGATGTATTCGATTCCCATCAAGATGACGGCTAGGTTGATCACCCAGAACAGAAAAAAGCAAATGGCTGCGGAGTAAGGGAAATTCTTCCACGCGGGTACGAGCGTAGCTAGCAGAGTATTGATCGCTTCGCCGCCGATCCAGGTTTGAATGCCGAACCATCCGCAGGCCACGAGCGCGCGCAGGACTGCGGCAACGTTTGCGCCGAGCACGCCGAATGACGCGCGAGCCAAAACCGGGAACGGCACTCCATACTTGGCTCCGGGGTGAGAGTTTAGAAGCATGGGGACGAGCACGATCACGTTGCCAATAAAAATCGTCAGAACGGCTTGTTTCCAATTCATTCCACCCTGGATCAAACTCGCCGCCAGCATGTAGGTGAGGATGTTGACGGACATTGAAATCCAGAGAGCCGCGAAGTTGTAGGTGCCCCAATGGCGGCGAGCAGCGCTGGCGGGCGCGAGGTCGGGGTTGTAGAGCGGGCTGGATTCGATTCGAGATTGGAGATGAGAGGGGTCGGGCGTCGTCATGGAGTGCGGTTCGATAACGAATGAGTTGTCGACGAGCTTAGCAGTCTTTTTTTTCTTCGGCTCGTCATTCTTCGATCGTCGTTTTTCAGTCCGCTGCGGAAGCTTGTCCTGTCTGTGCGGTGATAGGGCCGTAGCTGTCCGGGCGGCGGTCACGGAAAAACTGCCAGACTTTGCGGACTTCCGCGATCATATCGAGGTCGAGATCGGCGACGACGACTTCATCTTTGTCGCGGCTGGCCTGCGCAATAATTTTCCCGCGCGGATTGCAGAAATAACTTTTGCCGTAGAACTCGCCAATGCTCCAGGGCTTCTCCGTTCCCACGCGGTTGATGGCGCCTACAAAATATCCATTGGCGACGGCGTGCGCGGGCTGCTCGAGTTCCCACAGGTATTCCGAGAGGCCAGCGACCGTGGCTGACGGATTGAAAACGATCTCTGCGCCGTTCAATCCCAGGATGCGTGCGCCCTCCGGAAAATGACGGTCGTAGCAAATGTAAACTCCAACGCGTGCGTACTTGGTTTCAAAAACAGGATAGCCAAGATCGCCGGGAGTAAAGTAAAACTTCTCCCAGAATCCGGGATGGCAGTGCGGGATGTGATGCTTGCGGTATTTTCCCAGATAGCGGCCGTCGGCATCGATGACTGCGGCAGTATTGAAATAAACGCCAGGCATCTGTTCCTCGTAAACCGGAACCACAATCACCATGCGATGTTTGGCGGCGATTTTTTGCATCAGGCGCACGGTCGGCCCGTCCGGCACACGCTCGGTCAGCTCGTACCAGCGCGCGTTCTGCTCGGCGCAAAAGTAAGGGCCGTAAAAAAGTTCCTGGAGGCAGAGTATCTGCGTTTTTTTTCGCGCCGCCTGTTCGATCAATTTCAGGTGCTTGTCGATCATCGCTTTTCTGATCTGCGCAAGCGGGCGCTCTGTGCTGAGCGCGTTGCTGGCTTGAATCAAGGCACAGCGCACATTTCTAGGCATGAGACCGGACCTCCAAGGAACGAAACTATAGCAGAAAACTGCGGCGGGTTTACCTTCTGCCGTACAATGCAAGTGAGTGTCAGAAGAACGCACAAGACGTTACGGCGTGGCGGATGTCTCGCATGACAGGTCGCCCGGCAAACTCGCGCCGGAATCGCAAGCGCCGATCGCTACGCTCTCCGGCCGTCTTTTGCTTTCCAATCGCGGCATCCCGCTGAACCTTGATTGGGTGAAGCAGGTTCGGGTAAATACCAGCGCGGTGGAGCGCAGGGCGCAAACTCACGTTGCGCGACGGACGGTAAAAAAAGAATGGCAGGCGGCGTGGCTTCTGCGCGCGATTTCCTGCATGGACCTGACCACACTTTCCGGCGACGATACGGAAGAGCGTGTGCGGCGCTTGTGCGCCAAGGCGCGGCAGCCGATCGAACACGAAATTGTGAAGCGGCTTCAGATCGAAGAACTCAACATTAAGGTCGCGGCGGCTTGCGTATACCATCGCTTTGTTGAAACCGCAGCGCGGGCGCTGGAAGGCACTGGGGTTCGAGTGGCCGCGGTTTCCACGGGATTTCCTGCTGGACTTTCGTCGGTGCAGGAGCGGGTTCAGGAAATTCGCCGCTCGGTGGAAGCGGGAGCGGATGAGATCGACATCGTAATCACGCGAGCTCACGTCTTTGGCGGCAAGTGGCAGGAGCTTTACGACGAGGTCGCAGAATTCAAGCTGGCCTGCGGACGCTGCCACATGAAAGCGATTCTCGGCACGGGCGATTTGCTCACGCTGCGAAATGTGGCGCGAGCCAGTTTTGTGGCGATGATGGCGGGCGCGGACTTCATCAAAACTTCCACCGGCAAAGAATCGACCAACGCCACGCTTCCCGTTGGATTCGTGATGGCGCGCGCCATTCGCGAATATGCGCAGGAAACAGGAATGGCGGTTGGCTTCAAGCCGGCCGGCGGAATTCGAACGGCAAAACAATCGACGGAGTGGTTGGCGCTGATGAAGGAAGAGCTGGGAACGCCGTGGATGAAAGCGGAACTCTTCCGCTTCGGGGCAAGCGGATTGTTGAACGACATCGAACGGCAGTTGGAGCATTACGCTACCGGCCGTTATTCGGCGGATTACCGACATCCGATTGCGTAGTCATTTGCACCGGCAAGATCGAACAAGAAGAAGATCGAGGAAAAAACGGAAGCGCGAATGAGCATAGCTGAAAAATTCCTTACTATGGAATACGGCCCGGCGCCCGAAGATCCCAAGGACGCGCTGCTCTGGCTGGATAAGCATCAACGACGCTTCGGCCACTTCATCGACGGCGCTTGGCGGCAACCTGCCGAGGGCGCGTTCTTCGACTCGACCGATCCTGCTACCGGAGAGAAAATTGCGACGGTTGCACAAGGATCGGCTGCGGATATTGATGCGGCAGTGAAGGCCGCGCGAAATGCGCTGCCTAAGTGGCAGGCGCTAAAACCACATGCGCGCGCCCGGCATTTATATGCCATGGCGCGAGCGATTCAGAGACATTCGCGGCGGCTCGCGGTGCTCGAAACCATCGACAACGGCAAACCGATTCGCGAGAGCCGCGACATCGATATTCCTCTCGTCATTCGTCACTTCTATCATCATGCCGGATGGGCACAACTGCTGGAGACCGAGTTTCCGGGTTACACCGCGTGCGGCGTGGTTGGGCAGATTATTCCGTGGAATTTTCCCTTGCTGATGCTGGCATGGAAGATTGCACCTGCCATCGCTACGGGGAACACCGTGGTGCTAAAGCCGGCGGAGTTCACACCGCTGACTGCTCTCGCCTTTGCGGAAATATGCGAAGAGATTGGATTGCCTGCGGGAGTCGTGAACATCGTCACGGGAGATGGTTCTACTGGCGAGGCTCTGGTGAAACATCCTGGCATCGACAAGATTGCATTCACCGGATCGACTGAGGTTGGCCGTGCGATTCGTGGCGCGACGGCACAGAGTCACAAGCGGCTTTCGCTGGAGCTCGGCGGGAAATCTCCGTTTGTTGTTTTCGAAGATGCGGATCTTGACGGCGCGGTGGAGGGTTTGGTGGACGGAATCTGGCTCAACCAAGGGCAGGTTTGCTGTGCCGGTTCACGCCTGCTGATGCAGGAAAGCATTGCCGAAACTCTGATGGAAAAGATTCGCGACCGCATGAGCTCGCTTCGGGTGGGACCACCGCTGGATAAAGCCATCGATATTGGGGCGATCGTTGCGCCCGTGCAACTGGAACGTATTCGACGTCTCGTGGATCAGGGGATTGCGGAAGGGGCGAATTGCTGGCAGCCGCAGATTGAAATGCCGACGCGTGGACTGTTCTTCCCTCCGACTTTATTGAGCAACGTCCATCCAGCTTCGGTGATTGCGCAGCAAGAAATCTTCGGGCCTGTACTTGCGGCGATGACGTTCCGTACTCCCACAGAGGCCGTGGAGCTGGCCAATAACACGGTGTACGGTTTAGCGGCTTGCGTGTGGAGCGAGAGCATCAACGTATCGCTGCAAGTTGCGGCGCAGATTAAAGCGGGCGTGGTGTGGGTCAACTGCACGAATATGTTCGATGCCGCGTGCGGCTTCGGCGGATATCGCGAAAGTGGATATGGCCGCGAGGGAGGACGCGAGGGACTGTTTGAGTATCTCGAACCATCCTGGTTCAAGGGCGCTCGAGCACTTCCGGCTCCGGAGCGGAAACCTGAAAGTTCTGCGGACGGCCAGCAATCGGATTCGGCGATCGACCGGACTGTAAAGCTCTACATCGGCGGCAAGCAGGCGAGACCTGATTCCGGCTACAGCTTCGAGGTGCGTGGCCGAAAGGGCGAGTTGCTGGGCGAAGCGCCGCTGGGCAATCGAAAAGATATTCGTAATGCGGTGGAGGCGGCGCGCAAAGCGACAAGTTGGGGGAAGGCTACGGCCCACAACCGCGCACAGGTTCTCTATTACATGGCCGAGAATCTTTCGCTGCGGCAGGAAGAAATCGCGCGGCGGTTGTCGGCGGCGGTTGGCGAAACCGAGGCAGCTAAAGAAGTCGAGGCCAGCATCGAGCGGATATTCTCTTATGCCGCGTGGGCCGACAAGTTCGATGGCGCGGTGCATAACCCGCCCTCGCGAACCATTGCAATCGCGATGAATGAGGCGATTGGAACCGTTGGCATTATTTGTCCCAACGACTCGCCGCTGCTGGGTTTGTTGTCTGTGGTGTTGCCGGTTCTGGCTGCCGGAAATACTGCTGTCGTGGTGCCTTCGGAAACGTATCCATTGATCATCGGCGATCTCTATCAAATCTTCGACACGAGCGATCTGCCGGACGGCGCGATCAATATTGTGACAGGGTACACTTCGCAATTGCTCAAGACGATCGCGGAACACGATGATGTCGATGCCGTCTGGTGTTTTTCCGATGAATCCAGCGCGGCGGCGGCGAAAGCGTTCTCTGTAGGAAATCTGAAACAGGTCTTCACCAATGAAGGCCGCGCAGTCGACTGGTTTGATCTGAAACAAGGCGAGGGGCGGTGGTTTTTACAGCACGCCACGCAGGTGAAGAACATCTGGGTTCCTTATGGCGAGTAAGTTTGCTCACAGCCTTTCATTCTCACGCGTTCGCGATTTGACACGCCTTAGCGACGCCAAATAGACTCGGCGGTCGCAGAATTCTCTAACCCAATCATGTCCCATCGACCTCGAGTTGCAGTAGTGGGCAGTGCAAACATCGACCTAACCACTTTCGCCGACCGCTTTCCGAAACCTGGCGAAACCATCTTCGGCCAGAAATTCGATCTGGGATTCGGCGGAAAAGGCGCGAACCAGGCGGCGGCGGCACGTCTATGCGGTGCGGACGTATTCATGGTCGCGCGAGTTGGCAGCGATCTGTTCGGTCCGGCCACCATTGAGAATTTCAAGAAGCTGGGCATCGACACGACTCATGTGAAGCAGGTGGAGGGTTTGTCGAGCGGGGTTGCGCCGATTTTTGTCGAGCCCAACGGACAGAACCGGATCCTCGTGGTCAAGGGAGCCAACGACGCGGTGAGGCCGGCCGATGTTGATGCGGCTGCGGAGATGCTGAAGAGCATGGATTGCATCGTGCTCCAGTTTGAAATTCCGTTGGAGACTGTCTACTACACGGTGGCGTTCGCCAAGAAAAATGGGATCCGCTGCCTCTTAAATCCAGCACCCGCGCAGCCTGTGGATATGGGCGCGCTGGCTGGCCTCGATTATTTTGTGCCGAATGAAAGCGAGGCGGAAAGCATCACCGGCATTGCGGTGCGGAGCATTGACGACGCCAAACGATGCGCCGCTAAACTCGTGGACGGGGGCATTCGTCGCGTCATCATCACGTTGGGAGGTCAAGGATCTCTGGTGGCGGGGCGCGAACTGAGCGAGCACGTGCCGCCGTTTGCCGTAAACAGCGTTGACAGTACGGGAGCGGGAGACGCATTTATTGGCAGCTTCGCGGTGTTTCTTGGAGAGGGAGCTCCGGAAAAAGAGGCGGTGGGGCGCGCCAATTTGTACGCGGCGCTTTCGACCACGGGTATAGGAACACAAAAATCTTTTTACAATCGGCAACGCTTCGACTCGGAATGGGCTTCCCGTTCAAAGAATTAGGCGGCGAAGTAACTAGGAAAGCCTTGGCTGGGGATATTCTTCTCTCCTGCTTCGAAAATTTCACTGACAGTAAAGCTCGAACCCTGCCGAATAATCTTGACTTCGTGACGAGTTGCCATTTATAAGGCGTTTCTACGGTTTAAATCCTCCAAGATTCTACTCTGCATTTAGGGAACTCTGCGTTCGGTGGGGCCGCCGAAAAGGAGTCGTTATGAAAAGTAAACGGTCGTCGCTCAGTTTCGTTTTCTGTTCGCTAGTTTTCTGTTTTCTCCCGGGTTCGATTTGTCCCCTCCTGTACGGTCAAGCGACGGGCAGTTTTTCGGGAACAATTTCCGATAAGGCGGGCGCCGTAATTTCCGGAGCGACGGTGAAAGCCGTCTCGCAGGACACCGGTCTTTCCCGCGATGCAAGGACGGACGACTCGGGGCACTACTTGATCCCGCTGCTTCCCGTGTCGCAGTACACAATTCGAGTGGAGTCGCAGGGGTTCCAGACGAACGAGCAGAAAGACATCCGGCTGCAAGTTGACGAGCACCGGGAAGTGGATTTCAGTCTCGCGCCGGCGTCGGTTTCCTCGACCGTTGAAGTGAATGCCACCGAGGTTGCGGTGGAAACTGCGAATCCGACGTTGGGCCAGGTGATCACATCCGAGCAGGTGGCTGATCTGCCGCTCAATGGACGGAACTTTACCCAATTGGCGACGCTCACACCGGGCACGACCTCCTCCACGAGCCCAGTCAGCTTCTTCACCAGCGCCGCCAGCAGCGAGGCTGCCACGCGGGGATCGTTCTCGCTTTCGTCTGGCGGTTCACGCGAGCAGGAAACCGACTGGCTGCTCGACGGCAACGACAACAATCAACTGGATGAGGGCGGGATTGCAATTTTCTCCGAGATCGACGACATCCAGGAATTCAAGGTTTTGACCTACAACTACTCGGCGGAATACGGAGAACGCGCCGGTCCTACCGTTCTGGTTACTACGAAATCAGGATCGAACCAGTGGCACGGCTCGTTGTTCGAATTCTTCCGCAATACGGATCTTGACGCGACGCGCTTCTTTTTTACCACCAAGCAGCAATTCAACTTGAATCAGTTTGGAGGTTCCCTGGGAGGACCGATCAAGAAGGACAAGACGTTCTTCTTCATCGATTATCAGGCCAAAATGCAGCGTGAGGGTGTGCCGTTCACGGGGTTCGTTCCGACCACTGCGATGGTTACAGCCAATGCCAATGGCGCTTATGATTTCACCAACGATCCGCTAGGCGTGACACTCACCAACCCCTACGCGAATTTAAACGGAGCTACCGGAGAGGCCACTACCTTCCAGTGTCTGCCGGGCGGTACGACGCCGGCGCCGGTGCAGGGCGATGGAAGCCAGCTACCGACAGGAAACCCCTGCAACATCATTCCGGCGGCTTTGATCAATCCCATCGGTGCAAGAGTGGCTCAGCTTTATCCTGCGCCCAATGCAAATCCCGCCGGCGGTTTCAACTACGAGAACCAGCCGGTAAGGAAGCTTAACGAAGGGACATGGGACGTTCGACTGGATCACAATTTTTCCAACAAGGATTCTGCGTTTGCGCGCTTCAGTTACGACCAGGCGACAAACTTCGTTCCTGGCGGATCACCGACGTGGTCAGAAGCGAACGCTTTTGGTAGCAATCAACACATCGAAAACCATGGACGCAATGGCGTGATTACTGAAACCCACATGTTTTCCCCGAACATGATCAATCAGGCCACCGTGGGCTACAGCCGCATTTTCAACCATATCCTGTCGTTTGGCACGGGCACATGCGAAGCTGCGAAACTTGGCATTCCAGGCGCGGATTTGGCCAGTTCGTGCGACGGCATTACTGGCTACCCCGCGAGCCTGAACCAGGCGCCGCAGGAGTGCGAAAGTTGTGGCATGACTTCGTTTGACATGTCCGCCTACTTCTCGGTGGGCGATCGCGGATATGCGCCTTATCAGGGAGGAACTAACGTCTATTCGGCGTCCGATACGCTGGACGTGATTCGGGGCAAACACAACATCCGCTTTGGCGCGGTATTTCGAGCCAACGAGATGAATGTGAGGAACAATGCCTTTCAGGATGGCTTCGCGGTGGAGACCGGCGTCCAGACAGGTGACGACATCGGGGATTTGCTCCTGGGAGGCATGGGAGTTTTTGCCTCCCACGATCAAACATTCCTGGGTGCTACCACTGGCCGGCGCTGGAAGCTGTTCCGTCCCTTCGTGCAAGATGATTGGCGCGTCACCCCAAATTTGACTTTGAACCTGGGGTTTGCCTGGTCTTTAGCCACGCCCGAAATCGAGGAGGCCAACCGGCAAGCGAACTTCGATGTTGCGAATCTTGAATGGTATGTTCCATCTGGCGCCCCTGGGGTAAGTGGGTGTACGACTTGCATCGCCACTGACGGGCGCGTGGGCATTCAGTTCGATAAGACTGCTCTCGAACCACGCATTGGATTTGCGTGGAAGCCGGCGGGGAGCGACAAAACGGTCCTGCGCGGTGGCTATGGCATCGTTCATGACTCGGCGTGGAATCAGGGTGGACAGGGACTGTGGCAGAATCCGCCGTACTATGCAGAGGTCGATCCCTGTACTTTTTGTTTCGCTTACGGCAGCGCCTTTGGCTCGCTGACCGATGGTTTTCTTCTGCCGGCAAATACCGCCTCTGCCACGAATGTGGACGGCGGGGCCGGCGCTGTTTATAGCGCGCCGGTGAACCCTGGATCTTATACCGGTACGATTCAATCCGAGAACCGGAATTTCAAGCAGGGGGTCATTCAACAGTTCAATCTAAATATTGAGCGGCAACTGCCGGGAAATGTGGTGCTCACGGTGGGATATGGCGGCTCGCGTAGCGCGCACATTCTGGTGAGCCAATTGAACGAGAACATTGAATCGCCCAGCGCCTGCTTTCCGACCGCTACCAATTCCGCTGGAGTGACGGTCGCGAATCCGCTCTACCCCGGTTACACTTTGGGCTGTGGCGTAAACAATTGGCCTTACGCAGCGCCTTTTCAGGCGGTCGATACTAACAACAGCATCGGGGCAGCACGCTACGATTCTTTACAGGTCAAGGCGGAAACCAAGAGCGCGCGTCACGGGCTTTATGCCCTCATTGGCTACACCTATTCTCGCAATTTCGACTCCGGTTTGACCGACGGATTGGGCACCAACCCCGGCGCCCTCTATTACCCACTGCCCGGCACCGCGAAACTGGATTGGGGGTTGTCACAACTGAACCTCAACGACAGTTTCACCGCCAGTATCCTCTACGATTTGCCTTTTGGGAAAGGCAAGCAGTACGGCAGCAGCTGGAGCGGACTAACCGACGTCATCCTGGGGCATTGGCAAGTGAATTTGATTGAAAGAGCCACCTCGGGTTTCCCGTTGTTTGTGGTGGATAGCGCCGATGAGTCGGGCGTCTACTTCTCGTATAACGGGAACACCTTTCAGCGTCCAAATCAGGTTGGCAACCCCAACACGGCGGGAAGCGAGGGCGGCCAGGCGGGATGCCCTACCAAAATCCACACGCTGCAGAATTGGTTCAATCCCTGCGCTTTTGCGCCAGCCCTCACCGAAACACTCTCGAATGGCGTGACTGTGGGTGAACTTGGAACTGCGCCCCGTGCCCCGGTCTACGGTCCGCGCTTTGTCAATACGGATTTCTCAATCCTGAAGGACTTCCCGCTGCCGTTCCGTGAAGCGATGAAGCTGCAATTCAGAGCTGAGTTCTTTAACCTGCTCAACCACGCGCAATTCTATCTGAACGGCTTCGCCGATACTGGAGAGCAGGATATTAATACGCCCTCGAGTTTCGGAGTGGTCAACAATACGGTGAACAATCCGCGCTTGATACAGTTTGCCCTCAGGCTTAATTTTTAAGGGGCGGAGCGAGTCGCATTTTCAACTGGGGACGGCAGTCCAATCTGCCGTTCGCGATATGCCGCGCGAACCGGGTTTGGGAACCAGTCTCGCGAACCAGTCTTGCGAACCAGTAAAGATACGTAAAAGATATTGACCGGTCTCAGGATTCCGGGTAGAGTATCTTGTTCCAAGGACATCCGGAGCCTCTGGGTCAGTTCTTAAGATACCTCGACCTGTGAGTCCAATCAGGAAATGTGAGCATCTTTGGGCTTCGGTCACGCATCTATTCTGTGTAGGAAATACGCTAACTCCTGACAATCTCAGTAGAATCAGTGGTTTGTAGCGAAGTCCAGTTCATATCGATTCTACGAGGACCGAGGGCCAAAGCGGGATGCCCAATACTTAAAAGGAAGGGGAAAGACACACATGCGATCTGATCGTGTGTTTGACGCTTTACAAACATTACGGAATCGTTATATGCTTTGCCAGCTCGCCTCCAAGGCCACGCGGAAGTTCCACCGGCCCAGCACCAGAATCCAGGAAACGATGAATGGAGTTTTGGACCGGATCGCAGGCGCGGAGCGGCAGGAAATCCTGTCGGAGCCGGAGAATTTTGCCGAGGCACAACGGCGGGCTGCTTAAAACAGCCCCGCCCGCCTGCCTCGTGGTGTTTTGTCTTCCCTGAATACCCTCCTTTGAAAATCTCCCGACAACGCTGAAACGAATACGTTTACGGTGGCCGGGTACAGGTGAATCGTTTCTAGGATAAATCATGACCATTGCTGAACTGAAAGAGAAAAACATTACCGAGCTGACCAAGAT
>JBAUVJ010000036.1:0-4469 GCA_049583165.1 Candidatus Sulfotelmatobacter sp. | reverse complement strand
GCCCGGCGCGTTCCCATTTACATTCATCCCGCGCCGCCTCCCACTGCGGTGAAAAACGCTTATTTTTCCGGGCTTCCTGGCGAGACCGGCCTGGTTCTCTCGATCGCAGGCTGGGGCTGGCATGCGGAGACGGGGTTGCACAGCCTGCGCCTCATCGTCTCCGGACTGTTCGATCGTTTCCCGGAGTTGCAGGTCATTATCGGCCACGTGGGCGAAGGTGTGCCTTACGCCCTCGCCCGATCCAACCAGTTGCTGACCGGCGTGGCGCGGCACCTCAAACTTTCGGTCGCGGAGTATTTCCATCGGAATTTCCACGTCACCACCAGCGGATATTTCACGCTGCCGCCATTCCAATGCGCGTACGAGGTTGTGGGCATCGACCGCCTGATGTTCTCGGTCGACTATCCGTTCAGCGCTAATACGCAAGGACGGGATTTCCTCAACTCTCTCAAAGTCAGCGATGACGATAAGTCCAAGCTCACGCACAGGAACGCCGAGGCCTTGCTTAAGGTCTAAGTTGCTCAAACTCTAAGTCGCGAATCCAGGTAATGGAAAACTTGCACGGAGTCGGTCGGCCAAATCATGGCAAATGAGTCATGTCCGTGCCATCGCGCAGCGACGAGAAGACTGGGGCGGGATCATTATGGTTCCATGATGCCAGGCAAAAAAGTGGCGCACCGGAGTGCGCCACTGAGTTAGGTCTTAAACCCGGGCACCGCTGGCTTGTCCAGGCGATGCCCGAGATGCTGCTGCTTATTGTCTACGTTTCGCTTGAGCCCTCCCCGCGCGTTTCTTGGTCGCGGGGAAGGTTGTTCCGCTCGGCTGGGCCTCAATCGCTCCCAGGAAGACGCTGTTGGTGTCGAAGTTCAGCCAGTACAGCGTGGTTGCGCTAGCCTGGTAGATGTCGGCGTCGAAGTCCTGCGTGACCGCTGCGGCATTGAGCACGCCCACCAGGGGATTGCCCGGCGCCGGCAGATTAGCCGAGGACATCGAGAAGTACCCGGCAGAGACCGACAGCGGAATTGAGGTGTAGATATCGCCAGTGGTCTCCGTACTGGTGAGCGTATCGAGCGGGTCGCTGCCATCGGCCCCGATGCTTGCCGTGCTAAGCGCCCCGGCCGTTACCGTGAACGGTCCGACCATATCGAACTCGCACCCATCACACGCACCGAAGGAGTTGAAGTCCTGGAATCCAGCGGCATAGCTGCCGTTGAAGTCCGTAGCGGTGGTATCAGTTTGTGGAGTGACGACCCCGATTCCGCCGGGAAGTCCAGGGTCCATGTCCACAAGGAGAGCGCCGCCTACGTCGGTGGTCGTGTTGTTGGGATCGTTGAGGTTGAGTGCGGGATCGGTCATGTACAGCCCGATCGAGCTAACGTCAGCGGCGCTCGTACCGAAGTTCAAGGACATACTGCCGTATCCATTGATCCCCGAGCTGGCCAGGTCATACGTGCTGCCAGTGAGCAAGGTATTTTCTACCTGGACACCGTTGTACAGTTCGTTGTCGTCGGCTGCACCAGTCGCGATGCCGCCATCGCCATTCGTGTCCGTGGTGAACTGGCCCAACGTGGCATACGGCTCGCTCACCTGGCCGAACAGCGTGAATACGGCGCTTGTCAGCGAGGTGTTGGTGAAAGTGGCTGCACCCTGCCCGAAGGCCGAGCCAACCGCGCTGTCGGTCGTATCGACATCGATGAACCGCATTGCCTCCGGACCCACAGCGTAGGAGACAAAGGTGACGTTAGCGGGTGCGTTGTTCACGCCCAGCGCCGCATAAGGCAGATTGCTGATCCCGGTCACAACCGAGCGCCCGAAAGCGTCCGGAGTGGTCGAGCTTGGGGTAAAGGGATTGATTTGCGAGATGCCGCCATCGGCATCGTTGATGTCGATGGTCCCCGTGGCGCCGGTCGTGAAAACGCCGCCGTACGCCACCGAGTCAGTGATAGGATTCACGCCCGAGATCGCGAAGGCGAAATTGCCGGTCGTGGTCGTCGCCGTCTGCAAATCGAGACTTCCGCTCGAAGTTGCCGACCCATCGGCCTGCACGATGAGCGCATGGTTGGCATTCACAAATTGAACGTCAAAGGTTTCCTTGCCGCTCGCACCTACGCTAGTGTTGCTCGATGTCATGGTGAGCGTTCCGAGGCCGGTGGTGGGATCGACCACTAGGGCCCCCGCTGCTGGAGTGATGGTGTCCGGCGCAGTGGGTTCACCCGGTGAGGTGATCCCAACTCCATCGTTGTAGTCCTGCTCGCCTCCGATAATGTCGCCGGTACTGTCGAGAGTGACCGCTCCTGCGATTGCGTAGTAATGCCCCGGCCCGGACGACGACGACTCCTGGCCGCTCACGTAGTACACGTAAGTGTTATTAGTCGCGACAGCCGCCGTGTTGGTCATGCTGAAGCTGGCCGAAGACGTGGCTCCCGTTGCTGATGCCGTGATTGCGTAAGCGCCGGCCGTGGCGTTAGCCGTGAACGTGGTGGAAGTAGCCACACCGCTCGAGTTGGTCGTTTCTACATCCGTAGCGGCAGGGGTGCCGTTGTCGGCAAAAGTCCCGCTGGCGCCCGACGAGGGAGCGGTGAAGGTTACCGAGACCCCACTGGCCGCCGTTCCGTTGGAGGTGACCGTCGCTGAGAGCGCACTACCAAATGCGGTGCTGACCGGTGCGCTTTGCCCACCCCCACTCGTGGCCGCGATGGCTATGGTTGGAGTAGTTGTTGTAGTTGTGGTTGTAGTTTTCGAACTTGAACCACCGCAACCGACCAGGAAACCCGTGGCCAGGCATGCGCATAATGCGAGAATGCTAGCGTAAACTTTCCGGTTCATAGAGACGCCCCTTTCTGCGCGGCCTTCTGGCGCGATAACGGGGACATGGGGACTCCGTGTTGGTTTCGGAGCTGATAGGTCTTGCCAGCCACTTTTACGGTGCGAGCTACGAATACTCCCTTATTCTTGATCGTCTTCATGATGCCGGTCACCGCAACTTCCTGCCCCGGAGCGACTGAAAGCGGGTTCTTGCCTTGCAGAGCGAACGCTCCGAGACTCGCGTCCACGTTCCCCGAGGAGGTCGCAAACAGAAGATGCGGGCCTGGCAATGTTCCCGGAGCGGCTTTCGCGAGGACATCCGATACCGTGCCACTGAGCGTCACTTCCTTGCTGATGTCGTAGAACGGATGGGATGGGCGCGCTGGTTGGGCGCCGAGTGGAACGGCCAAGGTCGCAAATAGCAGGCCAGTGAGCAGCCCCGCGACCATCCGAATGGATTTGGTGAAACCCCTCATGGATTCTCTCCTTGGAAAACTGATTGTTGGTTCTTGGCTCTCGAAACGGATCCCAGTTGGCGACACGACGAGACGCGGCACCAAAGGCCTGAATAAGAACTTCCCATCTCGCTGGCGGAAATCAAAAGCCTGGGTTGGACGCACGGTCGCGAATTCTATCTCTCTCATGATCCAATGTCAATCCAAAATCGACCCGCTGAGGTTGCCGGTGCAACTGTTAGGCTTCGATGCTGCGCAAGGAAGTGGTTGGACGGTCGCTGTTTCCCCGCAGAAATCAAGGCGGAAAGCGCGAAGACCTTTTACTTCAAAGCATCCGCCACTCGGCATCTGACCTGATCCTTTTTCCGAACAAAGCTGACGATGATCTCAGCGAAGGATGAGGGGCGCGCGTACTTATCAAACATCGTCCGTCATAATCCCAACTTGGCGTGAGCGGCACTACTCGGAACTGAGAAAATATCTCTCGTTAGCCGGTCTCGAGGAAAATGACGTCGTCCTGCGGCGAGAGCCAGCGCTGCTCTCCACCGGAGCTGAGATCTTTAGCTTCCGAAGCTTCCCACGGATAAGTTTTCGCCCGAGTTCAGAGCCATCTCTTCGCATACAATCGCATGATCATGATGAAGACCATCGCTCTCGAAGAGCACTTTGTTACTGCCAGTTTCCTGGAAGCCACCGGTGCTTATGGCGCCGCCGCGCCTCCACGGCTCCAGAAGATGCAGGCCCAGCTACTCGACCTCGGTGCCGGGCGCATCGCGGCCATGGATGAGGCCGGGATCGACCTGCAGGTGCTTTCGCTAACCACCCTGGTCGGCAGCCTGCAGGCCGCAACCGCGTCTGCGGTTCTTCGCGATGTAAACGACGAACTGGCTGCGGCCGTGAGCGCTCATCCCGGCCGTTTTGCTGGCTTCGCGGCGCTGAACGCGCGGGATCCCGAGGCCGCGGCCAAAGAGTTCGAACGCTGCGTCAACGGTTTGGGTTTCAAGGGCGCCCTATTGTCTGGAACCACGGACGGCGAGTTTCTTGACCAGCCTAAGTTCACTCCCATCTTCGAAGTCGCCAATGCCCGGCGCGTTCCCATTTACATTCATCCCGCGCCGCCTCCCACTGCGGTGAAAAACGCTTATTTTTCCGGGCTTCCTGGCGAGACCGGCCTGGTTCTCTCGATCGCAGGCTGGGGCTGGCATGCGG
>JBAUVJ010000035.1:0-11646 GCA_049583165.1 Candidatus Sulfotelmatobacter sp. | reverse complement strand
GTGCAAATCTCAACGACTCCGCCACCAGCCAATTCTGCAATCCGGAAATCACGACCGTCCGCCCCTCCATCAACCCCCGGTATCCGTCCCGCGCAACCCTTTCAACATTCATCGCTCCAATCTTTTTGAACAGCCGCGAGTCCTCCATCCCCGCGCGCTTCTGAAATCCAGTGCCCGTGGCTCCCGGACAAAAGCAGCTCACCACCACACCAGACCCCGCAACCTCATTCGCCAGCGCCTCGGAAAACGAAAGCACATACGCCTTGGTCGCGTAATAAACCGCCATCAGCGGCCCCGGCTGAAACGCGGCTGTGGACGCCACATTCATGATCTTTCCTCCGCGCCGCGCCAACATCGCGGGAAGGAACAGCCGCGTCAGCTCGGTGAGGGCCGTAACATTCAACTGAATCTGTCCCAAAATTTCTTCCTCGGCTATCCCGGAAAATTCGCCAAAGGTTCCAAAGCCAGCATTGTTGACCAAAACATCGACCACCATTCCCTCGCTGTGCAACTGATCGAACAAAAACTTCGCCGACGGCGCCACAGCCAGATCGAGCGCGATAACCTTTACTGTGACTCCAAACTGCCCCCGCAACTCGGCAGCAACCTGATTCAGTTTGTCGCCGCTGCGCGCCACCAGCACCAGGTTGTAGCGATCTTTCGCAAACAACTTTGCCAGTTCATATCCAATGCCGCCCGATGCACCTGTAATGAGAGCCGTGTGGTTTTGACTGTTCATGGTGCTCAATCATATCGAACATTCTTACGGTGGTATCGTGGTATATCCGCGATAAGGCAAGCGAATCTTAAGACTTCTTATACGGAGTCACGAAGGACGATCACTCATGCCCATTGCCACAATTAATCCCGCCACCGGCGAAACTCTGCAAACCTTCCAGCCTCTTTCCTCCGAGCAGATCGATCAGAGGCTCGCGCTTGCCGTCGCCACCTTCCACGCGGAGACCAAAACTCCTTTTGCCGAGCGCGCCCGACGCATGCTGAAGGCCGCCGACATTCTCGAACGCGACAAAGAAAAATTCGCATATCTCATGACGCTGGAAATGGGCAAGCCCTACAAAGCTGCCGTTGCCGAGGCCGTGAAGTGCACCACCGGGTGCCGCTACTACGCCGAGAACGCCGAAAAAATTCTCGCCGACGATATCATCGAAACCGGAAGCCAAAAAAGTTTTGTCCGCTACCGCCCCATCGGTCCCATTCTCGCCGTCATGCCCTGGAACTTTCCTTTCTGGCAGGTCGTTCGCTTCGCCGCTCCCGCTCTCATGGCCGGCAATGTCGGACTGCTCAAACACGCCTCCAACGTTCCCCAGTGCGCTCTCGCCATCGAAAATATTTTTCTCGAAGCCGGGTTTCCCATCGGCGCTTTTCAAACGCTGCTCATCGGCTCCCAGCAAGTCGATGCCATCCTCAATGACCCCCGCATCGTTGCGGCCACCCTCACCGGAAGCGAGCAAGCCGGTATCGAGGTCGGAGTCGCCGCCGCCAAGCGCATCAAGAAAGTTGTGCTTGAACTCGGCGGCAGCGACCCCTTCATCGTCATGCCCAGCGCCGATCTCGACGCCGCGGTCGCTACCGCCGTGGAAGCTCGCGTCATCAACAACGGCCAGTCCTGCATCGCCGCCAAGCGCTTCATCATCCACGATTCAATCGCAGCCAGCTTCGAAAAGAAGTTCGTCGACCGCATGAAGAATCTCCGCGTCGGCGACCCCTTCGATGCGAAAACAGAATTGGGCCCACTCGCTACCGCCGATGCCGTCAAATCCCTCGACGCCGACGTGAAGAAAACCGTGCAAGCCGGCGCCAAACTCCTGACCGGCGGCCACAAGCTCGAACTCCCCGGCAACTACTACGCGCCCACAGTCCTCACCGACATCCCTAAAGAATCTCCCGCCTACCGTGAAGAATTCTTCGGCCCCGTCGCCTCGCTGTTCCGTGTCAAAGATATCGACGAAGCCATCCGTCTCGCCAATGACAGCCGCTTCGGCCTCGGCGCCAGCGCATGGACTACCGACGCCACCGAACGCGAACGCTTCATCAACGAACTCGAATCCGGCATGGTCTTCATCAACAAAATGGTCGCCTCCGACGCCCGCGTTCCTTTCGGTGGCGTAAAAAGTTCCGGTCACGGCCGTGAACTCGCCGCCAACGGCATCCGCGAATTCATGAATATCAAAACGGTCTGGATCGCTTAGCCGCACGCAAATATCGGCAGACCACGCGCGCGCAGAAGTGTGCGGCTCGCCGCCTCGCGGCGGCGTTTGAACATATAATCAACGCCGCAGCTTACTTTTAAATATACGTTCCGTCTAACCAAGTTTCCAAGGACTCTACTCATGCGATTTGCGATTCAGTTTGCCGTGCTCCTGTCCCTGCTATGCTCCAACCTTTTCGCCGCGCCCCAGCCCGACCTCGAAGGCCGTCGGAAAGCCCTGAATGACCTGCTGGCCGAGCGCTGGGAGTACACCCTCCGCACCAGCCCGATCTATGCTTCGATTCTTGGAGACAAGCGGTGGAACGACAAACTGGACGATTTCTCGCAGAAGGCTATCGACGACGACCTGGAGCAGAGCAAGAAATATCTCGCCCGCTTCAGCGCGATCAACACCACGGGTTTCCCCGAGCAAGAGATTCTGAATAAAACTCTGATGGTTCGCGATCTGCAAATGGCTCTCGAGGGCGCGCGCTTCAAGAGTTGGGAAATGCCGGTGTCACAGTTCAGCGGCGTTCACATCGACCTTCCACAGCTCGTCTCAGTCCTCTCGTTCCAAAACGTCAAGGACTATGAAGACTACATTTCCCGGCTGCGCCAGATTCCCCGTGTCTTCGACGAGACCGAGATTCAGATGCGCAAAGGCATGGCCGAGGGCTTGATGCCCCCGCGCATTCTGCTCGAGAAAGTAGTCAAGCAATCGAACGACCTCGCCACCAAGACGCCCGAGGACTCACCTTTCGCGCAGCCCTTCGCCAAGTTTCCCGAATCTATCTCCGCAGCCGACCAGAAACGCTTGCGCGAGCAGGGCATCGCCGCAATTCGTGAATCCGTGCTCCCGGCCTATGTAAAATTCACAACCTTTGTGCGTGAGGACTACGCCCCGAAAGGCCTCACCGATCCTGGCGTCTGGGCGCTTCCCGATGGCCCCGAGCGCTATGCTTTCCGCGTGAAAGAAAGCACTACCACCGATCTTTCTCCGGAAGAGATTCACCAGATCGGCCTGGCTCAGGTGAAAGAAATAGAAGCCCGTATGATCGGAGTCGCCAATCAACTCGGCTACAAGGATCTCAAAAGCTTCAGCGCCTCACTGCAAACGAATCCTAAAGTCCACGTTCATTCGCGCCAAGAACTTCTCGATCTCTATCAGAAAAACGTCGATCAGATGTATCTCAAGTTGCCCTCAATGTTCGGACACCTTCCTAAGGCTAGGCTACAGATCTCCCGATCGAGGAGTTCCGCGAGAAAGAAGCCTCTACGGAATACGTTCAGGGCTCTCAAGATGGATCGCGTCCCGGTCACATCATGGTGAACACCGGCAACTTTGAGAAGGGCACGACCCTCGACATAGAAACCACTGCTTATCACGAAGGTGTCCCCGGCCATCACTTGCAGATCGCCATCGCGCAGGAATTGCCTCAGCTTCCACCCTTTCGCCAGAACGAGTACTACACCGCCTACACCGAAGGTTGGGCCCTTTACTCCGAGCGCCTGGGAAAGGAAGTTGGCTTCTTTCAGGACCCTTACAGTTATTATGGCCATCTCCAGGACGACATGCTCCGCGCCATCCGCCTCGTCGTCGACACCGGCTTCCACTACAAGCACTGGACTCGACAGCAGGTGGTCGATTTCTTCCACGACCACTCCGCCATCGATGAGGCCGAAGTGCAGAGCGAAACCGACCGCTACATGGCGTGGCCGGCCCAGGCATTGGGCTATAAGATTGGCCAACTTGAAATACTCAAGCTCCGCCAATACTCCAAGGATCAGCTAGGCGACAAATTCAAACTGAGCGATTTCCACGATGAAGTGTTGGGCGCCGGCGCGTTGCCGTTAGATGTCTTATCCACTCGCATCCACGACTGGGTCGCCACACAAAAAGCAATCGCATCGCGTTAACCACCACGAACCATTGACCACCCCAATAAAAGTAGGTAATATCACTACTTAGGGGAACACATGGAAAAAGCCATCTCAGCCGCCGATGCCAACCGGAAGTTCTCTCGGGTACTGAGAGAAGTCAAAGAAGGGCGGAGTTTTGTTGTGACCAGCCATGGCCGCCCTGTGGCGCGCATTGCCCCCGTCGAGCAGAAAGAGGGTCGCATTGGAGAGTCCCAGAGCTGGAAAGCTCTAATAAGGCGGTTGAGAAATCAACGAGTGATTAACGTTGGCCGCTGGACGCGAGAGGAACTATACGAACGAGACTGACCAGATACGGCTCGCGCTCGATACCAACATTCTGGCCTACATCGAAGGTGTAAATGGAATCTTTCGCCAGCAGAGTGCTACCGAAATCGTGACCAAATTACCTGCTGCCAGGACATTTGTTCCCGTTCAGGTTTTGGGCGAATTGTTTCGCGTCCTGCGCGGCAAGGCAAAATATAGCCCGCAGCGTACCCGAGCCGCGGTGCTGAATTTTGCTGACATTTTTCAGTTGGTAGAAACCTCCTCGGCGATCCTGAAAGCTGCGATTGACCTCTCGGCAAAACACGGTCTGGTGATCTGGGACGCGTTGATCCTGGCCGCGGCGGCAAGCGCAGGATGTCGCTTGCTGCTTTCGGAAGACCTACAAGAAGGGTTTACATGGAGTGGAGTTACGGTTACAAATCCATTTTCCTCGAGAAAGCATACGTTACTAGCGGCACTACTAGAGCAATAGTTCAGATTTAAGGAACCCGTAATCCACGCGATGACGCTCGGTGGAACCCGTCACTTGTCCTTCGCAATAACTAAATCCCAAGGTGCGATCAACGTCTCCTGGCCGTGCGAAAGGGCGTGGCCTGTGACGAGATCGATAGCGGCTGCATGATTGTAAGTCATCGTCGCAGGTTGGCTGGAGTAGTTGAGATAGTAATGAATATTCCGCCCATCGCGGGCGATTCCGCTCTTCACGCGAACGTTGGCAGGTAGTTGTTGGTCGTATCCGGTTAGCCCTGCATCTTTAAGCGCGTCCAACACGACTGCCTGTTGCAGCTTATCCGAAAGCGCAGTGCCCTCATAGGTAAGGGTTCCAGTACCGAAGTGATTTAGAGTGACGGCGGGCCAGCGGCCGAAAAATGGATGATCGTAGAAGGCAAGAGGCTTGGCCGTTTCAATTTGCAGAAACTCCGCCCAGGTACTGACCTTATTGTCTTCCCCGGCATGAAACGGATCGCCCTTCAACGCCAGCGGGTGCTCTAAATTAGAGAACTCTTGATACGTGAATCCAGCGGCCTGACGCAAAGGTCCGGGCGCCAATTCCCAGCGAACGGCTGAATTCTCATTCGTAAAGCCGCTTTTGAAAGTCATCAAAACATGCCCGCCGTTGTGTACGTAATCGGAGATTCGCTTCAGAAGCGCATCATCGGCCACGTAGAGTGCCGGAACAATCAGCAGTTTGTACTGCGAAAGCTCCGAAGCGGTCGCGTCAGGAAACACAAAGTCTGTTCCTACATTCGCCAAATAAAGTGAGTGGTGGAGCTGGCTGACAATCGCGTTATAAGCTCCCGAAGCCTTCCCCGGCACCCATCCGGAATTTTCCTGGCGTTCAAACGGCATAAAACTGATGCCGTTGGAAGAGTCCACACTGTAAAGAATCGCCACCCGATTGTGGATTTTCATGTCCGCCAGTTCAGGCCCGATCTTCTGCAACTCGTGAGCGATGCGGGTAACTTCGGCGTAAGCGCGATTCGGTTCCAGGTCGTGACTGAGCACGCCCTTCCAATAAGTTTCTTGCCCGGCATGAATCGAGTGCCAGTGCCAGTACTCGACCATGTTTGCCCCGCTGGAAATATCCGTATACACATCCAGGCGCATCTGGCCGTCATAGGGCGGAAACTGTCCCGTGGAATCCCAGCCGAGCGTTTGCGCGTTCGTTTCGGTCACCAGAAAATTTGTGTGCTTTAAAGAGCGCGCGAAGTCTCCCTGAAGAGCCTGCCACGCGCCATCGAAGTGATCCTGCGTTCCGTGATAAGGATTGTTGGCCACGACATCGAGTGCGTCCGCCACTTCTGGCTCATTCACGTCAGCCTTCATCATGCTGCCGAAATCCTGCGTCACGAATTGGTCGGGACGGCGATACTTACGCACCAACTCAGCCTGCCACGAGAGATAATTGGTCACCCGCATCTGCTGCCAGCGGGACCACTCCAGCTTGTAACTGGTGCTGGTGGCGTTGTCGCGAGTTGGCATGTCCGCCCAATCGTTCACGTCCTCACCCCAATAATTCAGGAACCACGCTTTGTTGAGCGCGTCAGTAGTGCCAAATTTTTCTTTGAGATGATTCACGAACCCCGCAAATACACCTGGATTCGTGGCCCCGTTGGGCGAAGTCTCATTGTCGATCTGCCAGCCGATTACTGCGGGATCATCTTTGTAGTGACTGACGAGATTCGTGATTACGCGCTCCGCATAAAAGCGAAACTTCGGATTGTCGTAATCCATGTTCTGCCGCATCCCGTAACCGACGAATCCGCCGCCAAGCGGACGGGCCAGTATTTCAGGGTGCGCATGCGCCATCCATGTCGGGATCGAGTAGGTGGGAGTGCCCATGATCACCTTGATGCCCGCCTTGCCCATGGCGTTCACAACGCGATCCATCCACGCGTACTCGAAGCGCCCGTCGGATGGCTCCCACAGGCTCCATGTGGATTCGCCCATGCGAACCACGGTGATGCCCGCCGATTTCATCAGCGCAACATCTTTATCCAAACGCCCCGGCTGCAAGTCTGCCGGCATGTATTCGTTGTAATACGCCGCGCCGTAGAGAATGGTGGGCTGCGAACTGCCCAGCGGTGCCACCGGCGCCTGCGCAAGGGCGCAATAAGCCACACACAATATCATCACCGCAATAAACAACACAGGTTTGCGGAATATTTTTGCTGGAGTCATCTCTGAGTCCGTTTATTGCCGCAGCGTCAACCCGCTCAACACTCCTTGCTGTTTGGCAATCAGCGCCTGCACTCCCTGACGCGCGTAAGCCAACATCTTGGCGAACTGCGCCTCATCGAACGCCTGCCGTTCCGCCGTTGCCTGCACTTCCACCATCTTGTGCCCGGCCGTCATCACAAAATTCATGTCTACATCGGCGCGCGAGTCTTCCTCGTAACAAAGGTCGAGCAGAACTTCTCCATCCACGATTCCCACACTCACTGCCGCTACAAAATCTTTCAGCGGAACCGAGGTCAGCGTCCCCGCTTCCACCAACTTCTCCAATGCCAGCCCCAACGCGACAAACGCGCCCGTAATGGAAGCCGTCCTCGTCCCGCCATCCGCCTGAATCACATCGCAGTCAATCCAGATCGTCCGCTCCCCCAGCCGAGACAAGTCGGTCACCGCGCGCAGCGACCGCCCAATCAGCCTCTGAATTTCATGCGTTCTTCCGCTCTGCCTTCCCTTCGAAACTTCCCGCGAAGTCCGCGTCAGCGTCGCCCGCGGGATCATCGCGTACTCACTTGAGATCCATCCCTTGCCCGTGTTCCGCATGAACGGCGGCACCGTCTCTTCTATCGACGCGGTACAGATCACCCGCGTGTTCCCCACTTCAATCAGCACCGACCCTTCCGCCGTCGTAATAAATTCCGGAGTGATCACTACCGGCCGCAATTGATCCACAACACGATTATCCGAGCGATAGAACATAAGCGAGAATTGTAAACGATGTCGCGCGGAGCTCCCGGGAACACCGGCCACACCTTACCCCTGTCGGTAAAAACGATCCATCGAGTTACACTCTTCACACTCGATCGAAACGATCGCCAGATAAAAATCAGCAAGTCTGGAACCAAGAACCGGAACCTGGAAACAAAAATCCCATGCCCACTCTGATCTCGCAACCCACTCGCATCCAATCCGCTGGCAATAAACCCAAACTCATCGACGAATACATCGGACGCATCAACTCCCAAACTACAGCCGCCAGCATCGCCCACATGCGCAGCCCCAGTGGATGGCTCGAACCCGGCCAGACGCCTGCCTTCGACGAATTCACGATCGTCCTAAAAGGCGCGCTTCGTGTCGAACGCAAAAATGGTTCTCTCGACGTCGCCGCCGGACAAGCCATCATCGCCCACGCCGGCGAATGGGTCCGCTACTCCACTCCCAACGAAAGCGGCGCAGAATATATCGCCGTCTGCCTTCCCGCCTTCTCCATGGACACCGTTCACCGCGATCAAGGTTAGCCTCAACCAGCGCTTAAAAAAATATTCCCAAGGGGCGCTATATTCGGCGGCGGGAAAGAATACACTGAGAATATTTGGAGGTCATCATCATGAGCAAGCAAACAAGCAATCAAAACGAAGTGTCCGCCGGCTTGGCAGGAACGATTTCGTTCGGCGGAAAGCTTTCCGTGCATCGTCTGGGTTTTGGAGCTATGCGGCTCACCGGAGATGGGATCTGGGGTCCGCCAAGAGATCGCAAGGCTGCGCTGTCCGTGCTTCGGCGCGCCGTGGACCTTGGCGTCAACTTC
The DNA here is from genome assembly GCA_049583165.1 of Candidatus Sulfotelmatobacter sp. Lineage (GTDB taxonomy): Bacteria > Acidobacteriota > Terriglobia > Terriglobales > Acidobacteriaceae > Sulfotelmatobacter. Next base: position 2,974 of record JBAUVJ010000035.1, on the reverse strand, counting down.
ATCGATACAGCCGACTCCTACGGGCCACACGTGAACGAAGAGCTAATCGCGGAAGCGCTGTTTCCTTATCCCAAGGATCTGGTCATTGCCACCAAAGGCGGATGGAATCGTCCGGGGCCGAATCAATGGACCCATAACGCGACTCCCGCACATCTTCGCCAAGCGATTGAAGGCAGTCTCAAAAGGCTGCGCCTCGACCGCATCGATGTTCACCAGCTCCACGCGCCCGATCCCGTAACCCCTTTCGAAGCGTCGGTGGAAACTTTGGCCGAACTGCAAAGAGAGGGAAAGATTCGCTTCGTGGGACTTTCCAATGTCACCCAGGAGCACATCGAGCGCGCACGCAAGATTGTGCCCATCGTCTCGGTACAGAACCGGTACAGTTTCGCGGATCGCGAATGGGATTATGTGGTCGACTACTGCGAGCGAAATCACATCGCCTTCATCCCATGGTTCCCACTCGGAGCGGGCAGAGTGGCCGGCGAGATTCTCAACAGCGTCGCCAAGGCGAATCAGCGGGGATCGATGCAGGTCGCTTTGGCCTGGTTGTTGCAGCGTTCGCCGATCATGCTTCCCATTCCCGGCACTTCCTCGGTTGAGCATCTCGACGAGAATGTCGCCGCAGCCTCCTTGCAGTTGACAAAGGATCAATTCCAGGAACTTTCCGCAGTTCCCGAGTTGGTCGCTGCGCGTTGATCGTCGGACGGTCATCTCCGAGCAGCGATAGTAGAGATTGATCGCCGGATAAAGAAACAATCGCTCGCAGTGAGCGAATTTCTGTAAAATATGCGGCTAAGAATCTGGTGCTGAGGCTTGTGTCTCCAACTCTCGAAAGGATCAGGCTAGCTATGAAGATCGCGAACGACGTTACGGAACTGATCGGCAACACGCCCCTCGTGCGGCTCAACAAAGTGACAACGGGCTGCACCGCCGATGTGTTGGCGAAACTCGAGAGCGCGAATCCCTGCGCCAGTGTGAAGGATCGCATTGGCGTCAGCATGATCACCGAGGCCGAGCGCGCCGGAAAAATTCGTCCCGGCAAGACTGTGCTGATTGAACCGACGAGTGGCAACACCGGGATCGGACTGGCTTTCGTAGCGGCCGTAAAAGGATACAAACTAATCCTGACCATGCCGGAAACAATGAGCCAGGAGCGGCGCGTGCTGCTGCTGGCTTTCGGCGCGGAAATCGTACTTACCCCGGGACCGAACGGCATGAAGGGAGCGATCGCCAAGGCTCAGGAGATCCTCTCCCAGACGCCGAACGGCTTCATGCTTCAGCAGTTCGACAATCCTGACAATCCAAAAATTCACTTCGAGACGACGGGGCCCGAGATTTGGAACGACACCGATGGGCGCGTCGACATCCTGATCTCCGGCATCGGCACTGGCGGCACCATCACCGGCGTCTGCCAGTACATTAAACCGAAGAAGCCATCGTTCAAAGCCGTTGCTGTTGAACCGGCGGAGAGCCCAGTCCTTTCCGGCGGCAAGCCTGCGCCTCACAAGATACAGGGCATTGGCGCCGGGTTTGTGCCCAGCATTCTGCGCCGCGATTACATCGATGAAGTTGTCACCGTCACCAGCGATGAAGCCATCAATATGGCGCGGCGTCTCGCCAAAGAAGAGGGTCTCCTGGTCGGCATTTCATCAGGCGCAGCCGTGGTCGCCGCCACCAAAGTCGCCGCGCGAAAAGAGAACGACGGCAAGATTATCGTGGTCGTGCTGCCCGATTTCGGCGAGCGTTACCTCACCAGCATTCTTTTCGATGGACTCCGCAATCAGGCGCTACAGATTCCGACGTCCGCAATTGCCGCTTAAGCCTGCCGATCTCATGGCTTTGGATAGGGTGGGGGGAAACAGGCCCCCCACTTCGTTGCTTGAGTTGTAGGGTGCGAGTCCTCCGATAGCGATCCTCAACGGTGCCCCTCGGTACCAATAATCCTTATTCCAACGCCCGAAAGACAAAGCCAAGCATGCCCGAACGTTACCCGCGGCGGGCGCGCACTGTCGGTTAGCCCTATGTAATATTGGACTGATTCATGCGTTTGCTTGAGAACATTCCGCTGGCCCCGCTCACCACTATTAGAATCGGAGGTCCGGCGAAATATTTCGTGGAAGCCAAAGATATTGGCGAAGTGCAGAAGGCGGTCACCTTCGCGCACTCACGCGATCTGCCTTTGTTCGTTCTGGGCGGCGGCAGCAATCTCCTGGTATCGGACGCAGGCTGGCCCGGCCTGATCCTGAAAATTGCGATTTCCGGCATCGACAAGCAGGCCGCGCACGATGACGACGGCAAACTCGTTTTCGACGTAGGCGCGGGCGAATCCTGGGATCGGTTTGTTTCTCACTCGATCATGGCACGTTGCGCCGGCGTCGAGTGCCTCAGCGGAATTCCCGGTAGCGTGGGCGGCACGCCCGTGCAGAATGTCGGCGCCTATGGACAAGAAGTGTCTGAGACAATTAACTCTGTACAGGTACTCGACCTGAAAGATGGGCAGATCCGCGAGCTCTGCCGGGAGGCGTGTGGATTCGGTTACCGTTCCAGCATCTTCAACGGGAGCGAGCGCGGGCGTTTCGTCGTGCTGCGCGTCCGCTACGCGCTTACGCCCGGCGGCAAACCGCGCATCAGCTACGCCGATCTCAAACGTCACTTTGCCGGCCGCGAGACGACGCCTGATCTCGCCGAAACCCGCGAAGCTGTGCGCCACATCCGCGCTCTGAAAGGGATGTTGATTGTCGCTGGAGATGAGGATTGCCAAAGCGCCGGCTCTTTCTTCAAGAATCCCATCTTGTCGGAGGCCCAGCACGAAGATCTGACGCAGCGGGCCGCCGCGCGAGGCTTAGCCGTGCCCAGTTATCCCGCTCTCGAGACGCGCAAGAAAGTTTCAGCAGCATGGCTGGTCGAGCGTTCCGGTTTCGCAAAAGGGTATGGCATGGGCCATGCCGGCATCTCCAGCAAACACGCGCTGGCC
>JBAUVJ010000034.1:0-9894 GCA_049583165.1 Candidatus Sulfotelmatobacter sp. | reverse complement strand
CTCTGAGCCCGCGCCTTCGTATCCGCCTTGGCGGGATGACGGTATTCGACTGCCTGCGGTATGATTCCTCTCCACAGTGAAAACAGAGGTTAGTTCATGAAGATCCGCTGGATGATTGTGTTTTTCCCGGTTGTATCTGTGATCGTCCTCTCTCTGGTGGTACAGCAGCATGTCGCCAAAGCGGCTGCACCGCAGCGGGCTGCTTCGGTCGCCAGCCCGAAGGTCAGTTCCGGCGCGCTCGCGATTCCCGATACCACGCTGGCTATCAATTCGTCGCAGCCCATGTCGCAGCGCGTGGTGCATTACGAAATCGATGCGAAATATGACGCGTCGAGCCATACCGTCAATGCCACCGAGGTGCTCACCTATCACAACCTGACCGGCCAGCCGCTGGATCATTTTCCGTTTCATCTTTATCAGAATGCATTTCAGCCGAATTCCACCTTTGTGCGCGAAGCTAAAGTTGCCGGCAATCGCGACACCGCATACGACAAATGGGAATCCAAGCAATACGGCTCGGAGGACATCAAGAGCCTGGAAGTGGTGGGGCAGGGCGATCTGACTTCCAAAGTGCAATACATCCAGCCCGACGACGCGAACAAAGACGATAAAACCGTTGTCGACTTGCCTCTGTCAAAGCCAATTGCTCCCGGCGAGTATGTGCAGTTCAAGATTGCGTTTCAAACCAAGTTTCCGGAGACGCAGGCGCGCTCCGGTTGGAAGCGTGATTTCGTCCTCGGCGGGCAGTGGTTCCCGAAAGTTGGCGTGTGGTGGCACGGAGCCTGGAATTGCCATCAATATCATGCGATGACCGAGTTCTTCGCCGACTTCGGCGTGTATGACGTCAAGTTGACCGTGCCGCAATTCGAAGTTGTCGGGGCCAGCGGTGTGAGAGTCGGCGAGGTAAACAATCCCGACAGCACAACCACTCTGACGTACCACGGCGATGACATTCACGATTTCGCCTGGACGGCAAGCCCGCGTTACAAAGTGAAAGAGGCGATTTATCAGGGACAGATGGGGCCGGTGCAGATGCGCATCCTAATGCAGCCCGCGCACTGGAGCCAGGTGGAGCGCCACGAAAATATCCTGAGAGAGTCTCTCGAACACTTCGAGAGTTGGTATGGACCGTATCCCTACAAGACGATCACGCTGGTCGATCCTGAACCGGATTCCGCTGCGGGCGGCATGGAATACCCGACGTTCATTACCGGGGACACGAGCTGGTTCATGCCGAAGGGCCTGGCCTTGCCGGAGGTTGTGGTGGAGCACGAGTTTGGCCACCAGTATTGGTACGGCATGGTAGCCACGAATGAATTCGAAGATGCGTGGATGGACGAGGGCATCAATAGTTACACCGAAGTGAAGGTGCTGGATTCTATCCTCGGGAAGAAAACCTCCATGGTGAATCTGGCGGGGGCCAAGTTGGGCGAGCGGGAAGCGCAAAGATTGGGTTACATCAGCGTGGCTGACATCGATCCCATCGCGCAAAAGGCCTACGACTACTTCAGCTACAACTCCTACGCCGGAATTACATACGGCAAGACGGCGAGCGTGCTTCTGACGCTGGAAAGCATCATTGGCGAAGACACCATGGCCAAGGCGATGCACGTTTACTTCATGAAATATCGCTTCACCCATCCCACTAAAGAAGATTTTCTGAAGACGATTGAGGAAGTTTCCGGCAAGGACCTGCGCTGGTATTTCAACCAGGCTTTCTACGGCTCTCCGGTAATGGACTACAAGGTGTTGAAGGTCGAGTCCTTCCCGGTGAATTGGTACGAAGAAAAAAAGGGCAGCGCAGACAAAAACGACAAGAACACTGTTTACCGTTCCTATGTGTGGCTGCAGCGCAAGGAAGATTTTGTTATGCCGGTTGATGTTGAAGTCGCGTTCGATAACGGCGAAAAAGTTCGTGAGCACTGGGATGGGGCGAGCCGGTGGACGAAGTTCACGTACGAGAAAAAAGCCAAGGTCGAGTGGGCTGAGATTGATCCAGATCACAAGATTCAGATCGATCGCAATGACTTCAACAATAGCTACACCGCGGAACCCAACCCCAAGCCAACGCACAAATTAACCAATTACTGGCTCTTCTTGACCCAGTTAATGGGCCAGGTTGTGGCGTGGTGGGCGGTTTAAAGCAGGCGTTGGCGGGACTACAAAGCAAACAAGCGGACAAGGATCGAGGAACACACGCATGGCGGAGCATCGAGGTTTGTTGAGCGGTGGCTGGGATAAAGTGGGGCGCAACAAGCGCTACGTTATCTGGTTTTATGTGCTGAACTTGGCGCTGGCCTGGCTGGGCGCGGGTGCGTTCAGCAACCAGGCGCATGAAATTCTGGACCACAGCCTGCAAGCGAACCGGCTGGTGCACGGTTTTGATCTGGGCGTTTTGATAGAGATGTTCGCGCGACCCGAGTTTGGGTCAATGATGGCTGCCGAAGCGCCGGCAATGCACGTTGCATTGCTTTTTTTCATTGCAACGGCGTTATTTTTGCCTGGAGTGCTGCAAGGCTATGCCTCCACTTTCCGGCTTCCGCGAGAGGATTTTTTCCGCGCCTGTGGCCGAAACTTGTGGCGCTTTATCCGGCTTCTGATCGTAGCGGGCATCGTGATGGGAGCGGTGGCCGCGGCCCTGTTCAGCCTCCACGGCCTGCTGGAGAAAAAAGCTCTTGAGAGCACCAACGAATTGCTTCTCTTTGAAGTACGGGTCGCCGGCCTCGTGGTGATTTTTCTGGTGATGACGGCGCTGCGTATCTGGGTCGATCTGGCGCAAGCCGATGTCGTGCTCAGCGATCAACGCACGGTGCGGCGGTCGATTGGCTCGGGCTTTCGCCACGCGTGGCGCGACCTGGGAAACTTGCTCGGCAGTTATGTCTTGATCACGATCGTAGCGGCAATCGTGCTCGTGGGTGGATTATGGATTTGGATGAAGTTTGTGCCACCGGCGAGCGTTCACGGGGCTGTCTTCGTCAGCCAGGTGACGCTGCTTTTGCTATTGATCCCGCGTTTTTGGCAACGCGGCGTCGCGGTGACTTATTATCTCCAGAATATGGTGGAACCGATCGCGGTACAGCCGTTAACGCCCTTGCCCGGGACAAGTGATCCGGCCCCCGCGGTTGTGATTCCGAGTGCGCCGCCGCAAGGGGCGTGACTGGAACACTAGAGTAAAAGAATCGTGATCCCTCGATTGCGGCGGCCAAGGTCGGAGTCGCGTTTGAGTTCGGGATGTGATTGCAAAAGTTCCCAGGCGGCGTCGTCTGATTTCGACCAATTCTCGTCGCAGATGCAGCCACGAATCTGTCCGCCCTGCTTCATCTCGACCAATCGCTTTTGCACGGCTATGCGGATATCCCCGCCCTCACCCGTTGAGCCATAGCCGTGAATAAGTTTTAGCAGTGGTGTTTTGCCTGCGCGAGCGAGCGCTATTTCAGCGTCCATCCGTTGCAGAGCCTGATGGACCTCGGGCATGTCGGATTTAAGGTTTACGGTTTTGATGGGGCGAGCTCGCTGCTGCGCCCATCATAATCGCGCTCGGTCTCACTAGAAACTTTACGGGCGAGGGAGGATGGTAAATTTCTTTCGGCCCGGAAGCCGGTAGGTTTCAAAATCGTCATGATCGATGGTGAGGATTAGGCTGAGACGCTCGCGGGCGGCGACGTGAACCAGCGTGGCGTCAGCGAAGTCCATGGGGCGGTCGGCATAATCGTCCATGAGAATTTGAATGTGCGGCAATTCTTCGTTTGCGATTGTCGACGTTTGAATGGCGCCGGACTGCAGAAGTTGCCACACACCACGGTCGTCACGCACGTTGCGCCGGACAAGATGTAAGACCTCGGTAAGAACGGCTTCGGTGGTCAGCCAAGGAAGACGATGGTGGTTGTAGGCCGCGACGCAGGCTTTGTGCTGTTCGTCATCGCGGTCAAGCAGCGCCAGAATCGCGCCGGTATCAATCAGGCCGACGGGCGCTGCGGCGGGCGAATGCATTGGATTCCTTGAGATGCTTCTTGGAGATGATTTCGCGAACAAGTTCGCTGGATCGGGCGGATCGGGTAGGATCTCCACCGCGGATGGAGCCGATGGCGTCTGCGGCACGCCGGCGAATTTCAGCCTGCTCGGCGTCGTCGTTCGCGTGGCCGTTACGGCGCTGGCCGAGCCATTCGGCCGTGACGCGGTCCAACAATCCGGAGAGGGACGTGCCCTCGCGGTGGGCCTCCTGCTCAAGTTCGGCTTTTCGATCGACCGACAAGCGCCAACTATAGACTTCCGTCTTCATGCACTACAGTGTAGTGCAAAGTAACCAGAAAACAAGGTATCGCCGGGATTGCGTGGTTGGAACGCCTACGTCTTCCGGCTCCTGCCGATCGCCTCTCTCGCTTCTTTGTCCGCCGTCCTCCGCCTTTCCGTCTCCCGCTTATCCCATAGCTGCTTGCCCTTGGCCAGCGCCAGTTCCACCTTGACTTTGCCGTTCTTGAAGTACATTCGGACGGGGATCAGGGTCAGGCCCTTCTGCTGGGTTTTGCCGATCAGCTTGCGGATTTCTTCTTTGTGCATCAGCAGTTTGCGGGTGCGGAGGGGGGCGTGGTTGTGAATGTTGCCGTGCTCATAGGGACCAATGTGAGCATTGAGCAGCCAAAGTTCGCCGTCTTTGACCAAGCCGTATGAATCCTTGAGGTTGGCGAGGCCGCCCCGAACCGATTTTGCCTCGGTTCCGGTAAGGACCACCCCACACTCAAATTTTTCCAGCAAGAAGTAGTTATGAGAAGCGATCCTATTAACGGCGGCATCCCGCTGGCCGGAGGCAGTGGGTTCGCGCTTGGGAGATTTCTCCGGGCTGGGCTTGGTTTGGTGTGTGGACTGGCGAGGCATGGGTCGGTTTTTATCTTAACAGTGGGCTTTGGGCTTCGCCTATTGGACTAAGCCAAAGGATGGGGTTCAGCCTTGATTGAAAGCGTGTTAGGATGCAGCGGTATTCGCAGAAGATCATCTCCCCTAAAGCGCGGCAGCCCAGAGTCCGGCTCTCCCCCACTTGGGCTACGACTAAAGAGTACAACCACCTTGCATACAATGAGATGGGGCCTACGTAGCAGCGATGCTATAATCGCTCCAAAGCATTGCTTGCATGTGTTTTAATTGGGTCCGGTGCACTGGCCTTAGGGCAAAATACTGCTTGTCCGGCGAAGACTTCCGGCAAAGATTCTAAGACGAGGACTGACGATGAAACGTCTGATGCCTGCGGCCGTAGCGCTGCTGGTTTTGCTTGCAATAGTGCCCGCCATCGCCGACAAGGCCAAAAGCCTTTACGATAAAGGCCAGGACGCTGAGGCGCGACAGAACTTCGAAGCCGCTTACAATTTCTTCAAGCAGGCCTACGATCTTAAACCAAAAGATTTGCGCTATCGGGCGTCGTTCGAGCGCTTGCGTTTCAAGGCAGCCGCGACCCTAGTTCATCAAGGGCAGTTGCTGCGGGATGATGGCAAAATGCAGGAGGCGCTGGCGGCCTTCCAGAAGGCCGCGCTGATCGATCCCTCCTCATTTATGGCGTCGCAAGAATTAAAGCGCACGCTACAGATGATTAACGATAAGCAAAACCCTCCCCCGCAGGCCGCTGGGCCGCCCAGTTCGCTGGAGCGGATGATCAAGGAAGCCGCCGGCCCGGTAGAACTCGCCCCCATCTCGAACACCCCCATCACAGTAAAGATGACCCAGGATTCCAAGGTGGTCTATCAAACGGTCGGGCAGTTGGCCGGGGTCAACGTATTGTTCGATCCGGATTACACCTCGCGCCAGATCCGCGTGGACCTGAACGGCGTGACGCTGGAAGAAGCGCTGGAAATCACGGCGCTGGAATCGAAAACTTTTTGGCGTCCGGTAACCGGCAATACGATCTTTGTGGCGCAGGATAATCCGGCCAAGCGTAAAGAACTGGAACAGAGTGTTCTAAAGACGTTTTACCTGCAAAATCTTTCCCAGCCCACCGAGTTGCAAGACGTTGTGAATGCTATCCGCGCTGTGCTTGATGTGCAGCGCGTGCAGCAACTGCTCTCGCAGAATGCGCTGGTGGTGCGCGGAACCCCTGACCAGATCGCGCTGGCGGAAAAACTGGTGGATGATCTCGACAAGGCGCGTCCAGAAGTACTCGTTGACATAGCCGTGATCCAGGTGAGCAAAGATAAGTCGCGGACCCTGGGACTAAGTCCGCCGACCAGCGCTACCGTCGCATTGCAGAGCAATATCACGAACACTACTCCGACAACCACCACTACGGGAACAACCGCCGCCACGACGGGCGGTACCGGGCTGGAGTTGAATACTCTTGGCAGCCTGAACGCGACCGATTTTCAAGTTACGATTCCTTCCGCCAATTTATCCGCGATCATGGGCGATACGGATACGAAGATGTTGCAGAACCCTCAGGTTCGCGCGCTCGATAATCAGAAGGCGACGCTCAAGATCGGCGAACGTGTCCCCGTTGCTACCGGATCGTTCCAGCCTGGAATTGGCGGCGTCGGTATTAACCCGTTGGTAAACACTCAGTTTCAATACCTGGATGTAGGTGTGAATATCGATGTCACGCCGCACGTGCATGCCGACCGCGAAGTGACCCTGAAGATCGTGATGGAAATTTCTTCAGTGGTGGGCCAGTCCAGCATTGGCGGCATTAGCCAGCCTATCATTGGCCAGAAAAAAGTTGAGCACGAGATTCGATTGAGGGATGGAGAGTCGAGCCTGATTGGCGGAATCATGGATGATTCTCAGACCAAATCCTTGAGCGGCATTCCCGGATTGGCTCAGATTCCAATCCTGAGATATCTATTCGGCCAAGTGCAGCAGGACCATTCACAGGACGAGACGGTTTTCGCGATCACGCCGCACATTATCCGCGGAACCAGCCTGAGCGAGTTGAACCAGCGCGCCATCGATATTGGCACGGCGAACTCAATCGAACTGCGGCACGTCAATCATCCGATGAGCGCCCCCGCGATGAGCGCTCCGGCGCAAGGGCCGGGCACTCCTGCTGCACAGCCTCAGTCGGGTTCGCCGGCTTCGAGTCAGCCTGCAACTCCGCAGACGGCAACCGCAGCGCAGGGAGGGTCTAGCTTCCTGTTTGATCCTGGGCAGATCACGGTTGCGAAGGGAAATACATTTGTTGTGAATCTTTTAATCTCCGGCGCGCAAAACGTGTATTCCGTTCCCGTACAATTGAATTACGACCCGGCGAAGTTGCAATTGGTGAATATTTCAAACGGCGGGTTCCTCTCGCAGGATGGACAAGCAGTCGCTTTGGTGCATCGCGAGGATGACACAACCGGAACCTTGCAGATCACGGCCACACGGCCGCCGGGCGCTGGCGGAGTGTCAGGACAAGGCGCGGTGCTCACGATGACCTTCCAGGCGAAGACCAGCGGGCAAACTCCTCTGACCATTACTCGAGGAGGCGCGCGTGATCCCAATTTGCAAGCCATCACCGTGAACGGCGCACAGGCGTCAGTGACTGTGCAGTAGGACGTGCGCCAGCCGAATGAAAGGGTCGATCATAGAAGTAGGACATGAAGCTACATAGATTTCATCAGGCGCAGGGCCGGAGGCCGAAACAGGGCTTCACGCTTCTGGAACTGATTATTGCGACCTCGATTCTGCTGATTCTTTCGACCATGGCAGTGCCCATGGCGCGGCTGACCATCAAACGGGAGAAGGAGCGCCGTCTTCGAGCCGATCTATGGGAGATGCGCGATGCCATTGACCGCTACAAACTTGATGCCGACCGGCAGGCATTTCAGATCAAGGTGGACAGTCAGGGCTACCCTCCCGATTTGGACACGCTGGTAAAGGGTGTGGACGTGAAGGGAAAAAAAGTCCGATACCTGCGCAAGATTCCGATCGATCCGATGACCGGCACCAGCGAGTGGGGCCAGCGTTCGATGCAAGACGATCCGGATTCCGATTCCTGGGGCGGGCAGAGTGTTTTTGACGTATACAGCAAGTCGCAGGACGAAGCTCTCGACGGTACGAAGTATAAGGATTGGTAAATGGCACGCAGGATCAGAATAGGCCGCAGTTCCGGATTCACTCTGCTGGAGATGATGATTGTCATCTCTATTATGGTGATCCTGATTTCGATTGCAATGCCTATTTACAGTCAGTCGGTGCTGCGCTCGCGCGAAGCTGTGCTGCGCAACGATTTGTTCACTCTTCGCTCCCTGATTTCTCAGTACACGCTGGATAAGCAAAAAGCCCCACAGTCTTTGGATGACTTGGTTTCTGGCGGCTATATCAAAATCGTTCCCAAAGATCCGATGACGGGCGAAGCGAATTGGGAAGTGGTCCAGGAGGACGTACTCCTGGCCGTGGATCAGCAGGACCCCGGCATCAGCGACGTGAAATCGGCATCGAGCGCCACCGGCACCGATGGAACGGCTTACAGTACCTGGTAAGTCCGAGCTTCCAGTTTCCCTAAGATCATAGAATCCGTGGCTTATTCGTAAGAAGCTGCGTCTTCAGCCCACCAGTTTTGACGCCATGTCTGCCCGGATGAATTAACATCTATCCATGCAAGTTGAAACAGAGCTCACCGCCCCTGCGTCTATTCGCGCGCCGCGCGGCAACAGCATCACCTGCAAAAGCTGGCAGCAGGAAGGTGCGATGCGCATGCTGATGAATAACCTCGACGCCGACGTTGCCGAGCGTCCGCAGGATCTTGTGGTCTATGGCGGAACCGGGCGGGCGGCGCGAAATTGGGAGTCCTACCACGCCATCATCGCGGCCCTGAAGAGGCTGGAAAACGATGAGACTGTGCTGGTGCAGTCGGGCAAGCCCGTTGGCGTGTTCAAAACCCACGACCACGCTCCCCGCGTGCTCATCGCCAATTCAAATCTGGTGGGGCATTGGTCGAACTGGGAGAAATTCAACGAACTGGAGCGCGCCGGGTTGATGATGTACGGCCAAATGACGGCGGGCTCGTGGATCTACATTGGCTCGCAGGGAATTGTGCAGGGAACCTTCGAAACATTTTCCGCGGCGGGCGAAAAACATTTCGCTGGCGATCTGGCAGGGAAGCTGATTGTGAGCGGCGGAATGGGTGGCATGGGCGGAGCCCAGCCTTTGGCCGCGACCATGACCGGTGCAGCGTTTCTCGGCATTGACGTTGATCCCGAGCGCATCAAGAAGCGGCTGAAGACCGGCTATTGCGACTTCATGGTCGACACGCTCGATGAAGCCTTGCGCATTTTGAAAAATGCAGTGAGCAACAAAGAAAATGTCTCGGTTGGGCTGGTAGGAAACTGCGCGGAAGTAATTCCAGAATTAGCCGAGCGCGGCGTTGTGCCCGATATTCTCACCGATCAGACTTCGGCGCACGATCCGTTGAACGGATATGTGCCGGATGGAATGACCTTCGTAGAGGCGATCGAGCTGCGCAAGCGAGATCCAAAAACCTACCAGGAGAAATCACTTGACGCCATGGCTCGGCACGTTGAGGGCATGTTGCGATTGCAGAAGATGGGTTCGGTCACCTTTGACTACGGCAACAACATCCGTACCTTTGCCTTTCAGCGCGGGGTGAAGAACGCTTACGATTTTCCAGGATTCGTGCCCGAGTATATTCGCCCGTTATTTTGCGAAGGTCGTGGGCCGTTCCGTTGGGTAGCGCTTTCGGGCGAGGCCTCGGACATTCACGTGACCGACGAACTGGTATTGGAATTGTTTCCTGAGAACCGCATCCTGCGGCGCTGGATCGACTTGGCGCGCAAGCGCATCAAGTTCCAGGGACTGCCGGCGCGCATCTGCTGGCTGGGATATGGCGAGCGCGCACAGTTTGGCCTGGCGATGAACGAATTGGTGAAGAGAGGAAAGATCAAAGCTCCGATCGTGATTGGCCGCGATCATCTGGAC
>JBAUVJ010000033.1:0-1945 GCA_049583165.1 Candidatus Sulfotelmatobacter sp. | reverse complement strand
GTTCCGCGGGCGGTTTGCGTAAGTTAGCGGTGGATGAATCCGTCCCTGCCGGATCATTCCATAAATGGATCTCGCAAGTCTGGGACTTGGCTCAGTGGTTCTGAAGACACTCGTTTGATCTGTACCTCAATCAATCCCCGGAGTTGAGAATCGTTGGGTGCGTATTGCAACCCGTCTGAATAGGCGTGCAAAGCGCATTCCCGCGAGCCGCGCTTTACACAAACGTTACCCAATTGGATGTCGACGAAAAAGGCAGTGGGATCCGACGCGAGCGATTGCCTGAGCAATCGTTCTGCAGCCTCTAGATCGGGCTTTTCCGTGAATATTTTCGCAAGGGCATCAAAATAGAATTTCCCAGCTAGGTTGGACGGGAATGTGCCTCGAAAGACCAAGAGATTCCCGAAACGTGCGCTCGGAACAGCAGTGCGCAGCGAGGGAGTGTCCCAGAACGGCTTCTTGCCCAGGAACTTGGCGTCGGCCAGAATGGCTCCGGAAAAAACGGGCGAGCTAAGCCGAACTTCGTCACGCTTGAAATCGCGGCCAAGCCAATCCAAGTGCCGAGCCATCCTTTCGGATTTCCCCATCTGGTATCCCAGCAAAGGAACTTCACCCGAAGGCTCGAGAACACGATGATAGTACTCTTCTAGCTCGTTGCCACGTTGCGAGAGATCAACACCCTCGTCGCTAAAGTATAGGTAGGCGTTTTTTGAGCCTATGATCTCGTTGAAGTATTCCCATGGGCGCATGACGGGCAAGGCAGATATTGCAGCCGCTACCAGTGCCAACGTCGTGCTCGCCTTCCACGCCCGCGAAGGCGAGGAAACACTCGCATGCACGGCGACCCCTCCAATAATTGCCAGAAGAACAACGACGGGAAGCGCGTGGCGGATGCCGGCATAGGTCGAGCCCGACGCGAGGACTACTAAGAAAAGAGCTGATGCTGCCAGAACCATGCTCAGGCCCACGTTCCACTCAGGCGACAGACGGCGTGTGAAAAAAAAGAACAATCCGATCAAGACCAGCAGGTCAAGGCCGATCGGCAGTTTGAGTAGGATTACTCCGGGGAAGAAATATCTTGGCGCGGTCTTCACGTACGGGCGGCCAAAAGCCGTGATCGGGAAAGTACGTCCTTCAAGGCCAGCCCGAATAGTATCGGCAAAGCCCCAAATGTACGGGCGAGGCACCACATGGCTCGTGGCCATTGTTTTGAGCACAAATCGATAGGCCGGCGAACGAACGTCGGAGATTTTGTCTGTCAGCGGACGATTGAAGACGTCGCGGCCGGCATTGCTTTCCGCAAATCGAAAGAAATAAAAGCTCCAGAGAATAATCAGGGCGCCCATTGCGACGGCAGCAAGCTTCACGAATCGTGGCAGGCGGGAACTGTCGGGCCATGAGAGAGGTAGAACGAGTGCGAGAAGGGTCCCGCTCCCGAGGACAAAGATAAGAAGGATAGGCGCGGAATGCTTTGTCGCCAGCGCCAGCCCCAACGCCATGGCGCTTGCCGCCAGGTCCTTCCATTGCCAGCCTTGGAAGGCACGGATGGCAAGTATGACTGCGGTGGCGGACAACAGTGAGACCGGCAAGTCCGTCATCACCACGGGCAAGTGCGCAGCCACCGTCGGATCGATTGCAAGAAAGAGTATTGTCCCGAGCGCAACTCCGGGGCTAAACGCAACGCGCACAGCGAATGCCAGAAACACTAATAACAAGCCATTCAGTGTCCACATAGCGATGCGGGATCGCCGTTGCACCGAATGAAAATCATTCTTGAGATAGACGTCTTTTTCGGTGAAATCGCGCTCATCAGCCTTGTCGGCGAATACGCGAATGGGACTGAGGTGGAAACCCGTCGCGGAGAGGAACGCTCCTGCCCAGAGCTTAACTAGCGGTGGATGTTCTGGGTTGATACGAAAATCGGCGTAGCGCACGTAGGAGACGCCTG
>JBAUVJ010000032.1:0-2829 GCA_049583165.1 Candidatus Sulfotelmatobacter sp. | reverse complement strand
TCCAGGAAGCGCTCACCAACGTCTTCCGCCACTCCGAAGCCAAGAGTGTTCAGATCGTGCTCACGCAGACGGACAGCAAAATCCTGGTCACCGTACAGGACGACGGCAAAGGAATCGGCGAGCGCGTCGCCGACCTTCAACCCGATAGTCTTGGCGTCGGTATCAGCGGCATCCGGCAGCGGGCGAAAGAACTCGGTGGCGCACTACGCCTCGCCAATAAGCAGCCAGGCACGCTCGTAGAAGTCGTCATCCCTTCAAACGGCGCAGTTTTCCAGGATGCCGTAATGGTCGACGGCTTCGCCTCCTGACACTAAGTGGCTTGTCATCCCGAGCCAGCGTTTTTTGCCCAGCGAGGGATCTGGGCGAGACGCGCGATGTGTCGCGTAGTTTGCGACACAATAACCGCGCGTTTGGCGCGCTTCCTTTATTTGTCTTTGGAGAGGAGCGGACGCCGATTGTTCCCAGTTAACCGGCGCCCGCCATTTGGGGCGTGTGTGTCGAGGCCTGCAGCTTAAAAAGTTCGCGGCCGCATCGCCATACAGTCGAATCTGTATCTTGCCGCGGATCGATCCCGCGTGCGCAAAGCCGCATTTTCCCTGAGAAAGGGGGCAACCTCCGTACAGCAAGGTGGTTTTCCAAATACGGGTACATCCTGATAGAGCAAACGGCGCGAAGTCTCTACTCTCACACTCGATGGTTGATGTTTCTGCCATTGCAGCGAGACCAATAAAGAATTCGTCAAAAGAAGGAGACGACCGTGGCGACTTGCGCAATCTCATCAGCGACAGTGGATTTCATTCCGGTTACAAAAGAGCTTCCAATTCAAAAAGAGGCGAAGCGCGATACTTCCGAACGCTCCCTCATTGAGCGTGCCCAGGCCGGCGACGACCAGGCATTCGCCGCTCTCTTTGAACAGCACAAGAAGCGTGTCTATTCCGTGTGCCTGCTCATGACCAAAGACGTTGCCGAAGCCGAGGATCTTACCCAGGAAGCGTTCCTGCAGGTTTTCCGCACCATCGGCACTTTTCGTGGTGATTCGGCCTTCTCGACCTGGCTCTATCGCATTGCCGTCAACACCGTGTTGATGAAGCTGCGCCGCCAGAAGAATAAGGTCACAGTTTCTCTCAGCGAGCCGGTTTCGCATGACGCTCCTTCGGTCACGCATGATCTGGGCAGAAAAGACCCGAATCTTTCCGGCACCATCGACCGCATTGCCCTGCTTCGCGCCATTTCGGCGCTGCCCGAGGGCTGCCGCCGCGTATTCGCCCTGCATGAGATCGACGGCTACCAGCACCACGAGATTGCCCGCTTGCTGCGCTGCTCCATCGGCAACTCCAAGTCGCAGCTGCACAAGGCGAAGCTCAAGATGCGCGACCTGCTGTTCCCGAAGCGCCGCCTGCGCCGGAAAGCGGTTCTTTCCCCGGCCATGGCGGAAATGGAATAGCTGGGTACGGAAATCAGAAACTCGCATCTAACATGAACGAATCTGGCACATTAGTAGAAGACAGAACCGAAAGTTGTGGGGCCGCTCCTGCTCATCGGCTCCCTCACGGGAAGGCAGAAGCCGTTTTGACTCGAATTCTGGTGGTCGATGACAATCCCGCGGTTCGGCACTATCTGCGCGCCATCCTCGAGCAGCAGAGCTCCTGGGAGGTGTGCGGCGAGGCCCGCACCGGTGGAGAAGCGCTCAAGCGCGTGCAGCAATCTCCCCCGGACCTGATCCTTCTCGATTTCCAGATGCCTGATTTGAATGGCTTAGACGTCGCCCGGGAAATCTCGCGGAACTGGCCGGAAATTCCGATTCTTATGATTACCGTGCACTTGAACCGCCAGCTGGCCGCCGCTGCTCAGGCTGTCGGCATCCGTGGCGCCTGTGCCAAATCTGATGTTGGATCCATCGTGGAAGCGGTAAATGCGGTGTTACACGAACAGACTTATTTTCCTCAAATGATGTCCGCCAATGGCTAACTTGCTTGGGGATGCCGCCGAAACACCTGAACAATACAGGGTTTCCTGTATTTCGGATCGATGTTTTACTGCTAGCCTGTCGCTAGCGCGCGCCGCAAGGGTTGAGAAGTCAGAAGTTCATTAGAAACGCAGAATAGGCCGAAAACTCTGTGACCTTCCGCGCCGCAATCGACCCAACGTTAGGGAAAGAAATAGCCACGATGACAACTCGAATTCTGCTCGTGGACGATCATCCCATCGTCAGGGAGGGGCTCAAAACCGTCCTCCAGCGTCGTCCAGGGTGGGAAGTAGTTGGCGAAGCGTCGGACGGAGAAGAAGCGCTGGAAAAAGCGGAAGCTCTTCATCCCGATGTGATCGTTCTCGATATCACGATGCCCAAAATGAATGGCTTGGAAGTCTGCCGCGTGCTTCGGCAAAACGCCAACGGCAGTTCGGACGGAGAGATTCCCGAAGTTTTGTTCGTCACGCAGCACGATTCGCCGCAGATGTTAAAGGAAGCTCTGGGAGTTGGCGCCAAGGGATACGTTGTTAAATCCAATGCGGCGCGCGATTTGCTGGAAGCCATCGAAGTAGTGAGCCAGCACCGCGTCTTTACCGCGCTGGCCCGCCCAGGCGAAAAGCCCCAAGGGGCAAATTGAATCGGGTCGCATTGAACCGGACCACATCCGGTAAGGAGCAGTTCGCATGAAGCTGCGCATCTTGCTTGCTGATGACCATGAAATTGTGCGCCGCGGACTCGCTTCTCTCCTCATACGCCATGAGGGCTGGGAGATCTGCGGCGAAGCCAATGACGGCCGCGAAGCCGTGGAAAAGGTGCGCCAGCTCAAGCCCGATGTCATCATCATCGACATCGGCATGCCC
>JBAUVJ010000031.1:0-15347 GCA_049583165.1 Candidatus Sulfotelmatobacter sp. | reverse complement strand
CGCCAACCCTTTGCTGCGGGATGAAGAGGAGATTAAATCCTGATGAAATTTGGCGGGATATGAAACCAGAGAGTAACCCGGCGTAACCAGCGCGAACTTTTTTCTACGTCTCCAGCCGGAATCGAGTTTCGGCGAGTCCGTAAAGTTTGCGCCAGACCAGGCGGTTGACGGTAACCACGGTGGCGGCCATCATCATGGTCGCGGCCAGGAGCAAGTGGAAATCACCGCTGTCGGTGGCCTGGCTGATCGTTGCGCCCAGGCCGGTGGTGGTGTAAATCTGGCCTTTGAAATGGAAGTATTCGGCGACGATGCTGGCGTTCCACGCTCCGCCCGAGGCGGTTACGAGACCGGTAACGAGATAGGGGAAAATTCCCGGCAGGATCAGTTTTTTCCAGCGTTCGATGCCACGCATCTGGAACACGGAGCAACATTCCTTCAAATCGGTCGGGATGGCCATCGCTCCGGCAATTACGTTGAACAGCACATACCACTGAGTGCCCAGCAGCAGGACGACAATCGATGCAATGCCGAGCCCTCCTCCCATGCGGATGAGCACGAGCAAAATTACGGGAAGCAATGCGGTCGCCGGAACTGACGCTGCGATCTGCGCCAGGGGCTGCGCAATGCGGGCGAGACGAGGATTGGAACCGATTGCCACGCCGGCGGGAACCGTCCACAACGTACCAATGAGCAGTGCTAGATTCACTCGCAAGAAAGTTGCACCCAGCCCTAACGCGGCCTGATGCAATTCAGCTCGCTGCAAACCGGCGAGAATTATCGCGACGCGCACCACGCCGTAACCGATCGCAACCAGCGTCAACAGGGCCACGGCGCGCAGCAGCCACTCCCGCCATGGAGCGGCGGGTTCTTCCGTGCTTTCTTCGGTGCGCTTGCGCGCAAAATGCAGAAGCAGCTTCTCGCTCAGCGGACGCAGAGTCTTCTGCCGAATTTTTGCGAGTCCGCTGGAATGCTGCACCAGATCGAGAACCCATGATCCCGCAGTATCGGTGCTCTCCACCTGCTCAACCTTGAATTTCTCCGCCCACGCAATCACCGGCCGCCAAACGAATTGATCGAGCAACACGATCACCGCAACCATGGTTGCCACGCCCCAAAGTATCGACGTAGTGTCGCCGGCGCTGGCCGCGGTTTGCAGATACGAGCCCAATCCGGGCAGACGAAAATCGCGCTGGCCCAGCACGAACATCTCGCAAACCATTAGGGCAAACCATCCGCCGGCCACCGACATCATGGAGTTCCACACCAATCCGATCGCGGAGAACGGCAGCTCCATCTGGGTGAAACGTTGCCACCAGCTAAAGCGGTAGATCGTCGCCGCCTCCCGCATGTCCTTCGGAATGCTTTTCAACGAGGCGTAAAAACTGAAAGCCATGTTCCAAACCTGGCCGGTGAAAATGAGCAGAATTGCGCCTAATTCCACGCCCAGTTGGCGCCCAGGAAAGACTGCGACCATGGCTAACATCACTCCGGGAAGAAAGCTGAGTACGGGGATTGATTGCAGCACATCCAGCAGAGGAATCATGAAGCGCTCGGCGCGGGGGTTATACGCCGCGACATAGCCGTACACCAAAGTGAATCCCAAGCTCAGAATATAGGCAATGGTGATGCGTAGCAGCGAATAACCCGCGTAGGCAGGCAGGGCCCACAAGCTGCGAGAAATTTCAACCGCTGGAGTGAAGGGACCGAACCATCTGAGGCCGACCGTCACCACGCCATAAAACAGAGCAATTCCCGCGCCGAACATAATAAGATCGGGCAAGTGGGACGTTTCGAGGCTCGGCAGTTGCGACCACAACCGGTATGCCGAGAATCCCCTCAGGCTGATTCTTTTCTTCATGCGCTGAACTTTTTTCTTAAACGATTCAAATCAGGCTTTTGGACCGGCTGGATTTTGGTTTTCTACAATGTGCTCGGCGATTTCGTTTGGAGCCGCGTCGGTTTGCGTCAGCCGGCCGCTTTCGCGGTCGTAGTCAAAAATTTCGGCATACCGGCCCCAATTCATCGCCGTATCCAACTGGCGCTGCACTTCTTCTTCGGCAAAATGCTCATCCAGAATATCGTGAAAAAATTCATCGGCGATGGAGTGGTCCGACTTCCGCTTCAGAATGCTGTCGATCTGCTTCAGGATGGTGACATGCTCCAGTGCGGCCTCACGGAACAAAACTTTGCGCCGTTGAATGTCGGCATCGGCGAACTCTGCTCCCTGCTTCGAGAGTTGCACGTCGCCTTCTTTCAACCAGGCGAAACCCAGCAACTGGCACGCCTCCAGAATGGGGAGCAGGTCCTCGACGTCCATCACTAAATCCTCGCTAAGACGGAAGAGGTCTTCACGTCCACCGCGATCATGCAATAGTTCGACGAGGCCGGCAATCCCGCCTACGCGTGCATGGGGCAGAATCTGGTATTTGTTTATCCGTATGGGCGCCGCCGTTTTCTTGAACCCTCCCCGAGGCACTACAATTTCTCCCGTGCTCTCCGGGTCGGGCAGAGCATGCTCGACATCCGGTTCGGTCATAACTTTGTAGATGTAGTCCACCAGTTCCACAAACCGGGGAGACTTGCGATCGCGGGGATGCGAAAGACGGACATTGAAATCCGAGCGGATGCGAGCCGGATTTCTTCCTAGCACCACAATGCGATCCGCTAGCATGACAGCCTCTTCAATATTGTGAGTGACGATGAAGATGGCGCTGGTGGGCATCTTCTTGTTGAGCCACAATTCCAGCAGTTCACCGCGCAGGTTCTCTGCCGTGAGTACATCGAGCGCGGAAAATGGCTCGTCCATGAAGAGCACTTCCGGCTCTACCACTAAGGCGCGCGCAAACCCCACGCGCTGTTTCATTCCGCCGGAGAGTTCCTTTGGATACGCAGTCTCGAAACCATCGAGGCCAACCGTATCCAGGGTGCGCAGCGCCCGCTTGCGGCGCTCCACGGCTGCGACACCGCGCGCTTCCAGCGGAGCTTCCACGTTCTCCAACACCGTGAGCCAAGGAAACAGAGCGAAGCTCTGGAATACGATCGCCACATTAGGCGATTGACCGTTCAGGGGTTTGCCGTGCCAGAAGAGCGCGCCCGAGGATGGCTGCGAGAGGCCGCTGAGGATGCGCAGCAGCGTGGACTTGCCGCAGCCGGAAGCGCCGAGCAAAGCGACGATTTTTCCAAGCTCGATCGAAAAGTCAGTAAGCCCGACAACCTGAATGCGCGTGCCGTCCGGCTGCGGATAGGACTTCTCAACTGCGCGGGCTTCGACAATGGGTTCGTTGGCCAACAAAACCCTCCATTACGTTCTATACACGATCTCCCGCAAGGCGCAAAGCTCCGCGGATGGCGTAACACTCTGTTAACAATCGGCGAGGACAGCTAAGCCGCGAAGTTTTCATCCGGAGGGATGGGAACTGGCTGAGGCAGGCGGTCTGTCACTTCGGCAAGATGAGCAAGTTTTGCGGCTAATTCAGGGGTAAGCTGTCCCGGCGCAAACCGCCACTTCCAGTTGCCGCCGTCCAGGCTGGGAGTGTTCATGCGAGCGTCGCTGCCCAAGCCAAGGACGTCTTGCAACGGGATAAGAGCAAGATCGGCCACCGAGTTCTGCGCCGCGCGGATGAACGACCAATGAATACCGTCCTCGTCGCGGCCAAGATAGCATTCCGCGTTTCGCCGTTCTTGGTCCGACGCCGAGGATTGGAACCAACCAGTCGTCGTATCGTTATCGTGCGTTCCCGTATAGATGACTTTGCCCGCGGCGCGGTGCGGCAAATACATGCGCGCGCCCTCGTCGCTGAAACCGAACTGCAACACCGCCATTCCCGGAATCTGTAAGCGATCGCGCAGCGCATGAACTGAGGGTGTAATGTGGCCCAGATCTTCCGCAAAAAATGGCAAGCCGCCCAGCGCTTCGCGCAACTTGTGAAACAAGTCGTCCCGCGGACCATCGACCCAGCGCCCGTTGATCGCGGTTGGATCCGACGCAGGAATCTCCCAGAACTGGTCGAAGCCACGAAAGTGATCGAGGCGGATGTAGTCGCAGTTCCGCGTCGCCCAGCGCAGGCGCTGTACCCACCATTCGTATCCCTGCTCCTTCATTACATCCCAACGGTAGAGAGGATTGCCCCAGCGCTGTCCAGTCTTGCTGAAAAAATCAGGTGGGACGCCGGAAACGAAGTCCGGCTCAAGATTGTCGTTCAGGCGGAAGAGATCGCGCCGCATCCAGACGTCGGTGCTGTCGTAATTGACGAAGATCGCGACGTCGCCAACGATGCGGATCTTGCGCTCGGAACAATAGCGTCGCAGCGCCTGCCACTGCTCATAAAAGGCAAACTGCAACGCGCTCCGGACCTTCAGATCATCGGCCAGCTCTTTGCGTGCCCGCTCCAACGCGCCCCTCTCGCGGCGCGCCAATTCTCTTGGCCATTCATTCCAACTCGCCAGCTTGTATCTGGCACGCAGGGCGTCGAACAGGACAAAATCATCCAGCCACCAGGCATTCTCCGAAACAAATCTCTCGAAGCGCTCGCGGGCACTGGCAGAGGCTGAAGCCAGAAAACCGCGGCCAGATTCAAAGAGCAGGGGCATCTTGGTGGCGAAAACGCGGTCGTAGGCCACAGGGCCAGATTCTGGAGCGAGGTGAGAAATTTTTTCCTGATCGATCCAGCCGTGGCTTGCCAGCCGTTCTAAACTGATCAGGAGTGGACTGCCGGCAAAAGCTGAAATGGAGGAATACGGTGAATTCCCTTGGCCCAGCGGACCCAGCGGCAGAACCTGCCAAAGCCCCTGGCGGGCCGAGGCAAGAGAATCGGCGAACTGATATGCTGCCGGACCAAAATCGCCGATGCCGCCGCGCGAAGGCAGCGACGTGGGATGCAACAAGATGCCTGCGGAGCGCGGAAACGACATGCAACTCGATCACTAACTCAGATTCCCGGTTCGCTCTCCGAACGGGTTAGCTGCTTCAACTCATCCTGGTTGATTTTGATTTTGCCCGACTTCTCCATCTGCTCACGAAGATTCGTCACGAACAGTCCGAAGAGCTCCTGCTCTTTACTCTGCAAGAGAGAATCGCGGATCTGGTCGCGCTTGGCGGCGAAATCGGCCTCCGAGGGAGCCTGCACGTCGGTCACTGCGATCACCACTCCGTTGGCCCCGCTATTGATCGGGCCGCTGATATCGCCCGGTTTCATGCTGAAGGCAACGGCGGCCTGACCTGTCATCGAGCCAATATCTGGAACCTGACCATCCGGGGCAACGAAGTCGCTCGTCTTTAGCGTAGCGCCCAATTCCTTAGCCGCCTTCTTCAAATCATGTTCGGCCTTGGCGCGGTCGGAGAGTTCCTGTGTCTTTTGTGTCAATAAAGCACTGGAGCGTTCATTCTTGAATTCTTCTTCCACGCGGCTGCGAATCTCCTCAAAGGTAGGAGTCGATTGCGGCTTCACTGCCAGAACATCGAACACTGCGAAGCCCTGGGAGGTTGGGGCCATTTCGGGCGGAGCTTTCTCGGCGGTGGTGAAGACTGCGTCCATAAACTGCGGCGACGGTCCGAGTCCGGGAACAATATCCTTGCGGGCGAAAAAGTCAGAGGTGACAACTGGCACGCCCTTGGCGGCCGCCGCAGCGTCCAGTCCTTGCTTTTTGGCTTGTTGCAATAAATCATCGGCGTGGTTCTGGGCAAGTTGCTGGGCTTTTTGCTGTTTCAGAATCGGCTCAATCTGTCCTTTCACTTCATCGAGCGTCTTCATGTGAGCATCCTGCCGGGCGTCCACTCGAATGATGTGGAACCCGTAGCTGCTCTTCACCAGCTCGCTGATCTGCCCGATCGGTTGGGAGAAAGCTACTTTCTCAAATTCAGGAACGGTGCGGCCCTTGCCGATCCATCCTAGAGATCCACCTTCTTTCGCGCTGCCGGGATCCTCGGAATACTTTTTCGCCAGATCCTCGAACTTGGCTCCAGCTTTCAGTTGCTTCAGCAGGTCTTCCGCCCGCCGCTGCGCATCAGCGACGCCTTTCTCATCAACTTTGCCGTCGGGACCAGGTAACGGCGTCTTGATCAAAATATGGCTGACTTTTGCCTGCTCCGCTACGCGGTATTCATTGCGGTGCTGGTTGTAATAAGACTGCAACTCCTCGGGAGTTACCTGCACGCCATTCGCGATTTTAGACAGGTCGATCATGGCGTACTGGACCTTGCGCTTCTCGGGAATGGAATTCGCGTAATTCTTCTGATGGCTGCTGTAAAAAGCCTTCAGCTCTTCGGTGGTGGGATGCAGGCCCTTTTTGAGATCGTCCTGGTTGAGAACGGCATATTCGAACTTAACTTTCGTGTTCTGCTTGTCGAACTGCTGTCGAAGGTCCGCCTCGCTCACCGAAGCACTGCCCGTAATCAGCGCCTGCAACTTGCTGATGAGAATTTGCTTGCCCACGGAGTCTTCGAATGTGGCAGGAGTCAGATTGTGCTGCTGCAACAGACCTTCGTATTCGGCTTCGCCGATAAAAGTTCCGCCAGGAAAGAAAATTTCCGAATAGCTCCCATGTTGCAGTTCGTCTTTTATTTCCTGCGGAGTGGCTTTGAATCCGAGGTGCTGTGCTTCCGCAACTAAAGCCTCGCGGTCCACCAACTGGTCGGCGGCGCGTTGCGCAAAAAAAGGCAACAGGATGGCCGCATTCGCGCCCAACTGCGCGCCCTGCTGTTGCAACATTCCGCGCGCTGTCTCGCGCACTTCCTCGGCGGTAATGTCCTCGCCGTCAACCTTCGCAACAATGCCTTTGCCCGGTGTGCTTGTGTCGGCTCCGATGCCGGGAACGAAGGCAATGACCATGGCGCCACAAATCAGCAGCAAAAGGCCGCTGAGCACAATTTTCTTGATGGGTCCTTCAGTCTGCAGAAATCGAATCATCTTCTTGTCACTCCGGAAGTATGCGGCGGAATTTACAATTATAAACTACGCAGCGGGGTGGTAAGGTTCGCGCTTTTTTCCTCACCCCTCTTCTTCGCCACTTCAGTTCTCCGGTGCACCTTTCAAAATCGCTATTGAAACGTATCAATAGACGTGTTATCCATCTTGTTCCCGGACTGAGGTCCACGGATCAGGATCGGCACGCGCGGGCGGTGAAATCGCGCAGGAGCGCATAATGACTTTCCGACGTAGTTTCCTGAATTTTTTCTCTGCACAACTTTTGCTAGCGATGCTGGCTTCGCACTTTCTCCTGGCGGCAGCCCCCGCTGCTCAAAAAACCGAGGAACTCGCTCTCCGCGATCATTGGTCGTTGCAAACCTCGGCCAAAGTCGATGCCAAGGGCGAACTCATCTCGACCGCGGGCTTTGATCCCAAAGGCTGGCATGATGCCACCGTACCCACCACCGTGGTCGCAGCGTTGGTAAGGGACAAAACTCTTCCCGATCCGTTTTTTGCCATGAATCTTCGCCAATTTGCCGGAGTGACTTACCCCATCGGCGGAAATTTCTCCAACATTGGAATGGAGACTGACAGTCCGTATGCGGTCTCCTGGTGGTATCGCAAGCAATTCGCCGCGCCGATTTCCTACCACGGAAAAACCGTCTGGCTGAATTTTAAAGGAATCAACTACCGCGCCAACGTATGGCTCAACGGAAAGCAAATTGCCAACTCCAGTGACATTGCGGGCGCCTGGCGCACCTACGAACTCAACGTGACGGACACGCTGAAACCTGGCGCGCAAAATGTTCTCGCAGTGCAGGTCTTCGCCCCCACGGAGAACGACCTGGCAATTACCTTTGTCGATTGGAATCCTGCTCCGCCCGACAAGAACATGGGCCTATGGCGCGAAGTCTCTCTCACCCCCAGCGGTCCGGCTGCACTCCGCTACCCTACTGTTCTCTCCAAACTCAACCTTCCCGCCAATGATTCCGCGCAGCTCACCGTCACCGCGCAACTGAAGAACGGCACCGGCCATGCGATCAACGGCAAACTGAAAGGCGAGATCGACAAAGTCTCCTTCGAGCAGAACGTCACGCTGGCGGCGAACGAAAGCAAAGATGTGACCTTCACGCCCGATCAGTTTCCTCAACTTGTGTTCTCGAATCCGCGCCTTTGGTGGCCGGCGCAGATGGGCAAACCAAATCTTTATCCTCTGACGATGGAATTTGACATCGATGGCGCCGCGAGTGACCGTTCACAAACGGAATTCGGCATTCGCGAAGTAACGTCCGACTTGAATTCTGTCGGGGGACGAGCTTTCCACGTGAACGGAAAAAATATTCTCATCCGAGGTGGCGGCTGGACTCCCGACATGATGCTTCGTGAAACTTCACAGCGCCTCCGCGATGAACTGCGCTACGTGCGCGACATGGGGCTCAATACCGTTCGCCTTGAAGGCAAGCTCGAGACCCAGGAGTTTTTCGATCTCGCCGATCACGAAGGGATTCTGGTTATGGCGGGATGGTGCTGCTGCGACTTTTGGGAGCGCTGGCCGCGCTGGAAGCCGCAGGATTTTGAAATCGCGCGGCAATCCTTGCGCGATCAGATCTACCGCCTGCGCAGCCATCCCAGCCTAGTCATGTGGCTCAATGGAAGCGACAATCCGCCTCCGCCGGATGTCGAGCAGATGTATCTCAATATCGAGAAGCAACTGCTGTGGCCGAATCCGGTTGTTTCCTCAGCCACCGGCAAGGCCACTTCCGTTACTGGAAACAGTGGCGTCAAAATGTCCGGCCCGTATGAGTATGTAGCTCCCAGCTACTGGGAGCAGGACACGCCGCAAGGCCAGCCGAACCGCAAGCTGTGCAACCCAGGCGGCTGTGGGGGAGCGTATGGTTTCAACACGGAAACCAGCATGGGACCTGCCGTTCCGCCGATCGAAAGCATCCGAGCCATGGTTGGGCAGGACCACATGTGGCCCATCGACGAGGTTTGGAATTACCATGCCGGCGGCGGCGAGTTCAAAACCATCAAGGTCTTCAGCTCCGCTCTCGCCAACCGCTACGGCAAATCGGACAGCGTGGAAGACTTCGCCTTAAAGTCGCAGATGCAGACTTACGAAGGCGTGCGCGCCATGTACGAAGCTTACAGCCGCAACAAGTACGAAGCGACGGGCGTGATCCAGTGGATGCTGAACAATGCGTGGCCTTCGATGATCTGGCACCTTTACGATTATTATCTACGCCCAGCCGGAGGGTATTTCGGCGCCAAACGGGCCATGGAAGCGCTGCATCCCGTGTATGGCTACGACGATCGTTCTATCTGGGTGGTCAGCAGCCAGTATGAAGATGCCAAGGGATTGAAACTCACCGCGAAAATTTACGACCTCGACATGACGGAAAAGTTTTCTCGTGAAAATGCACTTGACGCGCCCGCCGACAGCACCGCGAAAATATTTACTTTGCCAGAAGTGGAAGGACTCAGCCCGGTGTACTTCATCGTGTTGCGGCTCACCGACTCAAACGGGAAATTGGTCGGATCGAACTTCTATTGGCTCTCCACCAAGCCTGAAACGATCGACTGGGCCAAGTCGAATTGGTGGATGACTCCAACCGATTCCTACGCCGATTTTACCGCTCTCACGCGACTTCCCAAGATAAAGCTGAACGTCACCGAGCATACCGAGCGTAGGGCCGACGAATCCATCACTCATGTTGCCGTAGAAAATCCCAGCAAGAGCCTGGCGTTCTTCGTCAGATTGAAAGTGGCCAAGGGGCACAAGGGTAACAATGAAGAGATTCTTCCGGTCATCTGGGAAGACAATTACATCTCCCTGCTGCCCGGCGAGAAGCGCGAGGTGACAGCCACTTACCGCACCAGCGAAGCAGGCACGGAAAAGCCGGTGGTAGAAGTCACTGGGTGGAACATCGAGTAAGGACTGAGGAGTAAAAGGCTGAGGATGACAAACTCGACGGGCGGCTACTCGCGCAGCATATTCACTCAACATGCACAATTAAACATGCTGTGAGACGGAAAGCATATTGCCGTCAGGATCTTTGAACCACGCTACTTTATCGCCAGATGGCGCGATCCATATCCCGAGCCTGTCCTGCTCGAAAAATCCGAATCGCTCGAAGTGAACTCCCTTGGCTTGCAGTCCCGCCACCAGGCTTTCGATGTCGGTCACCTGCCATCCCAGAATGGTGAACGGAGCGGGAGTGAACTGGGCCTTCGCGACGCGCACCATAATTCCATTGGCATCGAGCACCAGCGCGAATCCATCATCCTTCACGAAGCGTAGCCCGAGCACGCCTTCGTAAAAAGCTCTGGCCTTCGTAGCGTCGGTAGTGGGAACAAATGCAACAATGTTGATGGAACCCAGCATCCACTCCTCCCCAAATACACTGTCAATTGGTCTCAAATTACGCAATTACCCGATTGCCAAATAACCCAATGCTTTACTACTCTTCCGGTGGCAACTCGAAATTAATCATATTGCCTCGGAAACCCCGGGTCCGGATTGCTCCGAAAAGAATGCCAGCCGCCATCCAGATCGAGCCGACAATCATGGCCGGTTTGCTGAGGTTCAGCCACAGGCCCAGGCAGATCAGAAAGCCAAGAACCGGCGGCAGCAAATTGCCGATTTTCTTTTCCTCCGCGCGCACGTAGTAACGTAGCAGGGCGGCCAGGTTGACGCCCATAAACGCGATCAACGCGCCGAAATTCAGCATCTCCGCACCCAATCCGTAGGCCTCGCCTCCGTTCAGGATTTTCTTAACCACATCCCACGACAGAGATACGCTATTCAACGAATAAGTTTTGTAGCCGGCCACGATCTCCAGCAGAAAAGCTCCGAGCAGCGCCACCACGCCGACGAAGATAACGCTGTTCCGCGGCACGTGAGTTTTGGGATCGACCGCACCGAAGAAGGCCTTGGGCAACGCGTTGCTCCGGCCCATCCCAAAGAGCAGGCGGGCAGCGCCAATCTGCGATCCGAATCCCGAACCAAAGTTTGCCAGGAGAAGCGTGAATCCGACGATCGGGAAGAGCGGTTTCCAGGCGCGCCCGGCAATGTAAGAGTAAGCCGTGTTGACGTCCGGAAATGGCTGGCTAGCGGGCCAAATCAGTTGAGCGACGTAGACCTCGATGGCCGAGAGAACTCCAATCACCACGCACGTGTACACGGTCGCGAGGAGGATGTTGCGCCTTGGATTTTCGGCCTCTTCGGAAAGCGTGGAGATTCCGTCGAAACCAATATAAGTGAGAACCGCAATCGAGGTACAACCAAGCAGGCCATTCCAACTGAAGGTGTGAGGATCGTAAAAAGGCGTGAGATAAGAAATCGTCCCTTGCGGCGCTCCGAAAATGTAGCGCGCGGCCGCGATAAAGATGGCGACCACGACCATGCCCATCAAAAGCGCCATGCCTGTGTTGATCCGTGCAGAAGTCTTGATCCCGCGAATGTTCAGCAACGTGAAGACAACCGCAAAAAAGATTTTCCAAATCCACGAGGGAACGCCCGGCGCAAATTGATTCGCCTGGCCAGCGCACCATACCGTGCAAATGAGCGGGTTCAGCATGTAGTCCATCACCATGCTCCAGCCGGTCACAAACCCTATCCCCGGATTGATCTCCTGCGCCACATACGTGAAAGCGGAGCCGGCGCTGGGATAGGCGCGTGCCATGCGGCCATAGCTGATGCCGGTAAACAGCATCGCCACCATGGCGATAAGAATCGCAGTGACCACATGTCCGCGCCCGCGGTCGCTGAGCACACCAAACACCGACATGGGTGCAACCGGCTGAATGACAATTACGCCATAGAGAATCAAATCCCAAAGCGTGAGCGTGCGGCGAAGACGAGGGGCGGACGACTCGGAGACTGCGGGCTTGGATTCCATGAGTCCGCCTATTGAATTATGCGGAGGGCGAAACTGTCAATATTAAAACGATTTTATACAATTCCTACATCGCGGCGAGGCAGCTGTCATTCTCAGTCACCGACCCACTGTCGCGCTCATAACATGGTGTATTATAATAGATTATGGAGAAACAGACTGTCAGTTTCCGTCTCGAATCCGACAAAGTAGCGGCGCTGGACGCATTAGCTGATTCAATGGACCGCGACCGCACTTATCTGCTTGGTGAGGCCGTGCAAGCATATCTGGAGACGCAACAGTGGCATCTCGGCCAGATTGAAGCCGGGGTCGCTGAAGCCGCCGCCGGCCAGGTTATGGATCACCGCAGCGTTAAAGCAATGGCTTCCAAGTGGCGTCGCCGAAAATAACAAGATCCTACATGAACATTGTTTGGACCCGGCGTGCGGCACGGCACCTACAAGCCGCCTACGAATACTGGGCCCGCGAGAGCTCGGCGACTGCAGCGGACAAAATGTTGGAGCGCGTCTTCTCAGGGGTGGAGTTGCTGGAGAACCAGCCAGAGATGGGCCGTCCTGGCCGCGTCCCTGGAACGAGAGAACTCGTGCTCGTCCCAACGCCCTTCCTTATAGCATATCGAGTCCGTCGTGATAGCGTCGAAATCGTCGCGTTTCTCCACGGAACTCGTAAATGGCCGGGCCACTTCTAGGGGCAACTACTGTCTACTTTGAGGGACCGTAGTCGAACCAGTACCCGCGCTGCTCGTTTCCGGACATCTGGCGCGTGTTGTATTCGAGAAGATAGTTCAGGTGCGCGTTATCCAGCGGAAACGTTTCACCCGCCGGATAGGGGTAGTCGCCCATTCTGAGAAACGGAAGCGGCGCTACAAAGTTTCCTTCGGCGGCGTAGAAATCCATATCTTTCTCATAGCCGTTCGCCGCGAAAAAATAATCGCGCACCCAGCCTTTAGGCAGCGGCGGCAACTGCGATGGATCGAAGTCGAGACGAACCTCGTCACCGGAGCCGAATACAACTGACTCGTCGTCGAGGCCGGTGAGCAGGGGCAACACATCTCCGTAGCGCGTGTAAGTTCCCGCCGGACGCGTATAGGGCCCGGTGGCGCTGACCTTCTCGTAGATGTACTGCACGTTCCCCGGCGGCGTACCTTCGATCTTCAGCGGGAACCCGTGGAAGCCGAGGTCCGCGCGAACCAGCGGAACGGACGTCAGGCATACATTGGTGCGTCGGCATCCTGACGGATCTTCCGAAAGCCGGCGAGACGCCGGCGCCACTTGTTCTGTCCGGTCCACAAGAATGCTGTCCCAATAAATCTGCAAATTGGTGCTGATGCGAATCGTCCGCGTGCCCGACGGCAGCTTGCCGCTGAGATCGGCAGTCATAGTCCGCGGGCCACCAGCAGGAAATCCCATGTCATCGATCACGCGCACCCACTTCCCATTCCCATTTTTCTCATCTCCAACGAGCGCTTCCACATACGGAGAAATCGCGTGCACCCCCGCCTGCGAAGCCGCGTACATGCTGTTCGCCGAGAAATATTCGACCTCGCCATGCAGCAGCAGCCACAATGGTCCAACTCGATAGGGCTCACCGAGATTGAGCACCAGACTGTGCGGCTTGGCAAAGCCCTGGAATTGAGTTAAAGCAAAATCCCCGAAGTAACGGTGCGCCAAAAGATCCGGCAAAACATCGTGGCCGTGCTCATCCCACGCGCCCGCCGGTGGACGCGCATCTTCGCTCTTGCTCACCACTACTTTGAATTCAGGATACGGTGGGTTGGATGCGAAATATTCATTGGGATAAACATCAACCGGCGCGGGGTGATTCACGGCCAGCAGGCGTGCCTGATCGAGGTAAACCGCCTCTTCCAGAGGCTCCATGAAACGGAAACTCAGCTTGCCATCTTTTTCGCGTATCGCATTGCGGTCGATCTTGATGTATTCCACCGGCCGGGGAACGTCGCGCTGCCCGGGGCCAACCCAGTGCCCTACCACGCCAGCACCCAGCATATCGGCCACAAGCTCGTAGCGCTCGCCATTCCATACAAACAAAGTGGGACAGGAGCTGCCCCGGCGATCCATCTCTGTAAAGTTCTGTTGCTTATCGCCGGCAACATTAATCTCGTCCTGCAACACTCCGGTTGGCCATAACATGCGCACGACGTCGGCCTCCTTCGCATCGCCTAGGCCGACCACAATGTCAGTAGAATTCTGTCCAAGATATCCGTTGGAACCGGCGATCTCAAACTTCTGTCGATTGCCACCCGCGAACACTTCAACCTTGGTACCGATGGCGCTCTTGTTATCGGCGAGTCCTTTGAGCGAAAGGCGCAGCCAGTGATTCTGATTGCCCCCTTCATTACGCAACAAAACGGCAGGCCCGTGATTCTGCGTGATCAGAAGATCGGTCGCGCCGTCGCCGTCGTAGTCCCCTGTGATGATAGCGCGCGGTTCTTTGAGTTGAATTTTATCGAGACCAACATCGGCGGTGACGTCTTTGAACCCGTCCGCCCCGAGATTGCGGAACAGGCGTACCTCGCCCTTGCCTTCTTTGGTTTCGCCAACGGCAACCAGATCGACCCAGCCGTCGTTGTCGTAATCGATGGCGGCAACACCGTAGGCGCGGACCCAGTTGGTCTCCGGGAGCTTTACTTGTTCGAAGGACTTGCCGTGATTGTTGCGCCAGAGTGTCAGACCTGGTGATTTCTTGTGCGTAAAGGCGAGGTCCATCCAGCCATCATGATCGAAATCAAGAACTGTGACTCCGACCGTTGGATTCGGGGTAATGGGATGGATTGCACTCAGGTGAACAAATCTTCCTTCTCGGGGATTGACAAAAATAGTCGCTGAACTGGGCGAGCCTATGCCAACCCCGCCAGCGGGCACAACGATATCGACCGCCCGGTCATTGTTGTAGTCAGTTCCGATAGCACCGTTACCGCCGTCGACTCCACCGGCTAATCCCGTCTCACGCGTAACTTTCGTGAAAGTCCCATCTCCATTGTTACGCCACATCTCATTGGGCGCACCGGCGGAGTTGCATAAAGCAGAAGAGCATGTCGTGAAGAGATCCAGATCACCGTCGTGGTCGTAGTCGATGAAAGTTAAAGCGCTTGCTCCTCCAGCGGTCCTAAGCCCTGCGATCCCGCCGATATCAACAGCCGAAAGGCCCGCGGTTGCAGTGACATCCTTGAACGTACCGTTCTTTTCATTATGAAAAAGTCTCACCTCTGCATTGACCGTGACTGCGATGTCAGTAAAACCATCGTTGTCGTAGTCCCCAGTAGTGCAACCTCCCCCGTGCATTGTTGGGCTTAACCCGGCCTGCTTGGTCACATCTTCGAACTTACCGTCTCCTAGATTGTGGTAGAGGGATACGCCTCCCTGCGCTCCGTTGTCAGAGAGAAAGAGATCGATCTTACCGTCGTTGTCATAGTCGAGGAAGCACGCACCGGCCTCTGCAGCGTTCGCTGGATCGCTCATAGATTTAGAGATCAAGCCCGCTTCTTTCGTCACATCCACAAACTGAACCTTGCTCTGCGCGGGAG
>JBAUVJ010000030.1:0-19348 GCA_049583165.1 Candidatus Sulfotelmatobacter sp. | reverse complement strand
AGCAAAGCCGTGACTTCGTCAAGAAAATCGTCGCGGTCGTTCTGCGTAGGAGCGGCCTGCGCAAGAGCGGTGCAAAATGGATTGGCGAATGTCTCTAACCAACCGCGCATTCCGGTCGGCAACGGTGTCGGACGGGGAATCAATTGCACACTCTGGGGCACGAACCCGGCCCGCCGCAGACGCGTTTCGTATTCGTCGACGGTCGGACAATACCACGGAATCCACGAAGCCGCATCCGGAATGCCCCGGCGCTCAAGCGCGACTGTCAGCGCAACCGTGATCGCGGCGACGCAGCCGTGGCCGCCTAATTCCCCAACGAACCTTCCTCCCGGCACTAAGCCGCGGAATGCGCCGGCGATCGGTGCGTCCGGATCGTCCTTCACCCAGTGCAGCGCGGCATTGGAAAAGACCGCGTCGAATTCGTTCTCAAACGTTAGCGATCTAGCGTCCATTATTTTCGCATCAATCCCGCAGGCGGCAATCATATCTGGAGAATTGTCGACACCGATTACCCTCGCGCCAAGCGCGACCAGTTTTTCAGAGAGGACTCCATCTCCACAGCCCAGATCGAGAATTCGCTCGCCGGGCTGCGGCTGGAGCAAATCCAACACGGGCTGCCCGAGTGCAGGCACGAAGTGAGCGTTGGCAGCGTAGCCAGACGCATTCCAACTTTGGGAGGGCGATGATTGGGACGAAAGGCTCACGTCACGAAATCCTTAGGTGAAAGTAATTCGATCTTCATTCAACTCGCGCAACGCTCAACCCGCACGCTCATTTACAACACACGCAGTTCGTTGCGCAGTTTATCCACAAGCTTTTTCGCAATCTCCGACGGCGAGCCCTCAATGTGCTCCGTCTTTTTCGTTTTCTGCGGAACATACAAGCGTTCGATCTTCTGCAGATTTTCGCCAATGGCCGTTTGCACTTCAGCCAGCGCCACCTTTCGCAGCGGCTTGTTCTTGGCGTTCTTAATTCCAATCAGCGTGGCGTAGCGTAGCTTGTTGATGCCGGACTGAATCGTGAGCACCGCGGGCAGCGGCATGTCGACGAACTGAAAGAACCCAGCTTCAAGTTCGCGCTTCACCCGAATCCCGGCGTCGTTCTTTTCAATCTGCATGATGATGGTCGCGTGCGGCCAGCCCAGCAACTCGGCGAGAATCACGCCGGTCTGCGCGTAGCCGTAATCGTCCGATTGCAGGCCGGTAAAAATCAGATCGAATTTTTCGTCTTTGATGGCGGCCGCGAAGGCTTTCGCCGTATTGAAGGCATCGAGTCCAACAAACGCATTATCTTCAAGATGGATGGCGCGATCCGCGCCCTTCGCTAAAGCCTCGCGCAGCACCTGCTGGGAACGGGCCGGGCCGGAGGTGATGACCACCACCTCCCCGGTGTGCTTCTCTTTCTGGCGCAAAGCCTCTTCGAGAGCGTAAGCGTCCGGCTCGTTCACCTCGTAGGAAACGTCTTCGCGAATCCAAGCGCCAGTTTCATTGAGCTTGAGCGGCGCATCCTTCTGCGGCACCTGCTTCATGCAAACCAGAATCTTCAAAGCTCACTCCTTACCCGCGGCAGCCCGGGCGGCAGCGCGGAAAACTCAAACTCAGGCAAAACTAATCGGTGATCACCGTGGACTGTCCGGTCAGCTCGAAGCGTTTGCGGCAGCGCAGGTTCTTGCAGGCCATCTGATCGTCTTTGCGGACCATATAAGTGCGAAATTTGGCGAAGCGGGCACGGTCGCGTTCATCGGCGCGTCCGCCGAGCTGCCGCTTTTTAGTGCGCACTACCCAAGTGACTTCATACTCGGCGGGCTGGTGGCAGTGGGGACAATTTAAGGTTGCGGGTTTTTTCTCGGTGCGTTCGTCAAAAAAATCGCGCTCTTCCATAGTTAGTTGTCAGTCGCTGGCCGGGCTCTGCGCACAATCTGTCACGCAACCACCGGCCGAGCCAACGGCGAACCACCATTATTGCAGTTTTGTGGCATCCAAAGCTATGGCAAGATGTTAATAAGCAAGATGGCTATGACACGATGTTGACGACGACATTAATGTATGGCGCGCAAGAAAAAAGTAAAACAGTTCCGAGCCGTGCAAGCCGTAAAAGAATTGGCGCGGGAGCGCATGGGCGCGCCCCCGGCAGGGAAGGTAGTGCCGCATAAGAAGAAAAATCCGGCGAAGCATAAGCCCACGTTGAGTAAATTGCTGGATGAAGAGGAATGATAAGGAAGGAAAAGCCGCCCAGGCGTATTCAGCGTGGCTCAATTGAACGCGGCCGTTACGATCGTATCGGTCTGCAACAGAAGAACGCACGTTGAGGTGCCCGTGCAACTGCCGCCAGACCAACCTCCGAATGTTGCGGGAGCAATCGGAGTGGCAGCCAGGGTAACCGTTGTTCCGCTGGGAAAACTATCGACGCAGCTGACTGCCGTGCTGGCGCAACTGAAACCTGAAGTCGAACTGGTTACAGTTCCAGTGCCGCTGCCGGAAAAGTTAACAGTCAGAGTAGGTTCCGCGCCTCCGCCACCGCTGCTGGTGCCATCGAAACACACGACGCTCGCGGTCATATTGCCGGTCACCACCGCGCCCGACGAGGACACACCCGATCCATCGGCATTGGTGGTTACCGTCGCTAAAACCAGCGTGCTTCCGCAAACCGCGCCAGTGGCAGTTAGCAGGCCAGTGGAGTTCACAGTAAACATCTGCGGGGTATTGGAGAACCAGGTCACCTGATTCGTAATATCTTTGGTGACGGGAGGGTGAAGATAATTCCCGTACGCTTTAAGCTGCACCTGCGCCCCAGCGTTCTCGATAACGGGAATATCGGAGGCGCCGAACGTTTCAGTCGCAGGCTGGATGGTAATGGATTGCAACTCCTGTGGATCTCCGCAACTGGCAACGCTGAGCAGCGAGATCGCCGCGGCGGTAAGGGCAATAATGCTGAACCACTTCCGGCTCATCAACAGACTCCTGGGCTTTTAAACGACAATCTTCAACCGACGGTCTTTACATGACGGTTTTTAAACGGCCCGCCTGAATGCTCGCACACTGGTAGATGCGCCAATTTAGTCTAAAAACGGGGCAAAAAGCAATCGCAAACCGCGCTGCCGACTAACCTCGGTCACCCCTTCATCGCGTCCGCAACAACTTCCGCGAACTTGCGGATATCCTCTTCCTCGGTATCGAAGGAGCACATCCAGCGCACAATCGATTCTTCCTCGATCCACATGTAGAAAAAATACTGTTGCTTAATCTTCTCAATCGCTTGGCGGGGGATCTGCACGAACACGCCATTGGCTTCCACCTTCCACGCCACCTTCACTCCTGGAATGCGGCTGACTTCTTTTTCCAGCAGGCGGGCCATCTGGTTGGCGTGTTCGGCGCTGCGCCGCCAAAGGTCGTCCGTGAGCATAGCCTCGAATTGTGCGGCAATAAACCGCATCTTCGACGCCAATTGCATGCTCTGCTTTCTCAGGTAAAGAAAGTCCTGGCCGAGCCCGGACTGGAAAAACACTACCGCTTCGCCGCCCAGGATCCCATTCTTCGTGCCTCCGAAAGAAAGCGCGTCGACCCCCAGTTCGCGCGTGGCCTGGCGGAGATTTTGTCCCAGGAAGGCGGCCGCGTTGGCGATCCGCGCGCCATCCATGTGCAGGAACATTTCACGCTCGTGGGCGAAGCGTGCCAGCGCCTGAATTTCTTCCGGACGGTATACGGTTCCCATCTCGGTAGCTTGGGTAATCGAAATAATACGAGGCTGCGAGTGATGTTGATCGCCGATCCCGTGGTAGGCGTGGCGGACGGAATCGAGCGTGATCTTACCCGCCTGGTGCGGCAGCGGAATCAGCTTGCAGCCGGTATGTTTTTCCGGCGCGCCGCATTCGTCGGTGTAGATATGAGCGTAGTCGCTGCAAAGTATGGACTCGAAAGATCGGGTCAGAGCCTGCAAACCAAGAACATTCGCTCCAGTCCCGTTGAAAGTGAAAAAAACTGCAATATCCTGGCCGAAATGCTCTTCGAACTTTTTGACCGCCGAACGGGTATATGGGTCGTCTCCGTAAGCAACCTCATGCCCCTGATTCGCTCGAGTAACTGCCTCTAAAACCTCGGGATGCACGCCGGCATTGTTGTCACTGGCGAAGCCCCGGGAGGAATGAGATGAGTTCTGCTCCATAGGGCAACAATGTAGCAGAGTGAAGCATGATGGAGTCGCTAAGGCTCGGTAGAGCTGGACTGGATTTTGACGGTAACTGGATTAGAAAAAGATTAGAAGCTCCCAGCAAGACCGCTTGACTTCGCCTTACGCGTAACCTTATGGTTACATATGTCGGGCGGCGAGCATGCGGCAGGGGATGGGGCCGGAGCGAGTACCTTTCCGTTATTGGTCCCTCGCATGGTCTAGAAGCACTCTTACTTCTAACGCTCGGCAACATTTTGCCCTAAAAATTTCACCCAAACGTCGATTTCACAGCTCTCCGTTCGTCTAAGGATTATAGAGGTACAGAGAAAGGTTCGGATCTGAGGTCCCCGCAGGAATAAAGCAAATGATCTCAACTTAATTATTAGCGGCCAAACCAGGCCAAAACTGAATCTTTTCCATGATCCGGGAAATCGATATGTCAATAACTGCTGGGGCGGTGCTGCCGGTCGTACGATAAAACATAGTTTGAATGTTTTTGTTGCTTCTTCGGAGAATAAATGGCGAAACGATTTATTTTAATGCTGGTTGTCGTGGCCGCGCTTCTGAGTGGCCTCGGTTTTCTGAAATACCGCCAGATCGAGACGGCCATAGCAATGGGCGCAAGTTTTGCGCCTCCGCCTACCGCCGTCTCCACTGTGATTGCCAAGCAGACGACCTGGCCATCGACGCTGGAGGTGATCGGCACCGCGGAGGCCATTCAAGGCGTCACTGTGGGGGCCGACTTGCCGGGGACTGTCGATAAGATCCACTTCGAATCCGGCCAAGCGGTGAAAGAGGGCGACATTCTGGTGGAATTAGATATCCGACAGGAACGGGCGCAGCTGGCCAACCTGGAAGCCCAGCGCGATCTCGCCAAAATTCAATACGGTCGTTCGGAGCAACTGGAGAAGGCAGGAGTTATTTCCAAGTCGGAGTACGACAACGCCGCCGCCCAGCAGAAAGCTACCGAAGCGCAGGTCGGCGATATCAAGGCTCAGATCGCGCGCAAGACCATCCACGCTCCGTTCTCAGGAATTTTAGGGATTCGCCAGATAAGTCTAGGACAGTATCTGGCCGCGGGGCAGGCTATTGTTTCCTTGCAGGCACTGAATCCTATTTATGTGAACTTCGGCGTGCCTCAACAGGACGAACCCAAGATTGTGATCGGCCACAGTGTGAACGTCACCAACGCGGACCTACCTGGCATGGGCTTTACTGGCAGAATTACCGCTCTCGATTCGGTGGTCAACGAAACCACCCGCAATATACAAGTGCAAGCGACCTTTCAAAATAAATCCGACAAGCTGCGCCCCGGCATGTTCGTGCAAGTGGAGCTGCCTTTAGGAAAACCGCGCCAGGTGATTCCTCTGCCGGCTTCGGCCATCAACTACGCCCCTTACGGCGATTCCGTCTACGTCGTAAGCGAAATGACAGATCCGAAAGGCAATAAATATAAGGGTGTGAAGCAGCAAGTGGTAAAGATCGAAGGTAGCCGCGGAGATCAGGTTGCGATCACATCCGGAATCAATCCCGGCGATGAAGTGGTCAGCGCGGGGGTTTTCCGGCTACGGAATGCGGCTCCGGTTCTGGTGAACAACACCGTGCAACCCGGCGACAATCCAAATCCGAAACCGGACGAGAGCTAGCGGAAGAGTCGAACTGGAAGACCTGGGTGAGGAGTTTCCATGAAGTTTACTGATCTATTCGTAAAGCGTCCGGTACTGGCGATCGTAGTCAACCTGGTCATCATCATCGCCGGTCTGTATGCCATTCGCTCTTTAAGTGTCCGGCAATATCCGCGCAGCGATACTTCGGTGATCTCGGTCTCGACCGTGTATGTGGGCGCTAACGCTGACCTGGTGCGCGGTTACATCACTACGCCCTTAGAGCGAGTGATTGCCAGCGCCGACGGCATCGATTACATGGAGTCGACCAGCGCGCAGGGGTTGAGCACGATCACGGTTCACCTTAAGTTGAACTACGACACCACGGCAGCCCTTACGCAGGTGCAAGCCAAGGTGCAGCAGGTAAAGAATGACCTGCCGCCCGAAGCGCAGGTTCCGGTCATCGATCTGGAAACGGCGGACCAACAGTTCGCCGCCATGTATATCGGATTTTCTTCCAGCAACCTGGATCAGAACCAGATCACCGATTATCTGACCCGCGTGGTCCAGCCCAAACTGAGCGCCGTCAGCGGCGTGCAGCGCGCCGACATTCTGGGCAATCGTACGTTCGCCATGCGGATCTGGCTCAAGCCTGAGCAGATGGCCGCGCGCGGCATTTCTCCCTCAGACGTAAACGATGCCTTGGCGAAAAATAATTACTTGTCTGCGCTTGGAGCCACCAAGGGTTCGATGGTCTCCGTGAACCTGATCGCCAACACCGATCTGCGCACTCCTGACGACTTTAAGCAGATGGTGGTAAAGCAAGCCAATGGCGTGGTGGTTCGTCTGGGCGAAATCGCCGACGTTCAGCTGGGCGCCGAAAACTACGATCAGGATGTAAAGTTCAACGGTGAGACCGCAACCTTCGTCGGCATATGGGTGCTGCCCACGGCAAACTCGCTGCAAGTAATTCAACAAGTCCGCAAGGAATTGCCTGCAATTCAGGAGCAGTTGCCGACGGGAATGAAGCTGGGCATTCCATACGACTCGACAGAGTACATTCAAGACGCAATCAATGAAGTGCTGCACACTCTGACGGAAACGCTGCTGATCGTTGTCGTAGTGATTTTCCTCTTCCTCGGCTCGTTCCGTTCGGTGCTGATTCCGGTCATCGCGATTCCGGTTTCGCTGATCGGCGCGGTTTTCTTAATGTTGCTCTTCGGCTTCACCATCAACTTGCTCACTTTGCTGGCGATCGTGCTCTCGGTCGGCCTTGTGGTGGATGACGCCATCGTTATGGTGGAGAATGTCGAACGCCACCTTCAGATGGGCAAGACCCCGTTTAAGGCGGCTGAAGACGCTGCCCGCGAATTGGTCGGCCCCATCATCGCCATGACCATCACCTTGGCGGCGGTCTACGCTCCCATCGGAATTCAGGGTGGATTGACCGGCTCTCTGTTCCGTGAATTCGCCTTCACGCTGGCCGGCGCAGTAGTGGTTTCTGGTGTTGTGGCGCTAACACTCTCGCCCATGATGGGATCGAAGCTACTGCGGTCCGGCGATTCGGAAAAAGGATTTGCCGGCATCATCAACCGCGGCTTCGACCGCGTACGAAACCTTTACACCAGTCTTCTTACGGGAACCTTGCGGTATCGCCCGGTCGTGCTCACCTTGTGGATTATCGTCGCGCTACTGATGGTTCCCTTCTACATGTTCTCGCAGCACGAACTAGCGCCTACCGAGGACCAGGGAGTGGTTTTCGGCGTGATTCAGTCTTCGGCCAACGCCACGCTCGACCAGACCAACTTATTCACCCAGGAAGTTTATGACGTTTACCATTCGTTTCCTGAGACCCAGAGTATCTTCGAACTGACGAACGCCGGCGGCGGCTTTGCCGGCATGGTCACAAAACCTTGGAGCCAGCGCACCAAGACTACGCAACAACTGCTTGTGGAGTCGGCGGGAAAGCTGTCGAAAATTGCCGGTATCCGCGTGATTCCGCTGACTCCTCCACCGCTTCCCGGCGGCGGCAACTTTCCGGTGGATTTCGCAATCGTGTCCGCGGCCGAGCCCGAGCAAGTCCTCCAACTGGCCCAGAAGATTGGGCAAAAGGCCATGGCCAGCGGCAAATTCATCTTTCTCGACACCGACGTGAAATTCGATCAGCCGCAGACCGAGGTCGTCTTCGACCGCGATAAACTCCGCTCCCAAGGCGTGGATTTGAGCCAGGCTGGCCAGGATCTTAATACCATGCTCGGGGGCAACTATGTGAACCGCTTCAGCATTCAGGGGCGCAGCTACAAAGTGATTCCACAGCTTTCGCGGGTTGACCGGCTTACGCCGGAGCAACTTGAGAACATCTATGTGAAGGGTTCATCGAACCAACTGGTGCCGCTTTCAACCTTCGCCACTCTGAAGACGACCACCGAACCGCGATCTCTGAACAAATTTCAGCAGTTGAATGCGGTGCGCATCCAGGGCGTGATTCCGCCCAACGTTCCACTCGATCAAGCGCTGACATTTTTGGAAGACACGGCCAAGCAGGTATTGCCGCAGGGTTTCACGGTCGACTACGCTGGCGAGTCTCGTCAGCTGCGCGTCGAAGGCAGCAAGTTCCTGGGAACGTTCCTGCTTTCGGCGGTCTTGATTTATCTCGTACTCGCTGCACAGTTCGAGAGCTTCCGCGATCCTTTCATCATTCTCGCTGGTTCCGTGCCCTTGGCCATTTCGGGCGCGCTGATGTTCTCGTTCCTCGGCTTTACCACGCTGAACATCTATAGTCAGGTGGGCTTGATTACACTAGTCGGTCTGATTTCGAAGAACGGAATTCTGATGGTGGAATTCGCCAACCACTTGCAGGAAACCGGCCTGAGTAAGCTGCAGGCGGTCATAGGCGGAGCCAGCACGCGACTACGGCCGATCTTGATGACCACTGCCGCCACCGTCTTTGGCCATCTCCCCTTGGTTTTCGCGAGGGGCCCCGGCGCCGGAGCGCGAAACAGCATCGGTATCATGCTGGTCAGCGGCATGATCATCGGCACTGTCTTCACGCTTTTCGTCGTGCCTTCGATCTACATGCTGGTAGCGAAAACGCACACTGCGCTTAAGGACGATGAAGATGAAATCAGTCTATCCGGGCAGAGAACTGAGGAATTGGTCGCCGCAAGGTAGGAGCCTAAGCAAGCAATTCCAAACAGAGTTCTCGGCGCGCTTCTCTATATCTATGACTACGAGGCGCGCTTTAATTTTTCCCCGAAGTGATTCTTTTTTGCTTTCTGTTTCCGCGCCTCGCGGCGCCGCAGCTTAGCCATCCACTCGCGCGAATACATAGTCCCGCGGCACTTGCGCGAGCCACAATGACAGGGTGCGGGATCATCGTCGTCGTAGAGGTTGTAGTCCCAGAGCAATTCCTCGCCGGCCGCAATATCGCGCAGCGCCAAAATCCACACCCGATTCTTGATTTCATCGATTTCGCAGTTCGGGTCGCAGGAATGATTCAGGTAAGCGCCCATGCCCTCGCCGTCGATGACGGTCTTGCCGTCTTCCAACCCGTAGAGGTAAGTGCGCGGCGCGCCGTCATACAAACGGTTGGCTTCTTCCGGTGTAAGCCGCGGCCCCGAATACTCCACAACGCGGACGCCTTTGCGAATGGGCGCGGTGGTGAAAACTCCTACCGCGTGAATGCGTGAGGGACGGACGACCAGTGGCATGCAACTAATTTCGCACGGACGGCAGTTTTGAAGGAAGAGAAAAAAACTCTACGGATCGTAAACCGCGCTGCTATAGCCCTGTTTGCGCGCCGACTCCTGCATCTCGTCCAGCTGTTTTTTTTGGTCGTCCAGCTGAGCCTGCATCCGCTCGACCTGATCTTGCTTTTGCTTCTGATGCTCGTTCCATGACACGCAATTGGCTACGCAGTTCGCCGGAGCAAATCGGATCGACTCGTCGAGCTGGGCAATCTGGCTTTGCAGCCCGGCAATCTGATTTTTCTGCGCCAGAATTTGTGACTTCCAATTCTCTGCCGGCAAATGTTCGGCCGGCTGTTTCGCACCGCTCGAAGACTCCGCCTGCGCCGTCTCCTCTTCCTGCCCACTGGTCACTGACCCTGCAGCCAACGCCGCGTGCCCGGGAATCTCTTCGTTCGTAATCACTTTGGCCGGCTTTGCATCCTTGCCCGCCGCAGTTTTTGCTTGTTCCTTTTGCTGCCGCTGCTGCCGTGCCAGGTCGCCCAGCGACGGCGAATCCTGTGCGTAGCCAGTTCCCACGGCCAGAGAAATCGCGCCCGCAAAAGCAAATAGAACGCTGCACCTTGTGCCCATAAAATGTCCTCTTGTGCAGCGCATCGAGCGACGGCGCGGCCCACCTAGATGCTAGCGGCAAACCACGCCTCATCCAGCGTTACTTTCGGCCATGTACAACCGGCGGAGCGTCCCATTTTCAAAGAAGGATGCAACCAGTACGCATTAAAGCTCCACTCAATAACCTTCGTTCAGGACTCGCCCGCCCTGCCTACAACCTGGCGTGAGCGCGCCCGCCCGACTCTTCGGTGCCTAGATAGTCGAGGCCCAAGTAAAAGCTCAAATAAGAAACGAGGCGGAACCCTCACGCCCCGTTTCTCAATTTTGAAATGCCTGACTTTGTTAACTAAGCTGACTTCTTCAGCGCTCTTACCTTCGCCCATCTTGCTTTCTGGGCTGCCGCCATTTTCTTCCGCGCAGCGGCTGACACGGGCCGCTTCTTGGGCGGCGCACTCACAGCGCTTTGTGCCTGCCCACCGCTGGCTTTCGCCTTCGCCCATCGCGCTTTCTGGGCCGCCGAAATCCTAGCGCGCATGGCAGCCGACATTGTGCCCCGGGCGCCGTTCTGTTTTCCGTAGGCCGCTCCGAACGCCGCCAGCGCGGCACTTACGCCCCGTACTTCCCTCATCAGCCTCTCATGCTCTTTCTTCAAATGCACCACAATCCCGGATTCTTCAGTCATTTGGTATGGACCCCCGATGCAAATTGTATCAGCCAAACTTCATTTGCCAGCTTGATGAAATCGAGGAAAGGGATTGTCCAACGAGCAGAGATGATCGATTGGGCGTGAGTGATTTGCGATCTGTAAGCCTTGAAGATGTAAAGGCGAGGCGGGACCCGCTAGACACTCTTGTTACCGCTACGCGGCATAAGAAAAACGATTATGCCTCCTCACCTGGAATACAGGATTTGCTGTATGGACACTGCGTAATAATTAAGAGAACGATTAGGGACGATACCCGATGGTGATTGACGCATGAATCTGCTGCAATTTTGAAGCGTGAAGAAGGCCACTGTGCTTCAGGTAGGAGACACCGTCAGCAATCGGCTGACACAACAACAAGGTCGCATTGTCCGGATCGTCAAAATGTCTGAAATCCAGCAGACAACGTCCCCCCGCCAGCGGGACGACTTAGGCTATATCGTTTCTCTTTCGGAAACCAAAGAGGCCCTCTGGCAACAAAATGACATCACTGGCTAACCGGAACAGCTAGCCTTCAGTTTGCTTATTCATTGCGCTGACTTTTGTAGTTTATAAAGTTCAGCGCGGACTTCTTCCAACCGGTCTTGTCTACGCTTGTGTTCGGCTCTCGCTTCGAGAGTCCCGGCTATGCCCCGCTTCCAATACACCCCGTTGGCAAAGTGGAGGTTATCCATTTCGGTATTCAGGATCGAAATCTTGACTTTTGTAACGGTGTCGGCTTCCATCGGCCACGCCCCTTAATCCCGTCGGCCAGATTCCAGGAAACTTCATTGCCACGATTGTATTCCCTTTAGAGGTTGTTCTGCGGAACCTTTAGCCGCGAGCGGAAAAATGCCACGGCTTGCGCTTAATGGCACAGAAACGGCGAGGAAAGATGCTTAAGTATTGAAGATTGGCGGAAGCGGATGGGAGTCGAACCCATCGGTGACGGGGTGA
The DNA here is from genome assembly GCA_049583165.1 of Candidatus Sulfotelmatobacter sp. GTDB lineage: Bacteria > Acidobacteriota > Terriglobia > Terriglobales > Acidobacteriaceae > Sulfotelmatobacter. The sequence goes on along the minus strand of JBAUVJ010000030.1, from coordinate 7,640 downwards.
CCCGCCGCCCGCCGGTTTTGAAGACCGGGACGATCACCGGACCGCATGCGCTTCCATCGTAATCAAGGGGCAGGCGAAGATTGTATTGAATCTTACTCTTTCTGCAAACGCGACAACCGATGGACTCATTGAGATGGGGGCAGGTGAACATCTAGCCATGCTTCTTCTTTTCAAGTTGCTTTCCGATAGCAACATCGCCGCTTTGCGCTGCCTTGAGATAATCCCCCATCAACTGTGAGCACTCGCGGGCTTTGTCTTCATCCGTAACAATCTCCGACAGGTGAGCGTTTATCAGTTTCAGGATCGTTTGTTTGTCCATAGAACCCGCGCGGAACTCAGCAACAAACTAACAACTGTTTGTGCGCCACCGTACTGACGCAAGACTAGCAACGTCTTTACGACTTCCTTATGTGAATTGTGGTGGAATTTGAAAGCCCACCAACGGCACGCCCGTCTTGATGGGCTTTCAATCGAACGTCTGAGCAGGGTTGAACGGGAAGCGGCCCTCCCCCAGGGGCTTTGCTTCCCAAGCCCTGTCGAGAACGGGCGAATCATAGGCGCGAACGAGCGAGACAGTCAAGATTGCAAAACAACCGCAGTCAGTCCACCACTGCCAACTTACTTCGGCTGCGGCACGATTCGCAAATACGGCTTCGGCGACTTCCAGCCTCCGGGATACTGTTTCTGCGCGTCTTCATTCGATACGTTGCCCCCGATGATCACGTCGTCACCCTGCTTCCAGTTCGCCGGTGTCGCCACTTTGTGCTTTGCCGTCAGTTGTAGTGAATCGATGACCCGAACGATTTCGTCGAAGTTACGGCCCGTGCTCATCGGGTAGCTGAGCTGCAATTTTATTTTCTTGTCCGGTCCCACTACAAAGACGGTGCGAACCGTTGCATTGTCCGCCGCGGTGCGCCCCTCCGACGTGTTTCCGCTCTCTGCAGGCAACATGCCGTAGAGCTTCGCAATCTTGAGCTCGGGGTCGCCAATCATCGGGTAGTTCACCTTCGCGCCTTGCGTCTCTTCAATATCAACCGCCCATTTTTCGTGGTTGCTCACCGGGTCGACGCTAAGGCCGAGAATCTTCGTGTTGCGCTTGGCGAATTCCGGCTGCAAGCGCGCCAAATATCCAAGTTCGGTCGTGCACACCGGGGTGAAGTCCTTGGGATGGGAAAACAAAATCGCCCATCCGTTGCCAACGAACTCGTGAAAGTTGATTGGGCCCTGCGTGGTCTCCGCCGTGAAATTCGGCGCGGTATCGTTGATTCGGGGAATCTGGTGGGTCGTCTCGGCTGCCGTTAACGTGGTCATCTGTTTTCTCCTCGTGAATTCAAAATCGTCGGCCTAAAGTTTTTCAGTGCGCCTGGCTCGATCTAATACGGACCAAAAACAAAACCCACCCGCTTTTATCGGGTGGGTTGGAAGAAGAAGAATTCTCTGGTTCCCTACCCACACGATCGCGAACACGTGCGACAGCAACAGCACATGTCAGCGAGGGTGGAATGGCAAACCATGCAACCAGCATAGAGTCCGCGCAAACCCTTGTCAACCCGCGACAGGTGCGCCAAGCCCATAGCTAGCATGTTTTTCTTGCATCGCAAACCTGCCGCCCGCATCAGTGTTTAAGTACGAGCCCTATAGCTCCGGTGAACCTCGATGAGTCAGTCGTTAAGACGTCTCTCCATGGCGCAGTGGGATGTTTTTTCCTCGCGTCCGCTCGAAGGTAATTCGCTCGCCGTCATCTTCGACGCGCGCGGTCTGACGGACGCCGAAATGCAGTCGATCGCAAAGGAGATGAATCTTTCCGAGACAACCTTCATTCTTCCGGGCGATGCCGCCACCGAGGACCAGGACGGAATTCGGGTGCGCATCTTCACCGTGCAGGAAGAATTGCCCTTCGCCGGTCATCCGACGCTGGGCACGGCATTCGCCCTGCGGGGCGAGAATGGCGCCAGCCATACTGCCAAAGAAAAGAATGGCGCAAAAGAAATCACCCTGACCTTGAACGTCGGCAACGTTCCCGTGCGCTTCGAAGAAACCGCAGGCCAACCCGTGTTCGGCGAGATGACGCAGATCGATCCCACCTTCGGAATGCGGCATGATCGCGAAGCCGTCGCTCGCGTTCTGGAATTGCCCGTGCAGGATCTCGACGACTCCCTCCCCATAGAAAATGTATCGACCGGGCTTCCCTACACGATTACGCCGCTGAAATCGCTGACGGCCATCAAGAAGTTGCACACCGTCTCCTTGCGCGCCACCGAATATCTGGAAGAAACTGGCAGCAAGTTTTTTTATTTTGTCACCCGTGAGACCATCGATCACGAAGCTCGCCTACACGCCCGCATGCTCTTCTACAGCATGGAAGATCCAGCAACCGGCTCAGCCGCCGGTTGTTCCGCTGCCTGGATGCTCGCTCACGGCGTAACCAAACCTGAGGAGCGCGTCTTGATCGAACAAGGACTCGAGATGCAACGCCCCAGCCGGATTTTCGTTCGTGCCTCGCGCGTCGATAACCGCGTAGTTAACGTGCGCGTCGGCGGCCACGCGGTTGAAGTGATGCGTGGAGAACTTTTTCTCTAGTCGATGCGCGGGAAGCATTGCAGAATCATGACCTTCACAACATCGTAAAAATATCAATGGCCAATTCCTGCCATTTGCTTCCGCGGTACTTTACAGTGTTCCTCTTTTGCCGTTAGCATCGTTTCGCTCTTCATCCTTCACGAACAGAGAAATTTCCGTCAGCGCCGGTTCATAACCAGCGTCTTTCGGTTACGGGCGGTGAATGAAACCCAAGCGTACGATTCTGTGTGTCGACGACAACGAACAGTCGCTTTCCTATCGCAAGGTTATGCTTGAGACCCGCGGCTATCTTGTGGCCAGCTACTCCCGCGGCGAAGAAGCGCTGGAGCGGTTCAAACAGGGCGGCATCGATCTCGTCGTCACCGATATGGCGATGCCCGGCATGGATGGTCCGCAGCTGATCGCGGCGGTGAAGGCTCTGTCGCTTCAGGTTCCGGCAATTCTCATTTCCAGCAAGGTCCGCGCCTACGATCACGATTCTCAAGCCGACGTATTTCTAGCCAGAGGAATGTATGCGCCGGCCGACCTGCTCGAACGCATCCGCTTGCTTCTGGTTCGCAAGCGCGGACCCAAGCGCATGCAGCGCTCCGCATCCCTTCCACGCCAGGCTGGAGTCGCCTGAACCGCGAACTGCTCAACCCCTGCGAGAACTCTGAGGTCTCATCGCGTGACTTCCTGTTGCGCGGATCAAGTCATCGCAGATCAAGTAATGTAAGATCAAGGCTGACATGGGCGCATTCATCGAGGCCATTGATTTACATAAAACTTATCGCGTGGGAAAGATCGACGTGCCCGCCCTCCGTGGCATCTCCTTTGACGTGCAAAAAGGAGAATTTGTCACCGTCGTCGGCCCCTCAGGCAGCGGAAAATCCACTTTGTTTTACCTGCTCGGCGGCCTGACTCGCGCCGATTCCGGCAAAGTTGTCATGGACGGCGATGACTTCGCTACGCTCTCGGATGCCGAGCGCACCGGTATGCGCAAGCGCAAGATCGGCTTCGTCTTCCAGAAGTTCAACCTGTTACCTACACTCGATGCGCGCTCCAACATCGCCATCGCACAGGAAATTTCCGGCAACGGCGACCGTGATCCCGCGTTCTTCACGCGCATTTGCGATCTTTTAGGACTGTCGAAACGCCTGAACCATCGTCCTTTTGAACTATCTGGCGGCGAACAGCAGCGGGTTGCGCTGGCGCGCGCCCTGATCAACAAACCCGCCATCGTTTTGGCCGACGAACCGACCGGCAACCTCGATACCGAGAACTCCAATATCGTTCTGCAAATGTTGCGGCAATCCAATCAGGAACTCGGGCAGACGGTGCTGATGATCACTCACAATCCCGAGGCCGCAAAATTCGGCGATCGCATCATCCACATGCGCGATGGCCACATCGTCCGGCCGGAAGAAGATCCGCAATGGTCAGCGCACTAATGTCGGGTTGTGGGGCGGTCGTTGCTCCGCTGCAACCTGTCATTTATAATCAGGCTCGTTGAGCGGGAGTAGCTCAGTGGTAGAGCGCGACCTTGCCAAGGTCGATGTCGCGGGTTCGACCCCCGTCTCCCGCTCCATGTTTCTTAGTTTAGACTTCCTTACGGAACGCTAACGCTTTGCGTTTGATAGTGCCCATCTCATGACTACGGTCTAACCTTAATGTGGTCACTCTTAATCATGTGCCTCGGCATGTCGGCTCGCCGCAAAAACTCTCTAAGAAGCTCGGCTCTGCTGCTTGAGTTTGCCTATTGAGCCTGCGCCCGACTAAACAACCTTTTGAAATCTGGGACTTCCGCCACAACTGTGATCCAATCAAACGCTTGGTCATCAATCGTTTGATTGGCTGGTGACTTCGGTAATTACCAGGATCTGGACTGGAGATGCGACTATGCATCTAAGGGAGACGTCTAGAATGCGGAAACAAGGGAAACAAAAGGGTTTTTCATTGATTGAATTGTTGATCGTGGTGGCCATCATCCTGATTATTGCGGCTATCGCTATTCCTAACCTGATGCGCGCACGTATGGCAGCCAACGATTCGTCTGCGGCTGCTTCTGAGCGTAGCATTGTCACCGCCGAAATCGGCTACAGCGCGGCTTATCCGACCATCGGTTTTGCAGCCTCTTTGGCAAATCTGGGCGGTGCGTCACCTTGTACGCCGGGTACGGGCACTGGCTGCTTGATCGACAACTTGCTGGCGGTAGCTAGCGCCGGCTCCGGCAAGAGCGGCTACTTTTTCAACGCCACGCCGTCAGTTGGATCGGGCACCGCGAACAACATGTTCTACACCGTGGGGCACCCGATCTCAAGCCAGACTGGTACCAAGTCTTTCTGCGCGTTCGAAGATGGTGTGATTCGGCAGGCGGCCTCTGGAACCACCGCTGTGGTGGCCAGCGAAACTGCTTGCGAAGCCCTGTTGCCGATCGCGAACTAGCAGAAGACCAGGCCGGCCAGCGGCCGTAAGCGTTGAGCCGTTGGCCTTCGCAGCTTTGACTGCTCTCCCCCTTGGCTGAACCCCGGGCCGCCATTCCTCCCCAGCAACGAAGCGCCGATGGATCATATCGCATTCCAAAGGCGATGAGCCGTCGCGTTCGGCGATGAAATCCCCGCGTCCATGAGGTACACTCACCGCGAGACGGCAAGTATCATCGGCAGATCTTCGTCGAAGCTTGCCCAGGTCTTCAGCCTTCAGCCGGTTGAAGCGTTGAACAACTAGCATTTACAATGCGGGAGCGGTCATGTTCTTTCCCAAATGAGAGGGCGCGGTACCCAAGTGGTAAGGGAGAGGTCTGCAAAACCTTTATGCGTCGGTTCGATTCCGACCCGCGCCTCCAACACTCTAGTATGCCGGACGGCCACTCTCACCAGCTCCGCGATACCTTTGCCGTCGAGATGCTGAGCGCCGGAATTCCCATCGAGGAAGTCTCGAAGATGCTCGGTCATCAGAGCATCAAGACCACGGAGAAACACTACGCGGCCTGGGTGCAGATTCGACAGGACCGTCTGGTTAATCTGGTCACCAGCATGTACGCGCAGCAGCAGCCGGGAGTCTGAATAAAAAACGCGGTGTGAAGTCGGAGATAACTCCACACCGCAGCGCGACGCCTAAGAGGTTCTCAAATGTCTACGCCATTGTCGAAGCAGTATCCCTCCGCCAACGATCAAGCATAAGAGAGTTCCGGTGAAGGTTAAGCAGCCGATGGAGCGATGCCTGAGCGCGGCATCTCCCCAGATCACAAGCGGAACGGCTGCGGTGAATATCCCAATCACTACACTAACTGCAGGCTTAAATGGCTTCATAAAACCTTCCCGCCTACGGGCAAGCGAGCCACAGGTACAATAACCCGAATGCCCCGATCGCTCCTAGCAGATCACCAAGCGGATCAAGTCCACCGAGAGCTGCGGCTGCACCGATAGCGAGGATGGCAAGGAACGATCCGGTAAGAACATTGCACTGGTCGTGTGTGAGTACAGGCAGCAATTGTGCTCCCATGTAATTGTAGCTAGCGTAAGAGAATGTTCCGTGATGGCGTGGACTAGAAGCGATTTCCGACGCTAGCTGTTGTAGGGCTGTCACCCCTTCCGTAAGAAATGATGCTAGTCCACTGGACTGGACGTAAGCAGTCATTTCCGAATACTGCGTGCTGGTAAGCGTGCTCATCCAGGTTGATATTTGGGATTCCGTACCATTCCATCCACTCGCTTTCAAGCTGGAATAGGACGCTGAGGCAAGGTTCCCACTTAGGGTGCCATTCTTGACAGGGCCAGTAATGTACTTGAGCAGACTGGTTTGCGCGGTGGCCAGGGTCCCATCTTGCGTGGCTGCTGTTATGTAGCTACTGAGGGTAGTGGCTAGCGTATTTACTTGCGCGACGGTAGCTGCCGTTCCAAGCAACTGGGCGTTCCCGAGTGAGATCGCTTGTGAGGTAGCTTGCGACTCTTAGGTTGTGGAGGTAGTTGCCAACGCATTTACCGTGGCCAGGACGCAGACCAGGGCGACTATAGATCGGAGGAACTCAGCTCCTTTAATTTTCATTGTTCCCTTTCATTCTCGCGCTGAAAAAAACCAAGCCGCGAGATGGCGCACGATACCCTGCTTGGTACCACCTAGTTGGATAAATTGTGATTTGTTACGAAATCCGAACCGGGCGGGTTGACTGCATCTCACCTCGGCTCAATCTCCATCACCATCCCATACTTCGGGCGTAGAGTAATCAGCGGTTGCGGCTCCACTCGATGACCGGGGACCAGCCGCAGCTTCCACTTCTGCGCCAGCGTGGCCAGAACCAGCACGCCTTCCATCCAGGCAAACGACTCTCCCACGCATTGCCGGGCCCCAGCGCCAAACGGAAAGTAAGTGAACTTGATTCGCTGCGCTTTACCCTCCGCCGTAAACCGGTCAGGATCGAAGCGCAGAGGATCGGGGAAAAAGCGCGGATCGCGATGCGTTATGAACTGGCTGATCAGCACCGTGGTTTTCGCCGGAAGAAAATATTCGCCGAGCGCGAAGTCCTGCCGCGCATAACGTCCCATCGCCCACGCCGGCGGATAGAGGCGCAGCGACTCAGCCAGAACATTTTCGGTGTAACGGAGGCGCGCAATGTCCTCGACAACCGGAAGCCTCCCCGCCAGGACCTCGGCGAGTTCGCCGTGCAGCCTCGCCTCGCAATCGGGATTCTGCGAGAGCAAGTACCACGTCCATGACAACGCATTGGCAACCGTTTCATAACCTGCAAGAAAAATCGTAATCACCTGGTCGCGCAACGATTGCCGGGACGCCTCGTCATTCCCTGGCGAGGCGGCGAGCATAAGGTCGAGCAGGCTTCCGCGATCAACTCCGCCGCGCTGCTGCGCGTCACTAATGCGTGCGTCGATCCTGCGTCCGTCGATCCTGTGCGCGTCGATCATCCGGTAAACTATGGCATCGATTCTCTTTCGGGCTCTGACAAATTCCGCCAAGCCCGGCGGCCGCAGATGCACCAGCCATTCCGCCGCCGGCAGCATCACCAGAAAATTGTAAAGACCCATGATGCGGTTGATGGCCTCCCCCAGTTCCGCGGTCTCCTCACG
>JBAUVJ010000029.1:0-8480 GCA_049583165.1 Candidatus Sulfotelmatobacter sp. | reverse complement strand
GTGCAGGTGTACACCAATCTCCAAATAATCGTACTTCTCCATCACGGTGCTCACCAGTTCACTGATTTGTTCCGGAGTGGCTACGCCGACTGTATCGGCCAGCGAAATCATGCGCAGGTTGTCGACTTCCATTAGCGAGATGGCTTCAATCACTTCATCGACATTCCATAAATCCCCGTAGGGATTGCCAAATGCCATCGAGATGTAGACGACCACACCTAGCGCAGCATCGTCGGCCTTTTTCTGGATTTTTTCCAGTTCTTCGAGCGCGTCTTCGGCTGACTGATTCTGATTCTTGCGTAGGAAAGTTTCAGAGATCGAATAGGGAAATCCCAGAGTGTGGACCGCACGCGTATCGATGGCGCGCTGCGCGCCCTTTTCATTGACGACGATGCCGATGATCTCCACGTCATCCGGAGGATCAAGCTCCTTCAACACTTCCTCTGAATCCGCCATCTGCGGCACGGCCTTGGGCGAGACAAATGAGACTGCATCGATGTTCTTGAAACCCGCGCTGATCAATGCCTGCAAATAGGCGCGCTTGATGTCAGGCGGAATCTGCCCCTTCAGCCCTTGCCAGGCATCGCGCGGACATTCGATCAGTTTGACGGCGTTGGACATTGGGTCATTGAGCGATCGAGCCATTGGGCGATTCTCATTGAGATCAATGCCCCAATCGCCCGAAGACTCAATTCTTTACGTTTGCAGCACTCCTACCTTAAATTCCGCCACGTCAGGATTCAGCGCCGCCGCTTCGAGAGCCTGCGTAATGGCGTCGCGAGTCTCGATTGGGTCGATGATCTTGTCAATCCACAACCGGGCTGCGCCGTAGCGTGGATCGGTCTGCTCGTCATAGGTGCGCTTTACCGATTCATACAGCTCTTTCTTTTCTTCCTCGCTCAATTTCTTGCCGCCGCGTTCAAGTTGCTTTACTTTGATCTCAACCAATGTTCCTGCCGCCGAGTCGCCGCCCATCACGGCGTAGCGAGCAGTTGGCCACGCAAAAACAAATCGCGGATCAAACGCTTTGCCGCACATCGCATAATGTCCCGCGCCGAACGACCCTCCCACGATCACGGTAATTTTAGGCACCACCGAATTCGATACGGCGTTCACCATCTTCGCTCCGGCTTTGATGATGCCGCTCCACTCCGCGTCCCGGCCCACCATGAAACCATTCACGTCGTGAAAGAAAACCAGAGGAATTAAATTCTGGTTGCAATCCATGATGAAACGCGCAGCTTTTTCCGCCGATTCCGTATAGATCACTCCGCCAAACTCAGTGCGCTTGTGGCCCTCGTGGTCCGTAGCTTGCGCGTGCATCTTCTGATTGGCGACAATGCCCACGGCGAATCCGCCGATCCGTCCGTAGCCGCAGATGACAGTCTTGCCATATTCCGGCTTGTACTCGTCGAAGCGGCTGCCATCGACCACGCGCGCCAAAATCTCCTTCATGTCGTAAGGTCGCGCGGAAGAAGAATCGTAAATACCATAAATTTCCTCCGCAGCCAGCGCGGGCTCGACGGGTTTCTTACGGTCCCACGGCGATTGACGCCGGTATCCCCACTTCTCCACGATCGAGCGAATGCGCGCCAGGCAGGTTGGATCGTCCGGCTCGCGGAAATCCACCGTGCCACTGATGCTCGCGTGCATGGCGGCGCCGCCCAAGTCTTCCGCGGAAACTTTCTGTCCAATTGCCGCCTGTACCAGCGCAGGCCCCGCCAGAAATAAACCGCTGCCGTCGGTCATAAGGACGTGATCGCACATCACCGGCAGATATCCACCGCCGGCCACGCACATGCCCATGATGGCCGCGATCTGCGGAATTCCCAGGGCGGACATGACAGCGTTGTTGCGAAAGACGCGGCCGAAGTCATCAGTATCCGGAAAGACATCTTCCTGCAAAGGCAGAAACACCCCCGCTGAATCCACCAGATAGATTGTAGGGATGCGGTTCTCGATGGCGATGTTCTGAGCCCGAATCACCTTCTTCGATGTCATGGGGAAAAATGCGCCGGCTTTCACCGTGGCATCATTGGCGATGATCATCACCATGCGCGTCTGTACACGGGCGATGCCCGTCACTACCCCCGCGGCCGGGGCGCCGCCCCACTCTTCGTACATGCCGTGCGCCGCGTAGAGTCCGAGCTCGAAAAAACTCCCGGGATCAATCAACGATTCGATGCGCTGGCGCGCGGTGAGTCTTCCCTTGGCATGTTGATTTTCGATGGCCTTGGCGCCACCGCCTTCGCTAATTTTTTCACCTTCGTTGCGCACCTGTGACATGAGATCGGCCAGGAAGCGCATGTTGGCTTCAAACCGCGCCGAGGTGGGATCGACCTTCGTGGCTAGCACACCCGAAGCCTGAGACATAGGAAGCGCGGGAGTTTCGCTGCGATCGGACATGGGCAAATAGAGTGGAATGTTTACGGTATAACACTCCGACGGAAAGGCGCAACGGAAGGTACACACACCTCGATCCTCTCGAAACCTCCGCCAAAGCTCATCCACAACCGGCTAAATCAGGTTCGGTCCGATCTGACATCGCGCCATTTAATACGGAGCTTGATCGGGCCGTACCAAAGGTAATGCGATGCTTTTGTCCCATCCTGACGATAGTCAAGTGCGGAGGCGCCAAAGGTCTTGGCTCCTTCTGAGGAGAAGTCTGTGTGCAGGAGGAGAACCCGGCCTGGGATTTACTACGTTCTCATCGCGTTCCTGTTGGTTCCTGGTCCCATTTCGGCTCAGAGCGTCAGTTCCGGCTCCGGCGATCGCGATCAGGCAACGATTGAGCAACTGGTCGAGCAGGTGAAGCAGTTGCAGCAGCAAGACCGTGAACTGTTGGAGCGGATCAGGATTCTAGAGGCCAAGCAGCCGCAAACCATACCCACGAGTGAGGCCGATTCGACCGTAGCGGCCACGCCGCCGCAGCCGGCACAAGAAATTCCGCCACCACAGATGCCCACTGCCCTGCCGCGCGATTGGCACGATGTACACGGCGTCCAGCTGCGCGGCTTCGGAGAAGTCGATTACCAGGTGCTCAACCAGCGGACGCCGGAGTTGGGAACTGGCGGGTTCGTTCCTGGGTCGGCGGGAAACTTCTACACTGACGATTTCGGTCTCTTCCTTACTTCAAGACTCAACAACAAAGCCAGCGTACTTTCCGAGATAATTTTCGAGGAGGGCGACGCGCAGAGCTACAGCGTAAATCTGCGCAGGCTATTGTTCAAGTACGACTACAACGAGCACGCGAAGTTCTCCTTAGGCCGCTATCAGACCAACATTGGATATTACAACTGGGCATTTCCAAGTGCGGCGTGGCTGCAAACTACGGCGGATCGTCCGCTCATAATGAAATTCGCCAGCGATGGCGGGTTGCTGCCGACGCAGGCGATCGGCGTTTCCACCACTGGCGCGATTCCCTCTGGGAAGCTGGGATTGCACTACATCGCTGAATATGGATCCTCCGACACCATTCGGCCGGATATCAACGGAGACGGTTTGCTGACCGATGAGAACAACGGCAATCAAACCAACGTGGGACTTTTCGCCCGGCCGGACGCCTTGCGTGGACTGCAAATCGGAAGCTCTTATTACCACGACCAGATCAGTAATAACGTCCTGAACGCTCTTACCGGCGCTCAGGTCCTTCCACCTGCGGGTAGTCTGGGCCCGTCTGCGCGCTATGGCCAAACAATCGTCAACGCCTATGCGGTCTACGCGACTCACGGCATTGAATTTCTGAACGAGGGTTTTCTGATCCGGCACGCCCTGATCGGCGGCTCGCTCCAATTCGATACGCCCGCTTTCTATTCGCAGTTTTCGAAGCAGTTCGGGCCCTTGCGGCCGTCTTTCCGTTATCAATATGTGAACGCGAGTCCCAACAACGTGATCTACAACGACGTCGGCCTGCGTTTTGGGCCTTCTTTCGGCGCCCGCTACGATGTGAACGACTACATGGCCTTTACGGCTCAGCTCGACCACACAGCACGCCGCAGCGAGCCGGACCTGGATGGTCTGCAACTGCAATGGGCTTTTACTTTCTGAGGCAGGAGCGGCATGAGAGTCAAATTATTAGCGGCTCTGCTTCTCCTGGGACTAGGCAGTTCCTTGCTTGCCCCGCTCGTCACGGCACAGACTGACGACATCGCGGTAGTGGCGAGCTCCGGCAATCCGACCAGCAATATCAGCCTCGCGGATTTGCGAAAGATATTGGCTGGTACGAAGCGCTCATGGCCAGGTGGCCAGGCTGTCAGGTTGGTTACGCGCGGTCCGGGATGCCGTGAGCGACTCGTCCTGCTCAAGTTTCTCGGCATGTCTGAGGCTGAATATAAGCAATATTGGACGGCTCAGGTGTATCGAGGCGAAGCGGATGTGGTTCCGTTAGTCGTTCCCTCCGTCGGCATGCAGAAGGAGGCGCTCATGGCGTTTCCTGGCGCCGTCAGTTTAGTGAGCGCCAAGGATGTCAAACCTGGCATGAAGATAATTCGAGTCGACGGACTGCTTCCGGGTGAAGCTGGCTATCCGATACGCTGAGACCGGCACAGTCAGGATCTTTTATCGACCCACTCTGCCAGCCGGCAGCCATCTTCTTCCAGTAGGAATGTGCCGACCCCAAAGCATTCTCCGAAGATGCGATGCGACTCGTGATCGCGCGCAGCTCGGGAAATCCATTGCTTTCCGACCTGATACTGCGCCGCGGTGAACCATTTCTGTGGTAGAACTTCGACCAGCCCAGCCTGCAAATAGAGCACAAAAAGCGCGAACGCCGGATCGTCATTCGACATCGCCTTGTAACTGGTGGGCACAATCAATTCGTCGACCGGAGCTAGTTCTGCCGGGACATCAATCTTGTGCATGCCCGGAGCGAGACTGAGAGGCAATTCGAAATCCGCCGTTGGCGGCGTTTTCGAGTAGATGCGGTCGGAAGATTGCTTGAACCATCCCGCAACTTCCGCAAGATCAAAAACCTGAAGCTGGTCCGGATCGAACCTAGCAAAACGAATGTAGCGTCCCTCGGGACACCAAATTCCGAAACAGCCAGTTGAGGTCACAAACGGGCGGCAGTATGTGTTCAGCGCCAATCGAGGCTTATCTGGTTCCTGCTCCAGCGATAGCGAAATGACATGGCCAACTGGACCCTCGTTGCCGTGATGTGTCCAAGCAAATCGCTGCCCCGAGGCAGAATGAAATGCCGGGAATGTCTTCCAATACCAGGGCGCAGGACCAACCGTATTCTCGAGCTGTTGGCGGAGGCTGGTCAGATTTGAAGTCGACATAAAAAATACGCTGCGATCCGGATGAGCAGGGTCAAACGTCGCTGTCACGGCTGTTTAAATGGACTCACGGTGTCACCCCAGCAACTTTTACATTCGCGCGAATGAACTTCACGATGTTATCCATTGCCGTGCCCGGCTGGAAGATCGCAGCTACGCCGAGTTTTTTCAGCGCATCGATATCCTGATCCGGAATGATCCCACCCACGAGCACCAGCACGTCGTCCATTTTGTTGTGCCGGAGCAAGTCCATTACACGCGGCACGATGGCGTTGTGCGCGCCGGAGAGAATCGACAGTCCGATTACCTGCACATCTTCTTGCAAGGCCGCACTCACTATCATCTCAGGCGTCTGTCGTAGACCGGTATAAATCACCTCCATGCCGGCATCGCGCAATGCGCGGGCAATTACTTTGGCGCCGCGATCATGACCGTCGAGTCCCGGTTTGGCCACGAGCACGCGAATCTTGAGGTCGGCCATCGCCATTCATTTAAACACAGAGACTGCGGGGAACACAGCGCCGGTTTGCGCCCCCTCCTGGTGGTCAAAGAGTTTTCGTGTCCATGCTCTGCCACAGATACCAGCAAGCGACGCTGCGGTAAGGCTCCCAACACTTCGCAATCTTCTCCATTTGTTCGGGAGTCGGAAGCCTAATCTTTCGCTTTGAAACTTTCTTAGCCGCCACTGAAAGCTTCTTCCCAAGGGGGAACTTCTTCGCCGCCTTCGCCCGCCGCATATCGAGATAGTATTTGTACATCGCCATGCGCACTCCCAAATCGCCTGTCGGGAGCACATTCTCCCGCTTCAGCGTGAACATGAGGAACATCTGCGCGGTCCATACCCCGATACCTTTGACCTTCGTCAGATGCTCGATCACATCGGCATCCGGCAACTCCGGTAGCCGGGTAAAGTCGAGCAGGCCGGCAGCGGTTTTCGCTGCGAGATCCTTGAGATATCCGGATTTTTGTTTTGACAATCCCGCGCTTCGCATTTGGTCGTCACTCAATTTGAGAATCCCCTCAGGCGTCAGCGGCTCGCCTGCCAGGGCTGCAAACCTCTTGAAGATAGTCACGGCGGCCTTGCCATTCAATTGCTGGTACACGATCGCTTCGGCCAGACTGTGAAATTCCGCTCGCCCAAATCGCATGCGGCACGGCCCGATACGGTCAATAATTGCGCGCATGATGGGATCGGACTTCTTGAGATGAATGATGGCTCTTCTCATAGCTCTACAGACTTACCACAAACTTTGGTGTGAGGCGAATAAAAAACGAATAACCTCGAATGGCGCCAAATCCGGATGAGTCAAGAATTTGGCGCGATCTATATCCGCCTCCTCAACCCTGGAAACTTTACTAGAGTCCTTTCGTCTTGCTCGCCGGAAGTTGAAATCCGATACGCTTGCGCGGAGGATCCGCAGGGGTCATCAATTCCTTGATGGCTTCGATCAAGTCCTGAATTGTGGAATCGTGCGTGTCCAGGCGGTCTTCCAGTTCGTCGATCTTTCCAGCGAGTTTGCGGTTAGTGGCCAGCATCTCCCTCAAGCGCACAAAAGCGCGCACCACAAAGACACTCATCTCTACCGCCCGCTCGGAATTAAGCACGGTCGCTGCCATGATCGCTCCGTGCTCCGTGAAGGCATAGGGCGAATACCGGCGCCCACCGCGGCTTTTCTTTGAGGTCACAAACTGTGACCTCAAACTCTCGTGTTCCTTCGCCGTCAGCCGAAAAACGAAGTCCGCAGGAAAGCGTTCCCGGTTGCGTTTGATCTGCTGATTGAGAACCTTTACCGGCACGCCATAAAGTTCAGCGATGTCAGCGTCGAGAATGACCCTCTGTTGCCGGAGAAACAGGATGCGCGATTCCACTGCGAAGGCGGATCCTGTGCGGGCTTTCGGCATTCTCAAAACGATTGCACTTTTTGATTTCTTCATTTGAGGTCACAAATTGTGACCTCAATCATAGCCCGGCTGAGGTGTAACGAACCGCCAGTTAATGAAGCAAATCTAGTCTGCTTCCCATTCTGGGGACGTTTACTGCGTCTAGCTTCAGCACTCAGGTGATATTCACTTCGGTGTAACTGCCAAAGACTTCTCGCAACGCTTGGCAAATCTCGCCCACAGTTGCATAGGCGCGCACCGCGTCCACGATATATGGCATTGTGTTCACAGGAGAAATATTTCCATTCGTCCCAGCTGTTGGCGCTGCTGCGGCTTTTTTTAGCGCATCCAGCCGGCGTCGCACTTCGTCATTGGATCGACGGCTGCGTAGCGCCTTCAGCTTGGCCGACTGCTGTCGCGCTACGCTTTCGTCGATGTGGAGAATATGTGGTGACTCTTCTTCCACCACAAAATCATTCACCCCCACGATCACTTTCTCTCTCGCTTCCGCAGCCCGTTGGTATTGGTATGAGGCTTCGGCAACCTCTTTTTGCGGATAGCCGCGTTCGATGGCGTTTACCATTCCACCCATCGCGTCCAGTTTTCCGAAGTAATCAAGCGCACCCTTTTCCATATCCAGAGTTAAAGCCTCCAGAAAAAACGATCCGCCCAGCGGGTCCACGGTCTGCACTACGCCAGATTCATAGGCAATGATCTGCTGCGTGCGCAGCGCAATTCTCGCCGCTTCTTCGGTAGGCAACGCGAGAGCTTCGTCGTAGGAGTCGCAGTGCAGAGATTGTGTCCCTCCCAGTACTGCTGCCAACGCCTGCAGTGCGACGCGCGCGATATTGTTCATCGGCTGCTGCGCGGGGAGTGATACTCCGGCAGTCTGCGTGTGGAAACGCAACAGCCAAGTGCGCGGGTTCTTGGCGCCGAAACGCTCTTTCATCACCCGAGCCCAAAGTTTGCGGGCCGCGCGATACTTGGCAATCTCCTCGAAGAAATCGCTGTGCGCGTTGAAGAAAAAACTGAGCCGCGGACCGAATTCGTCCACATCGAGACCGCGCCGCCGCGCCCACTCCACGTATTCCACCCCGTCATACAAAGTGAATGCCAGCTCTTGCAGCGCGGTCGATCCGGCCTCGCGGATGTGATATCCGCTGATCGAGATCGGGTTGAACCTCGGAGTATGCTGCGCGCCGAACTCGATCGTATCCGTCACCAGCCTCATCGAAGGCTTGGGCGGAAAGATGTACTCCTTCTGCGCGATGTACTCTTTCAAAATGTCGTTTTGCAGCGTGCCCGAAAGCTGGGTCCAATCGA
>JBAUVJ010000028.1:0-3498 GCA_049583165.1 Candidatus Sulfotelmatobacter sp. | reverse complement strand
GATTCCGTGGCCGCATCTGAACTCCTGATCGCAGCAAACACGGATCCGAGAATCGCGAGTGGCAAACCCAGAAAAACAATAAGCAACGCAGGCACAAACCATTTCCAATTGCGCGCAAACCAGCCCTTGCGTGGCGCAATTGGGGTTGTGCCCTGAGGCACCGCTGACGAACCTGGTATTTGAATCGGCTGTGCGTTCATACTTGCTCCTTGTTAGTACCAGAGAATCCAGCGCCGAAACCGACATCCCCAACCTTCATGTTTGCTTGCCATCTTCCGTGCCCCACGGTCCCAAATCGGCGCTCTAACTAGTAACGCGAAGAACCACGGAAAAAGGTCCACATTTTTTGAATAGGCCGCTTGCGATTCTGGTTTTTGGCACCGGCCAAAGCTCTAAATTCAGAACTCCTGACATGGTGTGGTGGAAACCTGTCCGCTTTTTTGCTTCAGGATCACGGTTGCGCAACTGCGAAGCGCATTTGAAGCTGAGTACCGGGAAACATCGTGTTGGTCTTGTTTAGTGCCTCGCAAAGGGATTCGACGACTCGCGAGCGATGGCGCGAGCTGAGCGGAGCCAGGGTGATGCGGAGCTCACCGTCTCCAGGGGCGATATCGGCCGCATCCTGCAGGATGGTTTGTACCAGAGTGCGCCCTTCGTCTTCCGTCCTTTTGTAGTGGGGACGAATCATCTCCACCAGATCACTCTCGATCTGGAAAGCAACCATTTTTAAAATGTTGGTCAGGTGCTTGCGTTCGGTCGACAGTTTCACTGTCTGTTGGCCCTTTCGTGCCTCAATCAAGGCCAGGTGAGTGGGAAGAGAAGCCCGCCGTTTCTCTAGTTTCTGGACACGAGCCGTGACCTTCTCCATGTCACGGCGAAGTTTCTTTTCCGTTTTCTGGAACTTAGCTTGGGGCATGTCTCGGTCGACATAGTCGAGGGCCATCCCCCCGAAGCGCTCTTGCAGTTTGGTGAAAGAGGCACGAGCTAGGCGTAGCTCTTTGTCCAGAGCTTTTCGTGCCGGGTTCGGAACCAGACGAGTGGGATCGTCGGGCTCGACCTGGTAGTCGACCAGGGCATCGATCAAATACTCCTGGCGGAGATATTTAAAGAAGTTCTCCTGGCGCCAGCGTTCGAACATGCGATAGGCAATGACGATGGCGCGCAGGTCCCAACGACTGGTCACAATCGGCGTCTGATGGCCATCCTCGGTCAGACGCGTCACTTGGCGGAGGCGCAGTTTCCCCTTGAGAAAGCGAACCGGTTGGTCATGGAGAAGGTATTTCACCGCACGCCCATCGAACCTGGCTTGGTGTAGGGAGAATCTGGTTTCGGCAATGCGGCGACTGCGGCCCTTGCGATAGGTCAGGATGTCAAAGCCCAGGGCGAGCAGGCTGCGAAACAGTTTTGGACTCCAGCCCCCGCGGTCAAAGACGATGGTGGAACGACGGCGTGGTCCGAGCAGTTGGCGGACCTCGGTTAAGATCGGGAGTAGCATCTTGGTCATGGCGGCATTGGCATCGGCGGTAACCACAAACAAAGGGTCGCCGCGCTGATCGTTGACCCAATAATCGGTGGTAGACGGAGCGGCCAGGTGCATGCGAGTCACATAGGCCTTCGCAATGCTGTGTTGACCGTGGTAAGCCCGAACGTGGCCATCAATATATAAGAAGCCGAGCACTTTTCCCCGTTCGGCAATCCGCCGCTGAGCGATCTGATAACCCAGTTGATAGCTGCCCTTCCGCGCGGCCAGGCGTGCCAGTTTGCGCCGCAGAGTTTTCACTTCCGGCATACGATCCAACCCCACAAGGCGACCTAGTTCTCCGGGCGAATATTCCTTGAGCGCTTCGGGGCGAGGAATCCGCAGCAGGGCCAACAGAACATAGGCGACCAGCGTCGTACGCAGTCCGTAGAAGGCGGGGGCGAGGTTGCCGTAAATCTTCTCGGCGGTGGAGAGCAGGCCACTGGCGAGCAGTGCGGGAATGGCAACCAGAACTCCGGCTCGCGGCAGATTCTGCGCGCGGGCAAACAGCGGCAGAGCATCGTCGAGCAACCCCATAGCCGCCAGGAGGCGATCCATCGAGCGATCCAGAGCAGTGAGGTCGAGGCTCTCCGTCGCCGAAGTGGCGGGCAGTGGCGTCCGAGGAGAAGCCGGCAGTGGCGTGGCAGAGGACGGAAACTTGATGATTGGATTCCCCGTTCCAGAAGCCGCGGCCGGGTCTACTTCGGAAGCACTCATTTCCAACTCGAAGGGAAGAGGGAGAGGACTTGGTTCGGGACCAGGGTTCCAACCCAGCCGACGAAGAGCCTTGCGGATGGCTGTTTCGCTGAGACCAAGCCGGCCCGCAATCCATCGATTACTCCTTTCTTTGGCCTTGAGGCGGAGGATGGTCCGGTCTCGCGCTGGGACTTTTTCCGGCGCAGGAGTTCGAGCCGGGGGGCGTCCTGGCAGGCGCGCCAAGGCGCGCAGTCCTCCCGCTTGCAAGCGCTGTTGGTAGCGACGAAGAGTTCGTGTCGAGTAGCCGAAGGAGCGAGCAATATCGTTCTGATCCGCATATCCGGATTCGAACAGCGTCACCATAGCGTAGGCTTCCGCCGCGAGATCATCCGCCGAATAGTGGGAAAAGAACATGCCTTGGACCAAAATCACTCGCTGCTTACCCTCGGTCTGGAAGGAAACGCGATCGTTGACCAAGACGGTACCGGGCGGGGCAGCCGGGGCGGGCAACAGCACTGATTGCTGCGGATCCGGATTCATGGGGTTAGCATGCCCGCCCGATCAGCGAGAGGAAAACAAAAAAGCCAGAGGTCCGAACCTACTACGGAAAAACGCAAAAAGCGGACAGGTTTTGGTTCGCACCCAGGATGGCGAAAAAGGCAGGCCAGCGGTGGCTCCGGATGAGGCGCCGCCGCACCATGCCGGGCTCTTCCTCGATCTCGTCAAACGCCGAAGCTGCGAACCTTCAACGGAAAACGCAAAAAGCGGACAGGTTTTGGTTCGCACCCGGGGTTGCGAAAAAGGCAGGCCAGTGGCCTCTCCGCACGAGGCGCCGCCGCACCATGCGGGGCTGAGAGTCGATCTCGTCAAACACCGGAGCCGCGAACCTCCAACGGAAAACGCAAAAAAGCGGACGGGCTTTGGTTCGCATCCGGGGGGGGTAAAAACGAATCCATCAACTATTTCCCACGGAGTATGTCAGGAGTTCTGAATTTACAACCTTATGGATGAAATCGGGACGCAGCAGGGGCTCGCCACCCATGCAGGCGAGAACGCGGCAGCCATGATCATGGAGCCAGTCGATGGACCGTCGGGCGACGTCCTCGGTCATGCCTTTCACGCGATTATCGAAGGACCAGCAGTACCAGCAATCCAGATTGCACTTGTACTCGACAAAGAGGTACGACGTGATGGGGTGGAAGTCTCCGGGCAACACACGCGATCGTACGTAAGGAAGTAGCCACCCGCGCATCGCACGGTAAATAGGTTTCACGCCCCATTTC
>JBAUVJ010000027.1:0-1716 GCA_049583165.1 Candidatus Sulfotelmatobacter sp. | reverse complement strand
ATGGGATGGGACGAATGCACTGGATTGGGATCGCAGGACGAGTTTAGACAAGAAGATCCCACATCTCGCAAAAGAGGCGAGATGTGGGGCACCCGCTTTAATCCAAAAATCAAATGCCGTTGGGGCGTTGGCGGATTAGGGAGAGGAATTCCTGGCGGGTTTGGTTCTCGTCGCGGAAGCAACCCAGCATGGATGAGGTGACGGCGGCGGAATGTTGTTTTTCGACACCGCGCATCATCATGCAGAGATGGCGGGCTTCGATCACCACGCCGACGCCCTGGGGTTCGATTACTTTCTGGATGGTCTCAGCAATCTGGGTGGTAAGGCGCTCCTGGATCTGGAGGCGGCGGGAGAAGAGTTCGATCAGTCGCGGTACTTTGCTCAGGCCGATTACTTTGCCGTTGGGAATGTAGGCGACGTGGACTTTGCCGAAGAACGGGAGCATGTGGTGCTCGCAGAGACTGAACATTTCCACGTCTTTGACGATGACCATTTCGTCGTAAGGTTCGCTGAAGAGCGCGCCTTTGAGCAGGGCTTCGGGGTCTTCGCTGTAGCCGCGGGTGAGGAACTGCAGGGACTTGCGAACGCGCTCGGGAGTTTGCTGAAGACCTTCGCGGTTGGGATCTTCGCCGAGACGGACGAGCATTTCCTGGACGAGATCTTCAAAGCTGGCACTGGTGAGGGTGGAGGGTTCGGTTGTGGTTTTCATGTTGTTATCCATTTAAAACAATTGAGTAATTTGGTAATTGGGTAATTTTGTAATTTGAAAATCAAAATCAAGAGCTCGATTCGCCGGCGTATTCGAATGAGTTCATCATGGTTTCTTCCAACCTTATCCTCTCAAGATGCGCGTAGGAGAAGCCGCGGTGCACTATTTCGTAGATTTGAATGCATAGATTTTCGGTGGTGGGGACTTCTCCGGCGAACTCTGGCAGCGTGTTTAGATTCTCGTGGCCGTAGCGGGCGAGCACTTCCCTTTCGATGAAAGTGTCGAGATCGACGAGGTTGCAGACCATGCCGGTTTGGTCGTCGACCTGGCCGCTGACGGTGACTTCGACGATGTAGTTGTGGCCGTGGCCGTAGGCATTGTTGCACTTGCCGTAGGTCGCTTTATTTTCTTCGGTCGACATAGCTTCGCTGTGCAGGCGGTGGGATGCGGAGAAGAGATAGCGGCGTGAGAGGTGGGCTTTCATCTTAGTTCGATACCTCTGCGGCTAAAGCCGCGTGCAACAAGGCGGTGCTTAATCGCAGCGCTTAGAGCGCTGCGCCACCCAAAATCAGTTAGGCCTCCACTTCATTTTCATTAGGCTACGCTTCCCCGTAGAAATCGACGAAGAGGTCGGGGGTTTCGTAGACGCGGACGCGATGGAGGCTGGCCTGCTTGAGTTTCGATTCGAGGCGCTGCCAGACGGCGATGGCGATGTTTTCCGTGGTCGGGATTTGATGCAGGAATTCGGGGACCTCTTTGTTGAGAAAGCGATGGTCCATGGCGTCGAGGACTTCGCCGTGCATGATTTCTTTGAGTTGCTTGAGATCGACGACGAAGCCGGATCGGGGATCTACTTCGCCTTTTACAGTGACTTCGAGAGTGTAATTGTGGCCGTGGCCGTTGGGGTTGTTGCATTTGCCGAAGGTGCGGAGATTCTCCGCCGGAGTGAATTCCGGATTGTGGTAGTAGTGCGAGGCGGAGAATTCAGCTTTGCGGGTGAGATAGAC
>JBAUVJ010000026.1:0-11672 GCA_049583165.1 Candidatus Sulfotelmatobacter sp. | reverse complement strand
TGCCAGCGGAATGGCGGCGATTAACGCGATCGCCAGCATGTTGAAGGCGGGCGATCATGTCGTGTGCGGGAACGATTTGTATGGCGGGACGCCACGGCTGTTTAACCAGGTGCTGAGCGGATTTGGGCTGGAGTTTACTTATGTGGATACGTCCGACGCGGAGAACGTGGAGCGCGCGATCCGGAAGAATACGCGGATGGTGCACGTGGAGACGCCGACCAATCCGCTGATGAGTTTGAGCGACCTGCCGGCGATCAGCCAGATTTGCCGGCGCAAAAAAGTTGAGCTGGTGGTGGACAACACCTTCATGTCGCCCTATTTTCAGCAGCCGCTGGCGCTGGGCGCAGACATGGTGGTGCACTCCACCACGAAATTTTTGAACGGGCACAGCGATGGGCTGGGCGGCGTGGTGGTGTGCAGCAAGCCGGAGCAGGCTGAGAAGCTGGCGTTTCTGCAGAAAGCAGCGGGGGCGATACTTTCGCCGTTCGAATGCTTTCTCTTGCTGCGCGGTGTGAAGACGCTGGCGGCACGGATGGAGATCCACGATCGCAACGGGCGAACGGTGGCGGCGTTTTTGGCCAAGCAGAAAAAGGTGAAAAAAGTTCTATACCCGGGGCTGGCGGATCATCCGCAACATCAGTTGGCGAAGCGGCAGATGAGCGGTTTCGGGTCGATGATTACGTTTGAAACGGGATCTTTGAAGAATGCCAACAAGATGCTGAAGAAACTCCGCCTCTGCTCCTTGGGAGAATCGCTCGGCGGAGTGGAGACGCTAATCTCGCATCCGGCGACGATGACGCACGCGGCCTTGGGCGAGAAAGGGCGTAAAGCGATTGGCATCGCCGACGGCATGGTGCGGATTTCGGTGGGCATCGAGAATGTGCAGGATATTCTTGACGATCTGGAATTAGGGTTGGCGGCGATATAAAAACTTGTGCGCCAGTTGGGTTGAGTCTCCTGTGTAGAATCCGCGGCATCACTCTCTGGTAATTCGGTTGGAGGAGACGCATTCGGAAACCCATTGCAAGTATTCGGGCGATCCGTCTTCGATGGTCAGACAGATGCACTCTGGGAGATCGTAGGAGTGTAGTTCGGTAATTGCCTGACGCACCTGCGCAAAGGCCTCAGCCGTTGTCTTGATCAGCAAAAGCCATTCGTGAGCTTCCTCGATTTTGCCCTGCCAGCGATAGATCGATGCAATTTTCGGAACGATGTTGACACACGCTGCGATCCGATGTTCTACGAGATAGTGTGCGATCTTTTGCGCTTCTTCTTCCGAGCCGGCGGTGGTCAGGACGATTCGTTTGTCGGTCATAATAAATTAGCGGGAGTAAAACTAGCACTTAGCACTCAGCATTCAGCCAACCGGATGTGCAGAGAGTACCACCTTGACTGGCGGGACTGCTTTGCTGCGAAATGATGGCGAAACGCGGCAAGTCGCTAGGCGACCAATTGCGGGCGCTATGTAACCAAGTTGGTTCCTACTATCCACAGCGCGAGAACTTCCGCTTGACGCCCGAGGTGAAGGAGAAGTTCACTGAGAAGTTGAAGTTTAAGCCGCGAATGTCTGTGGGCACAAGATTTCGGACTGAGCAGGGATTGACGACGTTAAGCGCAACGGCCAAGCAATGGATTTTCGAGTAAAAAAGTTGGCGAAGATGCACAGATTCCCGAGTCCGCAGGAAGGATTGCGGGCCATGGCCGCGCATGCGCCGCGGGCCGAGGCAGCGGCGGCATTGTGGATAGAGAGCGTGCGTCCAGTTTTGACGCGAGTCTATGCTCTGCGGCGGCGGCTGGCGACGATCACTGTCGCAATCCTCGCAGGCTTGCTGTTTGTGCACGTGATGTTTGGTGCGAATGGAATGATTGTGTACAAGCAAAAGCGGGCGGAATATGAGTCGCTGCAAAAGCGAATCGTGCTGGAGCAGAAAGAAAACGAATTGTACACGCAGAAGATTCAGGGATTGCAGACCGACGAAAAGGCGATTGAAAAAGAAGCGCGCGAGCAATTGCACTACGCGCGTCCGGGCGAGTTGGTGTACGTTCCTCAGGCCCCGGCCACTCCACCAGCGCCAATGACTCATTCGGCGAAGAAGTAAGGTTTTCGAATCGGGAAGGCCTGCGCAGAACCGCGCCGAGTGTGTGACAAACGAAGACTTTTCCTGTGGTATAGTTCCCGCAATCGACGATCGGTACGAAGGTTGAGTTGCTGCCGGGCGCGCGATTAAGTCCTACCATCATTTGCGGCGCGGGGCCGCGATCGGAAGATCAAAAAGGAGAAATGCTAGCCATGAAAAAAGTTCTAGCGCTTAGTCTTGCAATGTTTTTTGTGCTTGCCCTGACGGCAATGGCGTTTGACGATATGGGGAAGAGCACCACCGTCAACGGATGGGTGAGCGACGATAAATGCGGCGCCAAAGGCGCCAACGATAAGGCAGAAGCATGCACCAAGAAGTGCCTCGCCGCGGGCGCTAAGATGGTGATCGTGACCGATAAAGATTCGAAGGTCCTGATGGTGGACAATCCGGGCGCGCTCGAAGCGCATGTGGGACACCACGTCGCGGTGACCGGACATGTGATGGGAGATAACATTCACGTGGAAAGCGCGAAGATGCTCTGAGGTTTGGGCGGGAACGCTAAGGGCGGCTTAGGCTGCCCTTTTCGTATTTTTTGAAAAAGTTCACGCCGGCAGGGAGTAGCAGGTTCCTCCGCTGCTTCGGTCGGAATGACAGATTTTAGGGATCAGCGGACAACGCCTTCGAGGGGCGAGCTGGCGGTGGCATACAACTTTTTCGGCATGCGGCCTGCAAGATAGGCTTGGCGTCCGGCGATTACGCCATGCTGCATGGCTTCGGCCATCAGCACGGGATCCTGGGCATTGGCGATGCCGGTATTCATGAGGACGGCATCAGCGCCGAGCTCCATGGCGATGGCGGCATCGGATGCGGTGCCCACACCGGCATCCACGATGAGGGGAACGGCGGTGATCATCTCGCGCAGGATGCGAATGTGAGCCTGATTTTGAATGCCCATGCCACTGCCGATGGGAGCGCCGAGCGGCATTACCGCGGCGGCACCAGCGTCGATGAGGCGCTTGGCGAAGACGATGTCGTCGGAAGTGTAAGGCAGGACGGTGAAACCTTCGCCGACGAGAACGCGAGTGGCTTCGAGCGTGGCTTGCACATCAGGGTAGAGCGTAGCCTGGTCGCCGATGACTTCGAGCTTCACCCAATCCGAGAGGCCGACCTCGCGGCCGAGGCGCGCAGCGCGGATGGCTTCGTCGGCGGTGTAGCAGCCGGCGGTGTTGGGTAGCAGAAAATATTTCTTGGGATCGATGTAATCAAGCAGCGATTCTTTGCCGCGGTCGAGATTGACCCGGCGGACGGCGACTGTAACCATGTCGGCTCCGCTGGCCTCAAGCGCGCGGGCAGTTTCCTGAAAGGATTTATATTTTCCCGTGCCGACGATCAGGCGGGAGCGGAAGGAACGGCCGGCGATGAGGAGTGGGTCGGTCATATTAACCAATTATTTAACCAATTATTAAAACCAGTTTTTGTATCCAGTTGCTATTGTAACCAAAGGAAGCGCTACCAGCATCCGTGCGGCTTCGCTTAGTTTTTGAGTCCGGCGGTAAAGTTCGTGACCACGGTGACGGATTGGCTCACCTGCTGCGAAACTCGGTCCAGCAAGAATTTATTGCCGTCGGGGGCGACATCATAGAAGACATTCGGCGCGGTCCAATGGGCGAAGAGGATCTGCGGAGTTCCGAATTGCAGCGCGGCATCAGTCTCGCCGACCGGCACCGCGAAAAGAGTAAAAGTCTGGTCGATGTAGTAGAGTTCTTTGCCGTCCTTGCTCCACTGCGGCGTCTGTCCTCCGTTGGCTGAGACCTGCCACTTGCCTTGCCCGCCGCGGAAGGGCACAACATATACTTGCGGCCCACCGGATTCATCCGATGTGTAAGCCAGCCAACGGCCGTCCGGGGAAAGGTGAGCAAACATGCCGCGCGGCAGAAGCTGCCACGGTTTGCGCTCGCCTTCCAGCGGCAACGCCCAGATCCCCGCTTCACCAACTGACATGCCGCGCGAATAGATCAGATATTTACCATCCCGCGACCAATCGGTGGGCACGGCGATTTGCTCATCGGTGAGCAAGGTTTCTTCCGCGCCACCTCCGTCGGAGGGCTTACGCATCAGGGTCGAACGGTCGTTTCGATCGGAAGTGTAGGCGATCCACTTGCCGTCAGGCGACCATACAGGGAAATCATTTGAAACTGGACCGAAGGTTAACCGCGTGCGGACACCGCGCGCAACATCGAGCACCCAGATGTCGTTCACGCCGGTATCGATCTGGAGAGCGATGCGGTCGCCTTGTGGCGAAAGACGCGCACCTTGCAGGTTGGTGAGCTTATCCGCTACGGGGGTAAGCTGGTTACCGCCGCGATTCATCCAAAGCAGCTGCCAATCGCCAGTTCCACCGCTGGCGAAAACCAGAAGGCCGCCGCCGGAAGCCGAGGCGTCCATGTGCCAGGTGCTGATGTCATTGGCGACGCCTTTGGTCACGCTCTGCAGCTCTCCACTCAATTTCCCGTTGGCAGGATCGAAGGTTTGTCCCATCAACTGGTCTCCGCGGGCAAACAAAATATAACCGCTGCCATACACGGCATTGGATTGCGAACGCAACAGTTCGCGATCCTCGTCTCCGTCAAGCGAAGCGTAGTACAGTGCATCGTTTGCCGACTTGGAAGGATCATGGTTAATGGCGAGATATAGAAAATGCTTGCCATCGGGAAGAAAAAATGGCCAGCGATGCGAAGTATGACGAGCCTTGTCCATTTTGGTGACGGGAACTGGAGTTCCACCGTTGGCGCTCACTCGCATAAGCGGCGCTTGCGTGCTTGGAGAAAAAAGTATCACTCCGCCCGGTCCCCACGCGCCGCCTCGACCGAAGGGCGCGTCGGCAACTACCTGAGGAGAGCCACCGTTGAGATCGACCGTTTTCAGCTTGCTATCGGCAAAAAATCCCAGGGAATGGCCGTCAGGCGACCAGAAGGGAAAAATCGCGTTCTCGGTGCCGGGCAGCATATGTGCTTCGAGCAAGTTCATCGGCCGGACCCAGAGTGCGGTCCTGCCCTCCGAGCCGGTGGCGGCGAAAACGATGGATGCACCGTCTGGCGACAGCACAGGCGGTCCGGCGGAATCTCCGACCAGATTGAGCGCAGTATTCGCAGGGGCGTCGATGACCGTGCGGATGGACTGAGCCGACTGAGCTGGATGGTAGACGAACATTCCAGCCAGCATTACCAGAGTAATCGCAAGCAGCAGGGCCAGAAGCCAACCGACCTTGGATTGTCGAGAGGTTGGCAATATTTCTGCCGTTGCGGCCGCGACTGTTGGCCGTTCAGTCGCGATCCATTGCAACTCCAACCTGACGTCATGTGCAGCGAGATATCGATCTTCAGGATTTTTCTGCAGACAGATCTTTACCACGTGCTCAAAGGCAGGGGAAATTTGCGGCTTGAGGATGCTGATCGGTTCGGGATCACTCTCCAGAATCGACGACGCCATTGATATTTGACTCTTCCCGGTAAACGGGCGCTTCCCCGTCACCATCTCGTAAAGTACGGCACCAAATGCAAAAATGTCGGAGCGGGCGTCCGCATCTTTTCCCTCGATCTGCTCGGGAGACATGTACTGGATGGTGCCGACAATGCTGCCGGCTGTGGTCAATGGGCTTAACGGACTCGGCCCGCTCATGGTAGCGGCGGCAGTGAACGAAGGAGGCACCGATCCTGAGCCCACACCGGTATTCGGCGTTCCTAGCGGCTTTGCCAGCCCGAAGTCCATGAGCTTCGCCCCAGCCTGCGTAAGCATGATGTTCCCCGGTTTCAAATCGCGATGCACAATGCCGCTGCGGTGCGCGACTGCCAGCGCTTCGGCAATGGCGATCCCGATTTTCAAAGCGTCGGCAAGCGGCAGCGCGCCTTTGCGCAATCTTTCGGCCAGAGTTTCTCCTTCCAGAAACTCCATGACCAGATAATCATTGCCATTCTGTGACCCGATGTCATAGAGGTGGCAGATGTGCGGATGGTTCAGTGAAGAAATGGCTCTCCCCTCCCGCTCCATGCGCTGTTTCAACTCTGGCGAAGAGGAGAGGTGGGAAGCCAGAACTTTAACGGCAACCGTGCGGTCGAGACGAGTATCGAGAGCGCGATAGACTTCTCCCATGCCGCCCGCGCCCAGCGGCGACTGAATTTCATAAGGACCGAGTTTCGTGCCAGCGGTGAGGGCCATTCGTGTCGCGCAATTATAGCCTTACAAGCACCTTGCGAGGATGGAAGGTTTTGACGGAGGAAAGAACCTCGTCTGTTAGGAGATTATTTAGAATTGGCGGTTTTCTCCGAACCGTTGATGGAGAACTGGGATGAGTGCTTTTTCAAACGCAACTCGGTGGTGCTGCCACCGTCCCGGATAAGGCAGCTCCAGGTGCGTACCTTTCCAATTTGCACGTTGTTGAGCGCATCTGACATTGGCGGCGATCGATCGAACGACGGTAATTACGATTTCGGGGCGTAGCTGTTTGAGCATTTGGGTGAGACGAACTTCGCCATGCGCACAAATTTTTCTGCGTTGTTTCTTATTAAGGCGATCGACTGGCACACCACATAAGTCGACCAGATAACAACCTAGAGCGCGAAATGATTCAAGGAAATCGGCGTCTTTAATGTTGGGAAGCGCGGCAACAAATGTGTTTCGAATGGCCCGGTAGAGACCAGAATCTGCCTGGTAAAAGAATCTGCCGGAGGCAGGCGCCGACTCACCAACAAACAACATTCGTACTTTAGCTGGGCGATAATGCCTTCGCAAACGCTCGCGGGCGAGTGCAGATCCACTGTTTCCCTGGGTAGATCCTTTCATGCTCACCATTTTAACTAGTGAGCGGGGGCTAAACCGTTTTTGGCTTTCTACTCGTTGAAGCGGCCTGTATGGGAGTAGATGCTGGCTGGTAGATGGCGTGGAGACAACTCTTGACTAAGAGACAGGGCTGCCTTCCGCCTGGGCGTAGAGGTCGTCGATCTGGCGGCGATAGCGATCTTCGACGACGCGGCGGCGGAGCTTCATGGTGGGTGTCAGGACGCCGTTCTCGGCGGTGAATTCGTCGGGTACGAGGAGGACGCGCTTTAGCTTTTCGAATCGCGCCAGATTTTTATTTACCTCCTCCACAATTCCGTCGTAGAGCACTTGAACTTTCGCATTCGCGATAAGCTCGGCGCGGGAAGAAAAAAGAATATCGTTTTCCTTCGCCCACGCTTTGAGGAGCGCAAAATTGGGTGAGACGATGACAAACGCGAACTTGCGTTTGTCGCCGATGATGGCGGCAGTTCCGACCAGAGGATTGAGCTTTAGAGAATTCTCAATGGGCTGAGGAGCGATGAACTTTCCTCCCGAAGTTTTAATAAGTTCTTTTTTGCGGTCGGTTACGGAGAGATATCCATCGGCGTCGATGTGGCCAATGTCGCCGGTTTTGAACCAGCCATCTTGAAATGCGTTCTGAGTTTCTTCGAGACGATTCCAATATCCCTCGAAGATGGATGGACCGCGAACAAGAATTTCGCCATCTTTGGCGATGCGGACTTCGAGGTTGGGAAGAATTTTTCCGACCGTGCCGATGCGGTGGTTGGCCGGCGTGTTAACGGCGATCACGGGAGAAGTTTCCGTGAGGCCATAGCCTTCGTGAATGCGGATGCCAACGGTGGCAAACCATTCGGCGAGCTCGCGGCCCAGGGGCGCGCCTCCGGAGATAAAGGTTTCAACGTTGCCGCCCATGCCCTCGCGGATTTTCGAGAAGACCAGTTTGTTGGCCAGCTTCCAGCTTGCGGAATTGGGAGTCTCTCCCGCGAGAATTTCAGTTTTGTGAGCGCGACCGACTGAGAGCGCCCAACGATAAACGGAGCGCTTGGGAAAGCCGCGCGCTGTCGTCTCAGCTTTGGCGTAGATTTTTTCGTAGACGCGGGGCACGGATACGCATAGCGAGGGCCGCACTTCCATAAGCGTTTGGGGCAGATTCTCCATCAAGGGGCAGTAAGCGAGAGTGACGCCGTGGTAGATCAGGCCGAGATCCACGTGGCGCGCGGTGACATGAGAGAGAGGAAGAAAGGAAACGCTGACCAGGCCAGGACGCATATGGAAACCGAGCAGCGAACAGGCGATATTCGACGCCATATTCCCGTGGGTGAGCATTGCGCCCTTGGAGACGCCCGTGGTGCCTGAGGTGTAGATAATCGTGGCGAGGTCGTCGGGTTGAATGGAGCGAGCGAACGATTCGGTTCGGGGATCGAGGGTGAGCGGGCCCTGAGTCGTGAACTGATCCATGAGCACGCAGGTTCCGGCGAGGTCGCTGGGAACCGCGTGATCCATGAGAGCGATTTTTCTGATTTGAGCCTGCGAGAGGATGGAGTGAACTTTGCGCAGTTGAGCCTCAGTGGAAACAAAGATAGCTGTCGCTCCAGAGTCGCGAAGGGTGTACGCAGTTTGTTCGGGGGTGAGTGTTGCGTAGACAGGAACAGTCACGGCGCCCAGCAGCAGGATAGAGAAGTCCGCGATGGTCCACTCGGGACGGTTCTCGCTGAGTATGGCGACTCGATCACCTTTCTGAATGCCCCATTCCTGGAGAGCGGCAACGGTGGCAGCGACGTTACGCCGCAGGTCTGAGGAAGAAATGGGCAGCCACTTTCCGGAGTCGCGGTAGAGCATGGCACGGTCGAGAGTGCGCTCGGCGACGGCGAAAAAAATGTCGTTCAAAGTGGCGAGGCTCATGGGGTGGCAGTTTGGTCTGAGCTGAATTTACTGGTTTATGGCTGTGTTGGGCAATGCGAAAAGCTGTAAAGGCGGGTACTGATTGAGGTCGCGTGTTATTCGCGACCCTTCTGTTTCAAGCAGTGGGCAGTTCGAATGAGAAGACGGAACCGCGGCCGAGCTGGCTGGTGACGCCGACCACTCCGCCGTGAGCTTCTACGATGGCTTTGGCGATGGCCAAACCCATTCCCGTGCCTTGCACGCTGTAGCGCTGGTCGCGGCCTCGGTAGAACTTGTCGAAGACGAGGGACTGTTCGAAGTCGTCGATGCCGGGTCCATGATCGGTGACGCTGGTCACGATGCGATCGCCTTTCTGTTCTGCAGTGATGGCAATCGGAGCGGTGGTTGGAGAATACTTGGCCGCATTTTCCAGCAACTGCTTCAGGACTTCCCCAATGCGATCGGAATCGACGCGGACCTTGGGCAGCGACGGCGGCACGTGTACTTCAAGAGGATGCTGCGCGAGAACGGTCCTGGATTCCTCCGCGGCGGATTCGATGACAGTAGCGATATCCACCGAGGCCATGTGCAGTTCCACCTTGTGGGCATCGAGTTGGGCCATCTCCGTGGCCTCGCCAACAAGACGATCGAGACGGTCGGTTTCTTCATTGATCACGGTGAGCAGGTCCTTGCGCTGCGCCTCGTCGAGGTTGTAATCGGAGAGCAGTCCAGTAACTGCGGCTTTGATGCCGGTGAGCGGGGTGCGCAGCTCGTGAGTGACAGAATCGAGCAGAACGGCGCGCAGATTCTCGCTTTGATGAGCGGCTTCGGTCTGGGAGAGTTTTTCCATAGCGCCGGCGCGCTCGATGGCAATCCCGATCATGCTGCCGAGGGCTTCGAGAGTGCCACGTGAGAGCGTGGCCCCCGCGATTCCGACGGCTCCAGTGGTACGAGTGCCGAGATGCAGTGGGGTTAGAGAAATTCCACGCTGCGAATCAATCACCGGCTCGCCGCGCGAACTTACCATTTGAAGATCCTGCAGTGGGAACCAGGTTTCCTTGGGATCGGTGCGATAGACTTGCCGGGAACTGAGCAAATAAATGGCGGCGGCCTTGGCGGCAAAACCATCACAAACGTAAGCGGGAATAGCATTCATCAATTCGGCCACATTGTCAGTTGCGAGTAGACGCTGGCTGAAGGCGTAAAGCCGTTCGACATCGCGGCGGCGTTGAACGGCGTCAGCGGTTTGGCGGCGGGCGCGGTCAGCAAGTTCGCTCGCAATGCCGGCAGTTATTAGAAAAGCGAAGAGCGCGACCCAATTTTGCGGATCGGCGACGGTGAAGGTTCCGATTGGGGGAAGAAAATAATAGTTGAAGGCCAATGTGGCAAGCACAGCCAAAAATACGGAAAAGCGAAATCCCCAATATGCGGCCACCCACAACACCATCAACAGAAAAGTTAATGCCACAGTGGTTGGATTTACGTGGAGGAAGCGCCGGTAAGCCTGCGCCACAAACTCAGCTGCAAACAGACAGGCGGCGTAGCGGAACATGTGCTGTGGCCAGCGGGATTTCACGGGCATGATTGTAACTGAATCGGGGTTGCGCGAAGTCCGAGTGTTTTCCGAAGTCACAATCGCATTCGACAATTTTCTCTCTGACGTGGAGAATAACGTGCGATGGCTAAGAGTCCTGAAGAGTGGCTTAAGGAATGCGACCCTGCCAAGCGCCCCGCGGTGTTCAAGCTGTTTCTCGGCTACGCCCCCGGCGTGGGAAAAACCTACGCCATGCTCAGCGAGGGCGTGCGCAGGGCAAGCCGCGGCGAAGAAGTAGTGATTGGTGTAGTAGAAACGCATGGCCGCAAACCGATTGTGGAACTTTCATCGCGGCTGGAGACAGTTTCGCGCAGGAAGCTGGAATACAAAGCGACCATTTTTGAAGAGATGGACGTGGACTTGATTCTGGCGCGCAAGCCGCATGTGGTGCTGGTGGATGAATTGGCGCACACCAACATTGAAGGCAGCAAGCACGCGAAGCGCTATGAAGATGTTTTCGAACTGCTGGATGCCGGGATCGACGTTGTTTCGACGCTGAATGTGCAACACATCGAAAGCCTGTCGCCGACAATCCGAGAGCTTACCGGCGTGCAGGTGCGGGAGACTGTGCCAGACTGGGTGATTCGGCGGGCGGGTGAAATTGTGATGGCGGACTTAACGCCTCAGGCCCTGCAGACCCGTATGCGGCGCGGAGATATTTACCCACTGGAGCGAGTGGAACGGGCGCTAGCGAATTTTTTCCGGAACACAAATCTTGTGGCCCTGCGCGAGCTGGCGTTGCGGCAGGTAACGCAGGCAGTTGACCGCACGCTTTCAGAACTCAAGAGTGAAGATGGACAACTGCTGCAGGTACGGGAGCGGATTGCGGTGTGCATCAGTTCGAACCCGGCGGCGCAGTATTTGATTGCGCGCGGAGCGCGAATGGCGCAGGCGCTGGACGGCGATCTGTTTGTGTTTTACGTGGATACAGGTACCGATGAGAGCGACGAAAATCAGCGAACCCTGGCGGACAACGTGCGGTTCGCCGAGAGCGTTGGCGCGAAAGTGGTGAAGGCCGAGGGCAACGTGGTGGCGGAAAAAGTTGCGGAGTTTGTGCATGAGAACCACATTACGCAAGTGTTTTTCGGCAGGTCGGCGACCAAAGGATGGAAAAGATATTTCTATCTTTCCGCGATTCACAAATTCCTGCGCGACGCCCCCGCGGTGGACGTTCACATCGTGACTCAGGAAATGCGGTGAACGATTGATGACGGACGAGCACCGTCGCATTCTGGTGGTGGATGACGAGCCGCAGATCACGCGCGTGCTGCGCACCACACTTT
>JBAUVJ010000025.1:0-2735 GCA_049583165.1 Candidatus Sulfotelmatobacter sp. | reverse complement strand
CGTGAGGAGAGCGCAAATCCCGAGCGCGAGCGGTAGTGTGCCCATGCGCTCACGCTGCGCCCCGACGCTGATTGGGAACGGTTCCATGAGCCGAAAGGAGGGCACGACCAAGGCGAATGTGATGATCAAGGAGGCTACAAGCGGGAGAATCCGCAACCCAAAAAGCACCGTGGCGACGCTTCGCTGTGCCACATGCAAAGGTCTCACGGGGCGCCATACCGTCTCTACCAGCACCGAGAACACCCAGTAGAGCAACAGGAAACAATCGAGCGAAACTGTGATTTTGAGCAGGGCAAGCATTAGCATTGCTCCCGGCTTTTCTTCTGGACCGCGTCTTTCAGTTGCCAGATGTTTGTGTTTGACCAGGAGTTCGAAGTCTTTGATGGCGATAGGTCCGATGCATTCGCAGTCATCAACGCTTTCCGTTTCCGCTTGAAACTTTCGACTTCAAAAAACGGTGACAATCATACACCCTTGATGCTGCTCGCTGTCAGGAAAACAAATTCTCCTCACTCGGCAGGTTAGAATACGCATTCCTGGCGAGCCTTGAGTTCACTCGATTTGTCGAAATTCACCCGGCCGGCTCGTGCTTTCATCATCCCGCGTTTTTGAGATCAGACGCGAGCAGGCGGTGGAATAATTGCTCTCCGGCTTCGCGGCGGACGGAGAGACGCCCCGCGCGATAGGCGCGGGATTTCAGGCCACGCTGTACGTCTTCGCAGATGCCGAGATCTTCCTCCTGTACTCGATTGCCAACGTTCACCGACTGCTCATTGTATTCCCGGCTGGCCTCGCTGATATCTGCAAAATAAAAATCGAAGACGACATGGCAGTGATCGACATCGACGGGAATCACAAGATTTGTGTCCATGTACCCTTCATAGCAGTTAATCATTAAATTCGGATGCTGCCAGAAATACCAGGCGCGGTCGCCCTTGCGGGTCGCACCGGTGGAGGCATCTTCCTCGGAAGCAACCATGGGACTCGATTGCAGGCAATAACGGTCTTCATTCTCGATGGTGTACTGCTTGTAATCGAGAACCGAGTTAAGGCCCTTGTGCAGGTGCGGAACATGGTAGCCACCATCGAGGAAATTATCGACGAAGACTTTCCAGTTGCAATTTATGTTATAGGTTCTGCGATCGAAGTAATGCAGTTTGCTGATGCCGAGAGGGGCAACGCGCTTGTCCAGCGCCCCCAGAAACTCGATTAGCGGAATTGCATGATCGTCGAGGTTGATGAAGACGAAGCATTCCCAGGTTTCCACTCGAATCGGAACCAGGCCGTTTTGAGCGCGGTCAAAATTTTCGACGCCTTCGAATTCCGGCATGCCCCTGAGCGACCCATCCAGGCCATAATTCCATCCGTGATAAGGACAATGCAGGAGCGAGGCGTGGCCGCAGGGTTGAGTGACCACCGCAGCGGCGTGATGGCGGCATACATTGTAGAAGGCACGTAGATTTTCGTCGTTGCCGCGAACCACGACGATGGGCTCACCGGCCACCGTGGTGGCAATGAACTGCCCCGGATTTTGCACCTGATCGGTGCGCGCGACGAGTTGCCAGGTCTTGCTGAATACCCTAAGGCGTTCGAGTTCGGCGATGCGCGGGTCCACGTACCACGCCGCGGGAATGGTTGACGCCTGCGAGAGCGGGGCACGGTCGTCGTAGCTGGTGAGTAGCTGTTCGATCGTAGATTGCATGTTCAGAATATTATCGGAGAATTTGCGCAAAAACGAACAGGCTCCAGAAAAGGAGCCTGTTCAAACAATTCTCGGCTGGATGCTAGCTGGCGTTGCGTAGCCGCGTATCGCCCTTCGTATTGTCCACCCTTACGAGCGGCTCGTCGACGAGATGCTCACTCAGAAACCATACCTGCAATTCGTTGCCGCGCAACACATCGCTGACGACCAGGTCGTTGGTGCCATCGTCACCCAGCACGTCGGCGCGTTCGGCCAGTTCGCGACAGTGACCGATAATGATCTGATGGGCATCCAGAAGCCGGGAAATTTGCACCGGCACCGCTTCTCTGCCTTTCGGCGGGCGCGCGATGCGAGTGGTTTCCGCCACGTCTGCCGCCATTGCAATCGAGATTCCGCCCAGCAACTGAATCCGCTCGGCGATGGTATCGACGATTTCCGATTGTTCAGCGAAATGCTTATCGAATAAAAGATGGAGTTGATAAAATGTTGCACCCGACACTTGCCAATGCGATTTCTTGTAGAGATCGCGCAGCGTCATGGTATCGGCTAATAAAAGGTTCAGTTGCTCGGTCATTTCGAGGCGAACTGGTTCCTCGAGATCGAGAGGCAACATGTGCGAGACGGTTCCGTACGCTTGAATCTCGGGAGCACTCTGATGCAAACGAGGCTGCGCGCTCGTTGCCCGCTCGATTGCAGGTGTTTTCGCGTTGACATCTTTCTTGGCCATGGATGATGTTCTCCTCACTGCGTAGCGATTTTAGAATTCCTGAAATATGAGACGCTGGTTCTTTCTTCGATGCCGAGTTCCGATGCTTCGATGCGCACAATCTAAAGAGTAAGGTTTCACGGCGACTGTTGGAATCTTCGGGATGCGTATTGTCGTGGCGCTAGATCTGCGCAAGTTAATGAGATGGCGGAAGTTTGACGATGCGGCGGCCATTGGCTATGATCGAAATGCGGGGTGGAGCAGTCTGGTAGCTCGTTGGGCTCATAACCCAAAGGTCGGTGGTTCAAATCCACCCCCCGCAACCAA
>JBAUVJ010000024.1:0-18964 GCA_049583165.1 Candidatus Sulfotelmatobacter sp. | reverse complement strand
AGATAGGGCAGGCGGTGATTATCGCGATCCGATTTCCAGTAATAAGGATTACGTTCCAGCACGATTCGTTGTCCAGGAACGTACTGCTTCACTCGAAACGGGCCTAGACCGGCAATTTCGGAAGCTTGCGTGTTGAGCGGCCAAGCTTGCGCAAACTTGCCTTCGCGATAAGGCTTTTCCAGAAGATGTTTGGGCAGCATGGCAAGGCCGTCGAAGATGCGCTCCGCGGCCGCGTATGCCCGAGGCAAAGTGAATCGCACTGTGTAGGGATCCACCTTGGTAACCGTCATAGGCTTACCATCGATGACGAGAAGATCGCGCTGCGGAGAATCGACGGCTTCGTCCATGTAAAGTGTGAAGGAAAATATGACATCATCGGCATCGAAGGGATGGCCGTCAGAAAATCTGATTCCCTTGCGAAGTTGGAGCGTGAAAGTACGGCCGTCTGCCGATGCCTTCCACGACTTGGCCAATGCGGGCTCGGTTTGCTGGGTGACGCGATTGATCTCGATCAGGTCGGCACTCAGGCGTCCGATTACCTCGCGAGAAATGGCATCGGTCGCAATAACGGGATTCAGCGTTTTTGGCTCGGCGCGCTGACCAACCGTCAGGCGTCCGCCATAGTGGCCGGAAACGTTGGCCATGCGCTGAAGTTCTTCGTTCTTGCCGATGGTTTCAGGAGTTGGAACTCCTGCGAAAGTCGAGCCTGCTCCGCACACGACGGCAAGCAGACACACCAGTAGGGATAGCCGAGCAATGCGATTCATGACACTCTTTCCCCACAGAACGGTGTTTTTCTAGGTTAAGGAGATTCTAACCTCGAATGAAGGGCATCGGCGAGGAGGTAATACGTTACGGAGGTAACGAATAATGCGGCGGCCG
The DNA here is from genome assembly GCA_049583165.1 of Candidatus Sulfotelmatobacter sp. GTDB lineage: Bacteria > Acidobacteriota > Terriglobia > Terriglobales > Acidobacteriaceae > Sulfotelmatobacter. Next base: position 18,082 of record JBAUVJ010000024.1, on the reverse strand, counting down.
GAGCCAGAAGCCACGCATACGAAATCAGCACGCTGTACTGCTGCAAGACGCTCAACATGTTTCCCCAACTTGGCACGGGCTCGTTCACGCCGAGGCCAAAGAATGAGAGCGCAACTTCTGCGGCAATATATCGCGGTATCAGCAACGCTGCTTGGGTGAGCAGCACGCTGAAAGTTTTGGGCAGAATGTGTCGCCGCAGGATGTAGAAGTTAGATCCGCCGAAGCCACGGGCCGCTAAAACGCAGTTACTAGTTCTAGCGCTGAGCACTACTCCTCTTACAAGCCGCGCAGGTCTCGCCCAGCCGATCAATCCAATTACCGCAGTTAACAGAAGGAATGTTCGCTCCGGACTTACGTGCAGCGGCAGGAATGCGCGCACTCCAAGCAGGAAGTAGAACCACGGCAGAGAAAGGAACAACTCGGTTGCTCCCATCAGCGTCTCGTCGAACCATCCGCCGTAGTACCCGGCAGTAACGCCGACTACGCTGCCCAATAAGAGAGTAGCGGCAGTTGCTACAATTCCCGCGGCGACGGAAATCTGCCCGCCATACAGCACGCGAGAAAGCTCGTCGCGGCCAAAGGTGTCAGTACCGAAGAGCAGGCATTGTCCGGGACGCTCCACTCCGAACAAGTGCAGGTTGGTTTCGAAGAGGCCAAGAAAGCTGTAACTGTCTCCCCGTGTGAACGCCTCAATCGGGTAGGACCGGCTCCGATCTTCCTGATAGCCCTCGCCCTCAGTAACAGGAATCCAGGCATATACGAACGGCCGTAAGTGGAAACCGGAACCGTCTTTGAAATGCAATCGAGTCGGTGGCGCGTAAGGTAGCTCCCGGTTTTGCGTAGTCGGATCGTAGGGAGCAACAAAGCCGGCAAACAATAGAAGCAGATGGAGCACAATCAACAGCGTGATCAGAAATGCCATCTTAAGGCGCATCTGATGCTCCCGTCCGAATCCGCGGGTCAGATGCCATCAGCATCAAATCGGCAATTAGATTTCCGCCAACCATGAAGAGTGCGGAAAACATAACGCCTCCGATGACAACATAGAGATCGCGAGAAAGTGTGGCGTCGAGAACTAGAGGCCCCAAACCGGGCCATCCGCAAATCACCTCGACCAGCAGCGATCCGCTGATCAAACCTGCCAGGGAAAGACCAAAAAGAGATATCGCCGGATTCGCGGCGACGGGCAGTACGTAACGGAAAAGAAGCCGGCCCCGGCTTATCCCAAGGCCGCGCGCAGCCTGCACGTACGAGGCTCCTAATACTTCAAGCACGCTCGCGCGAACGTGCCGCACAATCACCGCGCTTTCGCACAGCGTCAAAATCAAAACCGGCAATTTCAAATGCGAAGCAGTATCTCTAACTTTTCCCCATCCCGATAGTTCGTCGAAGCCGCTCGAGACCATCCCGCCAACCGGCGTCCACCGCCAGCGGACCGCAATTGCAAGCAACGCGAGCGCAATCACGACCTCCGGAACTGCAATGAGCAACGAACTGATGATCGTGATCGCTCGATCGAGCAAACCGTCCCGTTTTGCCGCGGCCCATAACCCTAGTGGGATCGAGATAATCCATGTAAGGATCATCGCCGTGATCGTCAGCAGCAAAGTATTTTTGGCCCGGCTCCAGAGCAACGGGGCGACGGGCGTGTTGTAAGCGATGGAATAGCCGAGATCGGCATGCAGAGCCGATTTCATCCAGCGCCCGTAGCGAACAAGCAGTGGCTGGTCCAAGCCATACTGTGCGCGCAGCCCGGCAATCGTCTCTGGCGAAATCTGCGGGTTGACTCGCATTTCATCGAAGAAACTTCCGGGCGCCATTTCGGTAAAAAGGAAACAGAGCGCAGAGACTCCTACCAGCAACAAAACACCGCGAACGAATCGGCGGATGAGATAGCTCACGCCGATTCCTCCGTAATGGCATCGAGTCGTGATTGCGCCGCTCGTGCGGATGCCAAAAGGCGGATGGCTTCCTCTTTTTTTGGAGCAGTCATCATCTGGGAGGTCGGTCCGGTTTCTACAATGCGCCCGTGGGCCATCACGGCGATTGCATCTGCCATACGGGCCACCAGCGCTAAGTCGTGAGATATCAGAAGATAGGTGAGCGAATACGAGGCCTGGAGGGCCAGTAACAAGTTGGCGATCTGCGCTTGTGCGGATAAATCCAATCCCGTGATGGCTTCATCCAGCACAAGCAGTTTCGGGCGAAGCACTAACGCGCGTGCAATCGCGAGCCTTTGCCGTTGTCCACCGCTGAACTGCATTACGAAACGATCTACCCAGGCTCGCGACAGCCCCACTTCGTCGATAGATTCGAGCGCGACCTTTCTTCGCCGTTCGCGGTTTAGCCCCTGTATCAATAACGGTTCTTCGACCACCTCTGCGGCGGTGAAACGAAGATTCATCGATGTAACCGGATCCTGAAAAACCATCTGCACTTCGCCGCGCAATAGCAGTCGCGAACCCGAACCAATATCTGCGGCATTTTTTTCGCCAATCCATATCTGCCCAGAATCTGGTTTTTCCAGCCGCGCCACGCAGCGCGCCACGGTAGATTTTCCCGAGCCGGATTCCCCCACCAGCGCCAGAGTTTGTCCGCTGGGAATTTCCAGATCCACGCCATTCACGGCAACCACCGCCACTCGTCTTCCCCATAGGCCGCCCCGCACATAGCGCTTCGCAAGCTTCGTCACGCGTAACAAGGGCTCGGGGGACACGGGCGACGTTGGCAAGTCATTCCCCATACTTGAAACAGTTCACAGGCCTTGAAGGTTCTGGCAGGAACACTTGTGGATAGCGCTGCTGGCAGATTTCCATTCGGTCCGGGCAGCGCGGTTCGAACCGGCAACCCGCCGGAAAGGTAGTAGGGTCGGGTGATTCCCCTTCGATCGCAGGAAAAGATTTTCGTAACGGCGCGCCTGTGGCCGACTTTGCAAGTCGAACCAGGGCTTGCGTGTAGGGATGCAGAGGCCACCGAAAGATGTCGGCCGTCACGCCCGATTCGACGATGCGGCCTGCGTACATGATGGCAATGCGGTCGGCAAAACCAGCCAACAAGGCCGGATCGTGCGTAATCAATAAAATGGCTGTGCCATGATTCTTGCGAATTTGGGATAGCAATGCGACGATCTCCGCTTGCAGCGGCGCGTCCAGCTTACTGGTCGGCTCGTCGGCGATCACCACTGCTGGCCGGCATGCAATCGCCTGCGAGATTGCGATGCGCTGGCGTTGTCCGCCACTGAGTTGGTGAGGATACGCGCCGTAAATATCTTCCGGCCGATCGAATCCAACCTCAACTAGTAAGTCGACAACGCGAGCGCGGCGCTCCTTCGCGCGCGACGGAAAATGCGCTCGCAACACCTCCGCAATCTGCGAGCCCACGTTCATCACGGGATTCAACGAGAGCGCTGGATCCTGAGGAATCAAAGAAAGCTCCCGTCCACGAGCCAAACGCAACTCGGGCTCGGACGCCTTCGACAAATCACGCCCGCTCAGGATGATGTCTCCGCTCTCCTGCCTCGCATGAGCCGGAAGCAACCGCAGAATGGCATTGGCCAGCGTGCTTTTGCCACAACCCGATTCTCCCAGGATTCCGATTACCTCGCACCTGTGAATCTCGAGGCTGACGTCATCGACCGCCGCGAACCGCGCTCCGCCCGACGTGGGGTACGTAACTTTCAGGCTCCGGATCTGAACAAGGGATTTCTCCGTGACTTCCACCTGTGCACACCCCTCAGGTTAATTTTCGTTCGGCCTGCGGCAGTTCGCAATTGGCAAGTGAGGAGCGGATCGAGTTTCGGCGATTTTTCCCGGAATAATCGCGACTCGGAGATTCGGGGCGCATCCAATCGGCGCGAGAAAAAATGACGTGAGCCGATGCCGATGATCGGCTCCGCTTCGAGTTAGTTAGGAGTCAGCGTGAGGTTACGCTCTCCTTTCGTGGAGTGCGCCCGCTTAAGATAGATCCCGCGCGCTCTCACCATCAGGAACGGGCACAATGATAGTCCGGCTGCCCTCGATCCCGAAGACGATTTGCAGATGGTCCAGCGCCGTAATACCGAAGTCAAACTCCCCAACTTCGTTGGTCTTCGCTCGCGAAACAGTATCACCTTCACAAAGCAAGCTCACCGGGATTCCACCGACTCCGTGATCCGGCTTAGCGGAGTCCAGGAGCTGGCCCATCAAAACTACTGAATCCGACCCAGGCTTCGGCTGCATGCGCATGTCGATACAGACGCTACCGGACCTATAAAGAAGCTGCCTGACAACAGGCGAGCTACCGCGCATTCCCATAGCAATGGGCTGTGTCGCGCTGTCAAAGAGCAGGCTGGCCAGTTCCAGCTTGCCGGTTGGAAATGAAACAACATTGCGTAAAGAAAAACTTGCGTCGACTGCCTCGTTCGCCCAGGCTGGGGGTTCGAAAGCATTCTGAACCTTGGCAACTTCCATGACACGCCTCCATGTATTCGCGTTTTCTAAACACTTCGAACATCCATCGTCGAGGTGTTGCTGCATCTCAATCTTTTGACTATCGTTCACGAGTTGGCGAACAAAATCGATCCAATCGTTTGTCGAGAAGTGTTTCATGATCTTCCTACCGTGAATGGGAGTGTGTGCATCTGGTACATAAGGGTAAACGGAGGGCTTAAAAATATAGGCACTAAAAAAGAATAGGAGGGTTACCTGGGGGTTACCTTTGCGAGCGCTGCGAAAAAGCTCGATCGCAAAGGTGGCCTCGATTTTCGAAGGTCCAAGGCAAGCGCGTCCCAATGCGGCGGCGACATTTCTACTTTCAGAGTCGCGCGACATCATCTATATGCTCGCGTAAAGCTGCCGCTCGCGAGTGTCCGATTTTCGAAATCGGAGCATCTCTTCCTGGACGCCATCCTGTCTGCGCAAGGTCTAAGTCCATGGGAACAATCGACCGCGCCCCTTGGTTTGCCAATTGCTTGAGTGAATGGCATGCCGAAGCCATCTTCCAAAGACAGTTTGCAACCCGATGTTCACGATGAATCTTCACAATCCTCAGGGGATACCACTTCCAATGTGGGGATGCCCTGGAAAATAGAAAGTGTGCGGAGCCGCTTTAACGCACACGTGGTGGGATTCGGAATTGTCGGCCCCTCAACGCATACCCCAAACGTGGGTGAGTATTCCCCCTGGAACCCCGAAGCCGCTGAACCGCTGGGCGGCAAGACCATGGAGGATAGAAAGTGAGCACTCTTAATCTCAGCCTGGTTCCGTTGCGGCAGGCCAGTCTTTGCCTTGACTGCGAAACGATAACGACGGCCCACACGAACTGCCACGCCTGCGGTTCACAGGCGCTGCTGAATGTTGCCCGGGCTTTAGATCATCGACGTCCTGTTGGACTGGCGTCTTCCCGGAGAAGCGCCGGCGTTGCCATGCAGGTGCCGATCGCCCCCCGCCGGGATACTTTTAATCGCAGCATACTCAATTTGGACCGAACGCGCCGGGAAAGTGCCGTCTCTCGGACTTTTGATCTGAACCTATCGGAAAGCATTCGTGAAGCTCAAAAGCCTATTTCCTTTTATCGCTTCTGCTTCGGCAAAGAGCGCAAAAGCGACTTAAAGGAGAACGCTAAGGCTGGCAATTAGCACACCGTGGTATGAGATCGATCGGCGATAGTGGCTCTCTTCTGGCCATGGTGCACATTGGAGGCAATGCAAACAAATCGCGAGGTGCGATGGTCGAATAGTCCCAACGGCCGAGGAACCCGGCGGATTCTCTCGTTTCCGCCAGGTTCCCGGCCTTGGGATGGATTTCTCAGTTTGGATCTAAGTTTACTGCCAGCGCCAGGCCGTCACACGGAGGAATAAACCTTTATGTCGTCACTGAAACTTCTTGTCGTGGAAGATGATTTGCCGAGCCTGGAACTCATGGATGAAGTGTTTACGTCCCTCAAAGCAGATGTAAACCCCATCAACGACGGGCAGAGGGCCGCGGCGCTGATCAACCAGGAAAGATACGACGGGATTTTCCTGGATCTCGAAATGCCCAACATGCACGGCTTCGACCTTGCGCGCAACATACGAAAATCATCATGGAATAAGTCCACCCCGATTGTGATCGTGACCGGACGCGACGACAGAAACACGATGCAACAAACATTCGCGATTGGAGCAACATTCTTTCTGCAAAAACCAGTCGACCGGCAAAAACTCAGCGCTCTGTATCGGACTGTGCGGGGGTCGCTCGCCGAGAACCGCCGAAAGCAGGCTCGTATCTCCTTGCAGACCGATGTGGTCTGCGAGGTTGGTTCGAGATCGCTGCACGGCATGACCTGGAATCTCAGTCGAGGAGGTATTCAGATCGACGTGGGCAGCGTCAAGCCCGGAGAAATCGTGCGCCTATCGTTTCGATTGCCCGTATCCAATGCGCGAATCGATGCCTTCGGAGTTGTGGTATGGGCGTCCGAAACCCGGCAAGGAATTCAATTTACCAAGATGAGCGCGCAAAATGCAGAGGCGGTTCAACGATTTATTGCGGATGCTGAGATGCCGGATTAACTCCGGGTTGAATTGGGCGCCAAAGTTTAGGAGGAATGTTGAGCGTACTCGCCAGCGTCGGGAAATGGGTGTCAAAAGGCCGGTGGCGGCTGCACATTCTATTTCTGTTGCTCTTGATCGTGCCAATCGCTTTGTTCGCTTACTCCATGGGTGGCGTGCTGAAGCGCCAAGCAGAGGTGCAAGCGGCAACCGAGGGCGCGCAAATTGCACGGGTCTCAGCTACTTTGGTGGATGATCACTTTCGGCAGAGCATAGCCTTCCTCGAATCGATTGCCACACGCAAGACTTTCAGCGAAGCATGGACTGAAGGCAATCTCGATCTTGTGTTGTGGCATCTACGCAGCGCGAAGTCGCTGCGGCCGGATTTCTCCTTCGTAAGTCTCTACGATCTCGACGGCCGAATGCGGGCAATCTATCCGCCTCAACCTGAATTGCTTGGTCAGAACTTCTCGTACCGCGACTGGTACAAGGATGTGATACAGCACTCGGAACCTTACATTTCGGAGGTCTATCAGAGCGCAGTTCCTCCGCATGAGCTCGTTGTCGCCATTGCGGTTCCAGTGAAAGATGCTCAAGGCAAACCCATCGGCATTCTGATGGGAGCGGACACTTTGGACACGATCAACCAGAGGCTAGGGACCAAGCTGGATGGCGGATGGTCGATCGTGCTGGTCGACCAGAGTGGGCATCTTGCCACGCGTCGCGGCGGGGATTTGCGCGGGCCGGCTGACTTCGGTCCAAACGCCCCGCTGCAAAGCTTGGAAACATCACACCACGGACGTGGAAACCTTGCGCGAGGCACCGACGCTATCTTCGCTACTTATGAATCGGTTGGGAAATCTGGCTGGGGAGTCGAGGTAGAGCAGCCTTCTATTTTTCTGCGACAAGGCGTCTCGATTCTTGCGCGGCGTGTGTGGTTTCTTGGCCTGGTGTTTCTTTTGGTCGGACTAGGACTGAGCACATTCATGGGTTCGCTTTATTCGCGACTCGAAACCGGCAACCGCTTTATGGACCTCTCCGTCGATATGTTCTGCATTCTTGGATTCGACGGATTCTTCAAGAATCTGAATCCCAGCTGGGAAAAAACGCTGGGCTTTAGCGCCGCGGAATTGACCGAGCGACCCCGGGTTGAATTCATACACCCTGAGGATCGTGAGGCGACAGCGCGGGAAATTGCCCGGCTGCAACTCGGAGAAATTACTCTGGCTTTCGAGAACCGCTACCTCTGCAAGAACGGCTCATATAAGTGGCTGCTGTGGAATGCTGTTTCTGCGCCGGGACAGCGGGCTATCTATGCCGTCGCTCGCGATATCACGGAGCGAAAGCGCGCGGAACAGGAGCGGCAGAAGTTCACTGAAAGCGTGGAGACCGCCAACCGCGAGCTCGAACTCCGGAACCGCGAGGTAGAGCGGGCAACCCGATTGAAGAGCAGATTCCTCGCCAGCATGAGCCATGAATTGCGAACTCCGCTGAATGCAATCGTAGGTTTTTCGGATCTGCTTGCCGATGGCAGCCCTGGAGACCTGAATGTGAAGCAAAAGCGCTTTGTGAATCATATCAAGCAAGGCTCGATTCACCTGTTGCAGTTGATCAACGACATTCTCGATCTCTCGAAGATCGAAGCCGGCCAACTGGAACTTCACTGCGAAGACTTTCTCGTCGTTGATGCTCTGCCCGAAGTCCTTTCCACAATCAAGCCCATTGCAATGGGAAAAAACATTCGTGTGCAGCAGAAGCTGGAGACAGAGCGGCCAATCTATGCCGATCGCGTGCGCTTCAAGCAGGTCCTGTATAACCTACTCAGCAACGCTGTCAAATTTACCCCCAAGGACGGCAACATCGAAGTTCGCACCTATGACGATGGGACTTCGGTGTGCATGTCGGTCAGCGATACCGGCATCGGCATCCGCCCCGAAGACCAGCAGATGGTCTTCGAAGAATTTCGCCAAGTAGAAGGGACTTCAAGCACAGGCGAAGGCACCGGGCTGGGGCTGGCCATCACAAAACGGCTTGTGGAACAACAAGGAGGCAGGATCTGGCTGGAGAGCGAACCCGGGAAAGGCAGCCGGTTCAGCTTTACTCTTCCGCAAGGAGCAACCGGCGCCAAAATCGCGGACACGGTCACTCGTAGTACCCGGGGCAATGAAGACACTGAAGGTTCGCGAAAGCCGCTTATTTTGATTGTCGATGATGAAGTTCCCGCTCGTGAGCTTATGGCGAACTATTTGGAACCCGGATATGACATTGCTTTCGCTGAATCAGGCGGAGAGGCCGTGAAGAAAGCCCAGCAATTGCTTCCCGACGCAATCACTCTGGATATTTTGATGCCGGGCGGGGGCGGATTCGAGACCCTGGTAGCGTTGAGAGCTGCGACTGAAACGGCGAGTATTCCGATCATCATCGTTTCCATCGTCGATCAGCAGAAGGTTGGGTTCGCTCTGGGGGCAACCGACTATCTCATCAAGCCCATCCAGAAGCCATTGCTGCTAGAGACCATTCGCAAACATATTCCAGTTCAAATTGATGACGATGCCACGCTTCTGCTGGTCGACGATGACTCCCAAAATCTCGAGTTAGTGGAGGAGACCCTGCGGGAAGCCGGCTACGAGACGCAGAGCGTCCGCAGCGGCGCCAGTGCGCTGGAGGTATTGTCATCGAAAACGGTTGGAGCCGTGCTGCTCGATCTGCTGATGCCGGGAATGGACGGTTTTCAGGTGATTCGTCACGTCCGGCAAGAACCAGCCTTGAGGGAGCTACCCATTCTTGTGATGACCGCCAAGAACCTAACCCAGGAGGAAATCGGTTTGCTTAGTCGCGAAACCCAGGGGGTGTTGCAGAAAAAAGGATCATGGCAACAACAGCTCGCCAACGAAGTGGGAAGAGTAGTACGGGGCGGCAGCCTGACGAAGGCTGCCGGACTATCATGATCAAGGTTCTCATCGCAGAAGACAATCCGGTTAATCGAGAGCTATTGCGCGAGTTACTGGAAGGGCGCGGTTACGGCGTGGACGAGGCGTGCGACGGTGTGGAAGCCTTAGAGATGCTGAAGCGCGCACGGCCGGATATTCTGTTGCTGGACTTAGGCATGCCTAAACTGGATGGCTACAGCGTGGTACAAAAGATCCGCAAGAACCCACTGCTGGCGGATCTTCCAGTAATGGCAGTCACAGCTTATGCAATGAGAGGAGACCGGGAAAAAGTTCTGGAATCAGGGTTCGATGGATACTTATCGAAGCCAGTCCATGCGGCTTCCTTGGACCAGGAGCTCCAACGCTTACTCGGTCAGCCCGTCGCCCGCAATATTGCTCCGACCGAAACGCTTCTAAAAGATACGCTTTAAGGTCATTCATCGCTAGGGGAAGTCCAGCATTACCAACGTTATCTGTCATCTAGTTACTATCCACGTTAGATTTCTCCAAAGATTCACTACGTCTTAGGTCCCGGGGAACGCGTGTCTGCAACGACCGGTACGGCAAAATACGCAACGCGATCGACGATGGTCAAGAAATGCATCGTTGTCGGTGAAGATGACGAGGCCATTCGCGGCGCACTGAGTGAATTTCTCGAGTCGCTCGACTATGAAGTCGTGCAGGCCGCTAATTGTGCGGGTATCAAACAGGCCTTTCGCGACTGTTCCCCAGATGCGGCTATTCTGGACTACTCGTTGCCTGACGGAACCGCCTTGGATCTATTGCCGCATTTGAAGCTATCCCACCCATCGGTGCCACTTATTCTGCTCACTGGGAACGGCACCATTCAGCTGGCTGTTCGGGCTATCAAAGAAGGAGCCGAACAGTTCTTCACCAAGCCGGTGGAAATGGCTGCGGTTGCCGTGGTACTGGAGCGTGCGCTGAAGAACCAACGGAACCATCAAAAACAGCTGGCGGGAAAAGCGCGAGAGAAACGGGAGAGTGTGGATCCTTTTCTGGGCACAAGCGCGGCCATCCGCGAAATCGCGGAGCAGGTTGAACGAGTGTCAATGAGCCATTGTCCGGTTTTGATTGCGGGAGAAACCGGCTCCGGCAAAGGTGTGTTGGCGAAATGGCTGCACGATCACAGCTCCCGCGCAGAAGAGCCTTTCGTCGACCTCAACTGTGCTGGCTTCGGACGAGAACTCCTCGAGACTGAACTCTTCGGGCATGAAGTCGGTGCTTTTACGGGCGCGGTCCAGCGCAAAATGGGCTTGCTGGAGGTCGCGCAGAAAGGGACTGCATTCCTCGACGAAATCGGGGACATGGATCTACAGGTGCAGCCCAAGCTGCTCAAGATTCTGGAAGAAAAACGTTTTCGGCGGCTGGGCGATGTGCAAGAGCGTCAACTGGACGTGCGTCTGATTGCCGCCAGTCATCAGGATTTATCGGAAATGGTCCGGCAGAAGAAATTTCGCAGCGACCTATACTTTCGCATAAGTACCGTTGTTATTCGTGTGCCGCCGCTACGCGAGAGACTCGAGGATATCCCCGTTCTGGCGCAGCAATTCTTTGAACACATAGCGGTTGACCTGGGGCGGCTGAATCTCACATTCTCCGAACAGACCATGGAAGCCATTACGGCGTATTCCTGGCCCGGAAATATTCGAGAACTGAAGAATGTGATCGAGCGGGCAGTCTTGTTGGCGACGGGCGATACTATCCGACCTCGAGACTTGCATCTTGAGTTCAATCGGGAAACTGCGCCGAACAATGAATCGCAACTGACATTGCGCGAGGTTCAACGCACACATATACAAAAGGCGCTGGATACCGCGCGCGGCAACGTCGCCCGTGCCGCGGTGCTGCTGGGACTGACCAGGAGCTCACTCTACAGCAAGATGAAGACCTTCGGGATCGCCACGGTTCGCGCACAGAGTTAGGTAACCCTCGCCGACGCCACCTGGCTAAGTATAGAAAGATTGTCCCACAGCCATAGATGCACGCATCCGGTGACCCTTGAAATCGTGTGCCACGTGGCTTCCGTTGCCGGCTGGGCTGACCATAGAAAAAGCTGGGCGTTTCTCCAAATATCCGGTCTTCAGCAACTCATCCAAGGGCATGGCCGGACACAGAACGTTTGCCTGGACAAGGTCCACTCCCAACTGGTTCAAAAGCACGAGGTCGTCAGAAGTCGCCCCCTCGGCCACGACCGAACTTTCCAATGCTTTTGCCAACGTGACTAGTGACTCAACTACGGCCCGTCTCTTTGGATCGGTGTTCAGGCCCCGCACAAAATATGCATCCAACTTGAAGTACTCGGGATCGCAATCGAGCATCATGCGATAGTTGGATTGCCCCAGACCCACGTCATCCAGCGCGATGCGCACGCCGTAACCGCGCAACGTTGCAATATTGTTCGTCAGTTCCGGAATATTGCAGGTAGGAGCATGTTCCACAATTTCCAGCGTAAATCGTTCGAACGCCAATGACTGTTTTTGCACATGGCGCTGGAAGAATTCGACAAATCCGGCGCTGTGCCCGAGCGTCGAGGCATGCACGTTGACATTGATGCGCATGTCGGAGGGCAAGCCAGTGGCTGCTTGGCAAATGGCAGTGAAGCAACTTTGATCGACTGCCGCCTCCGCTTTTTTTCGCCGAACGTAATCGAAGAGAATGTCGGCCCGTACGAATTTCGTCCCGCGGGGGCCGCGAATCAAGGCTTCAACGCTATCGACCAGCCGCGTTCCGCCTTGGGTCCGGAAAATGGGCTGAAACACAACAGACAGTTCTTGCGGATCGAGAATCGTTTCCAGAATGGATTTTTTCATGCTTGAGCTCCTGTTAACGTTCCGACGAGATTCCCCAGATCTCTTAAACGTGCCGGCTTTCGAAGGAATGCTTCCACTCCTGAGGCTGACGCTTCCGCCTTCAGTTCCGGCCACCCATAGCCGGTGAGAACAATTACGCGCGTTGGCACGGATCGTTCGCGAATTTCCTTAATCAGTTCCAATCCGCCGAACGCAAGTTTGTTGAGGCGCAAATCCGTGATGACCACGGAATACGAGAAATAAGTGAGCAGGGTTTGAGCTTCCTCCAGCTCCTGAGCGCAGTCCACTTCGTAGCCACACCCGGTTAGGTATTCCCGATAGGCATTCACTAGTTGTTCGTCGTCGTCGATGATAAGTACTCGGTGAGCCATGCTGACATAAGGGGCACGCCGACCACCAAACGCCAGGGAGAGCGATGTCGTTGATAACAAATAGACCTCACCCCGTGCCAATATTCGCTGTCTAAAACAAGTTCACGGCTTTTGGAAATCAGACACACGCAAAAATCCGGGAAACGATCGTCTCCGGGTTCCCGAGGACGAATATCGCTTGTTCCTTTAGTTGCCTTCACGCTCACCCATTATAGAAACGTGCGTCATTACCGAGGTAATTTGAGAGCGCTAATTCACCTGCGTATCGTAAATAGGACTAGTTGCCAGGTGAACTAGGCTGGGAAAGTGTGCTCCGATGGTGGACCTTTTAACCAATAACCCAATCAGCGGCAATGCCGAAGTGCGTACCGATCTTCGGACTCTCTTGTTCGCTCAAAAAACAGAGTTACTTGGCGAGCTCACGCGAGCCATGGCGAATCAGTTCAATAACACCATGATGGCGATTACCAGCTATGTCGAGCTGGAGATGAAAAAAGTTGCTCCCGGCGAGAGACGCAGCCTTGACCAAGTCCTCACGAATGCGGCACGCGCCACAGCCCTGGTCCAAAGACTCTTGGCCCTAAGCCGGAAGCAGGCTGCTTCGCCACGGTCGGTGGATCTCAACAATCTGATAACGGGGATTCGCGATCTGATCGAGCAGCTCGTTCTCGACCATGCCTCCTTGGTATACAACGTTGACCCCGCCATCGCACTTATCAATGCCGATCCGGTTGAGATCGAACAATTGATATTGAGTCTAGTGATAAACGCGCGCAACGCGATGGCAAAGGGTGGAACACTCACGCTCAGCACGCAACTGCTTGATCTGACCAAAGATTCCCCTGGCATCGGAGAGATCCAGCGCCCCGGCAGGTACGTGATGCTCTCCATCGATGACACCGGCTCCGGCCGCGCGAGCGAAGCGACCGGTTCCGGATCGCCAGACGGCCTGGATCAGGACTCCAGGGTGAACCTTTCTTTCGCAGCGGTTCGTGGGGTTGTCCAGAGTTCTCAAGGATTCGTCCGCTACGCGGGCGAGCCAGAAAAAGGCAGCAGTTTCGAGATTTATTTTCCGGCTTTACAACAACTGGCCACGACAGAAGATGATCGCAGCGCTCCGCGGAGTGTGCCGGTTGCCCGAACCGTTCTTATTGTCGAGGACGACGATTCTGTCCTTGTGCCCGCCGCCGAGTTTCTGAAGATGGAAGGATTCAAGGTTTTGCAGGCCCGAACCGGCGCAGAGGCGATTCACGTTGTAACACAGAATCGTTCGCGTCTCGACGTCTTGATCACGGACATTGTGATGCCAAAGATGACGGGCCGTGAAGTTGCTGAAAAATTGCTGGATATCCATTCCGGCCTTAAGGTTCTCTTTATGTCGGGAGATGACAGCGCCGCAGATCGAGTATCCGCTGGAACGGCGCGAAATGCCATTCTGCGGAAACCTTTCCGCCTCGACACACTCAAAGACAAGATCCACGAACTGCTGGGCGAGTAGGAGCGCCGCCACCGGGAATGCCGGACGGATCAGGACGAAGATCATCTGATGGCCTGCGAAGACCCAGAGTGACCATGAAATCCAAAGCAAACTCCGGCGAGCTTCGACGAGTCCAGGAAGAACTCAAAGAGAGCGAGGCACGCCGCCAGGCACTCTTGGATTTTGCCCTCGATTGCGTAATTTGTGCGGACGAAAAAGCCAAAATCACGGATTTCAATTACGCGGCGGAGAGAACCTTCCGCATTGCCCGCTCAGAAACCACGGGCAAGGATCTTGCCGACACCATTCTACCGGCCGCACTTCGCGACCGCCTTCGTCGCAGTCTGTTCACATCCGGAGTGGCGGGGAATGTTGATGTCATCGGCAATCGGCTTGAGACCCGATGCTTGCGGGCCGATGGCGCCGAATTTCCCGCTGAAGTCACTGTCACCCAGGTCATCCTTGAGAAGCGAACTTCCTACACCGTATATGTGCGCGATATAACCGCGCGCCGGATCGCGGAGCAGACACTGGTTCGCCTGGCGGCAATCGTCGAATCATCGCAGGATGCAATCATCGGCAAGGATTTGGATTGCCGCATTACAAGTTGGAATAAGGGCGCCGAGCTGATGTACGGGTATTCTGCGAACGAAATCATTGGCCATGATATTTCCATCCTTGCCCCAGCTGGGCGCTCTCAGGAGATGCAGACAATTGTCGAAGAGTTGAAAGCTGGTCGCTCTCTCAGCAATTTCGAAACCGTGAGGATGGCCAAGAGCGGCAAGCTTCTCCAGGTATCCCTTACCGTATCGCCGGTTCTCGATTCTGACGGGGTCATCATTGGCGTCTCCAGCATCGCACGGGATATAACCGCGCAGAAGCTTGCAGAAGAGGCGCTACGCAGGGCTAACGAAACTAGCATTTATGCTTCGCCAGTACCGATCGTTGCCGCCGACACAGAAAGCCACGTGACCATGTGGAATCCTGCGGCAGAAGCGCTATTTGGCTGGAGTGAAGCGGAAGTTGCCGGCAAACCAAATCCCAGCATCCTTGAACATTTACGGGCCGAAGCCACCGATATGCACACCCGGCTGCTTTCGGGTGAAACCCTGCGGGGAGTTGAAGTATTGCAGCGAAGAAGGGACGGCTCCTTGGTGACGATTAGTTTGTCTGCGGCGCCAATCCGAGATGCGAACCGCAAGGTTAAAGGCATCTTGGGATTTCTTCCCGACGTTACTGAGAAAAAGCGCTCCGAGATGGCGCTCCGGCGTGCAGAAGAAAAGTATCGGACAATATTTGAAAATACTGCGGAGGGAATCTTTCAAACGACACCGGCGGGCCGGTATCTCTCCGCCAACCCGGCTCTCGCCCATATGCTGGGGTTTCATTCACCAGAAGAGCTGATCAACACTCGCAAAGATATATGCTCCGAAGAATATGTGAAGCCCGAGATGCGGGTAGAATTCGCAAAAGTTCTGGACGAGCGTGGAGTCGTGCAGAATTTTGAGTACGAAGCCTATCGGAAGGATGGAAGGATCATCTGGGTCTCCGAGAATGCTCGAGCGGTGCGCGACTCTGCGGGCCACATCCTCTATTTCGAAGGGACGGTTGAGGACATTACGGATCGCCGCGAGTTGGAACAGCAGCTGCGGCAGATGCAGAAGATCGAGGCGATCGGCCGGTTGGCGGGCGGCGTGGCTCACGACTTCAACAATATTTTGATGGCAATCAGCAGCTACGCCGAACTGCTCAACAAAAAGCTACCCGATGAGACCACACGCCGGTACGCTGCCGAAATCGTGAAAGCGACGGATCGGGGTTCATCGCTGACCGAAGGTCTGTTAACCTTCAGCCGCAAACAGGTTTTTTCTCCCAAGGCGTTGGACCTGAACAAATTAATCAATGATCAAATCAAGATGCTTGAGCGCCTGATCCCTGAAAACATCGAGCTCAAGTTCATACCAAACGGAGACATTGGTCGGATAAAAGCGGACCCAAGTCAGATGGAGCAAGTGCTGATGAATTTGGTCATCAACGCTCGTGACGCGATGCCGGAAGGCGGGCGAATATCGATCCAGACGAGCAATGCCGATTTGGATCCGGATTACCACTCGATACCAAATCGCACGTCGAAGCGAGAATACGTGATGCTTATGGTAAGCGACAATGGTTGCGGCATGAGCGCCGAAACAAAGTCTCAGATATTCGAGCCTTTCTTCACGACCAAGGAGCAAGGCAAAGGTACTGGACTTGGGCTCGCGATTGTGTTCGGCATTGTGAAGCAAAGCGCCGGCCAGATTTTGGTTGATAGCGAACCCGGCAAAGGCACGACTTTCAAAGTCTACTTCCCGCTTGTCGAAGGCGTGGTCCAGTCAGAAAGTGAAGAACGGGTTGAAGAACCGGCCCATGGCGCCGAGACTATTCTTCTGGTAGAGGACGAAGATGGCGTAAGAGAATCCACGGCCGAATACCTGACGGAGAATGGATACACCGTGTTGAGAGCCAACGGCGGGCCTGCCGCTCTGCGACTCGCCGAGCACTACAGCAAGCCGATCGATCTTCTGCTAACAGACTTGGTCATGCCGAAAATGAGCGGACGCGAACTGTCCGAGAGAATCACGGTTACACGTCCCCAAATCCGGATAGTGTTCATGTCCGGGTACTCCAATAGCCTGCTATCCAACGAGCAGTCTCCGGAATCCAAGCACATCCTCCTTCAGAAACCATTCCGGCTGGCAGCACTGGGAAGATGCGTCCGCGAGGCGCTAGGCCGAAGCAAGAATGCGGCCGCCGGCAAATGATCAACTGGGAACGCTCGACCGGCGGCGTCCAACAGGATTCCAAGGCGGTTGGTAGTTCCGTGACCCAACATGCCTCAACCTCGATATACGACGGCTAGCTAGTACATGGGAGGAGTGGCGGGCATAATCGGAGCCTTGGGAGGCGTATTCATTCCTGTGCTGAAGTATTGTTCGTCGAACTCCGCGCGGGCCGCATCGGTGGCCGCCTTGATCGCTTCCTTGAATTTCTCCTGTGAGATTTCCTTCGAGATCTGTGCCTTGACTTGTTCTTTAGCAGGCTGCGGAAAAACGGACTCCGCGGACTTAGATTCTGTCCGGTCTCAGTGATTCTGTGATTACGGAATGGTTCTCGCTGCATCCGCTCGTGTCCGGCGGATTCGTTTTCGGCCCTGCGCGCACGCATTGCGCCTTGACCTCACGTCGCCTGAGTCGCCAGATTCCTCATACGCACTAAGTTGTAGGCCGTGGCTGCGAAGGTGAACATCCATCCCACTTTGAAGATTCCACGATGCCGAACTTTCCGCAACAACGCGATCGTCTTGAGCCAGCCGAAGCACTCTTCAATGCGCTTCCTCTTTTTCTGACTGATGGCGTATCCGGCGTGCTGCGTCGTGCGAGCATCAATGGCGCTCCCACCTGGCCGCTCCAGGTTTTGTGCCACGTGCGGTGTGACCTTTAGGTTTCGGCACTCGGCCACGAAGTCCGCTGTGTCGTATCCCTTGTCGCCTCCCACCGTGACCTGTTTCGTGCCAGCGATCTGTTCCAGCATCACCAGCGCGGCATCGCGCTCCGCCGTTCCGTTGGCCTCGAACACCTCGCTGTTCACGATCAGTCCGTTGCGGTTCTCTACCAACAGATTCCCGTTGTAACCCAGCTTGGCTTCCTTGCCCTTGCCTTTGCGGGCCAGCTTCGCATCCGGGTCCGTTTTCGATTCGTGTGTTTGGTTCGACCGCTTCTCACCGTGAAAGTCTACTGTCGCATTGCCAGGATCGTCCGGCGGAGCCGGTGGCTTGCCATCCTTTCGCTGAAAACTCTTCAGACTCGCCCATGCTTCCAGCAATGTTCCATCCACCGTGAAGTGTTCGTCCGAGAGCAGATCCCGCTCGCGTGCTTGCTGGAGCACAGCTTGGAAGAAAGCTTCGGCGATGTCACCATCGAGCAGGCGCT
>JBAUVJ010000023.1:0-12672 GCA_049583165.1 Candidatus Sulfotelmatobacter sp. | reverse complement strand
CCATTGTGCGCCAGCAAATAGGCTTGGCCGCGCAAATAGGCAGGATAAAGCGTTCCCACTTGCAGCGGCGGCGGAATCCCTAACTCGTAAGGCGCGGCCGCTTCCAGATCAACGAGAGTCTGTGACGAATTATTTTTGCTGATTTCAATCGCGGCATTGATCGCCGGCAGCCAGTAGAGCTTCAGCAGGGTATTGGCCGGGTAGTTTTTTTCGAGGCCTTCGGCCAATGCCTTGGCTCGGGTGGTATCTCCGGTGCGAGCCAGCGTCAAGGCCGCGAGCACCGTCACATCCCGCCCAGAGGAGAGCGCCAACGCCGCTGCGGCTTCCTGTTTTCCTGAGGCAGCGTTACCCAACTCCGCTTCCCGCAAGGCAGCATTGACCTCCCACAACGCCGCGGTTTCTTTGGACTCGGCTCGGATCGCCGAGTCTACGGCGCGCCGGGTAAAGTCTCGCGCTTTGCTCATCCGCCCGTCATAAACCTCGGTGTCGGACTGGGTTGACAGCAGCGCGTCTTCAACTCCGGGTTTGCCCGCACCCCAGGCGAGATGCTGTTCCATCTCCGCTGCGTCTCCGCGCAGAAAAGCCAGAAAATATAAGGTCAAGCGCAGACTTTCACTATCCAGATTTTTTGCCAATGCCTGATCCATGGTGGCTTTGGCGTCATCCAGCCTGTTCGCGATGAGGTACATTTGCCCCAGATTTGAGTAACTGAGGGCATTATCAGGAGCAAGCCGCAACGTTTCCTGAAGCTCCGCGAGACTTTTGTCATACTGGCCCGTAAAGGCGTAGTTCACGCCCAGGTTGCCGTGAGGTACGGAATCCCGAGGATAGTTCGCTTCCCACAGTTCGTAGGTCTGGATTTCTTTGTCCAGTTCTCCCGTGGTTCGAAAATAAACCGCCGAGATGCGCAGCTTCTCGCGTTCGCTGACCCGGTCGCGTAGCTGGTACGCCTTGGTCGCATATTCCAGCGCCAACGACGGTTGTCCAAGATTGCCATACGAGATCGCCAACGAGGCGTAAGCCGTGGGGAAGTTGGGATCGAGTTCAAGAGCTCGCTTCAGAAATGGAAGGCTCGGCGCGTCCCCCTTTTCGCGTCCGATGGAGACACCCATGCTGAAATTTTTCAGAGCTTCCAGCGATGAGGTTGTCGCTTCGATCGGAACATCAAACTTTTGTACCGACGGCAGCGACTCTCCCAGCTTGGTGCGCAGGCCGGCGGAAGCCTGACTCAGCGCCTTCAAAACATTTTCTTTACTGGTGGCTTCCACCTGTTCTTTCGCCAGGGTGTCGCCCGTACCGCATGCAACCGCATTCACGTCAATCAGATAGTGACTGCCTAAGGAGGAGATCGATCCGCCTAGCACCGCCTTGCTACCCGTGCGTAGGCAAAGCTCGCGGCCCACATCGGCGGTGATGTGTTCGTTCGCTGGCCGGCCCATCATCCTCAGCGTCTCATTGACTTTCCGGTCGGAGAGCACATTCAAGAAAGGAGACTGCCCCAGTTCCACGGCCAGCGCCTGCTTTAGGGCGTCGTCAAAGACGGCATCTCCGGTCTTGTTGTCGAAGTCGGCGAGAACCACCGTGTCTTTTTCCGTAAGCGGCGCTGTCTTTGTCGCAGGCATTTCAGAATGCGACCGAAGGTAGAAGCCGACGGCAACCAGTCCAGCGATCAATATGAGAACCGCTGGGATGATGGCTTTTCGAAGGCTGCTTCTTCCGCCTGCCGAAATGGTCGCAGCCGCAGACGACGAAGATGACGAGACCGCGGCCGAAGCCGAGCCGGAGCCTGGTGTTGTGGTGAATCTTGCCGGGGATGTTTCCGCCTGAACTCCACTGTCGTGCGCCACGGGGATTGTTCCCGAACTCGCCGATCCAGAGCTCGCGGAGCCACTCGGCCGCGATTCCGTTTCCCGTTTCAAGCGCTTCAGATCGGCGCGCATTTCCGCCGCACCCTGGTAGCGCAGCTCCCGATCTTTTTCCAAAGCCTTGTTGATGATGTCTTCCAGCTTGGGCGGAAGGCCGGGATTCAGGCGAACGGCTGGCGTCGGATTCTCATCCAGAATCGAGTGAGAGATAACGCCAGAAGTTTCGCCGCGGAAGGGTAAAGTACCGGTTGCCATCTCGTACAGAACAGTGCCGAAGGAAAACAGATCGGTGCGGGCGTCGAGATCTTTAGCTCGCACCTGCTCCGGTGACATATAGGAGACCGTTCCTATCATCGTGCCGGGGCTAGTGAGATGGTCCGCACCCCCCGAACCCGTCTGTGTGTTAAGAGCCGCAATGTTGCTCGACGAAACCATCGTAGAGCTAACCTTGGCCAGTCCGAAATCCAAAACCTTGGCGTGACCGCGCTTGGTGACGAAAATATTCGCTGGCTTGATGTCGCGGTGAATGATGCCTTCGGAGTGAGCCGCGTCGAGAGCGTCGGCAATCTCGGTGGCTAGAGAGAGAATTAAGTCGGTCTCCATAGGACGGCCCGCGATGCGGTGCTTCAGCGTGAGGCCATCGAGAAACTCCATGGCAATGAAGGGCTGACCGTCGTGCTGTCCGATTTCGTAAATGGTGCAGATGTTGGGATGGTTCAGAGCCGAGGCCGACTGAGCCTCGCGCTGAAAGCGCGCCAGCGCTTGAGGGTCTCGGGCAACTTCATCGGGCAGGAACTTCAGTGCGACAAAACGGCGCAGGGTCAAATCTTCGGCTTTGTAGACGACGCCCATCCCGCCGCCGCCGAGTTTTTCGGTGATGCGGTAGTGCGAGATGGTCTGGCCGATCATCGGAGAAAGTCAGGGTGCCATGTTAGGGGCAGGTCGGCCAGCAAGTCAAACGTGGGCAACGTGAGGCGCTTTGCGGGTCTGAGTGAATCGGGAGCCTGCAGCCGAAATCCTGAGCCCGACTTTTGGACGAGGGGCCTGGAATCATCTGGTGCGCCCGGAGAGACTCGAACTCCCAACCCTCTGCTCCGAAGGCAGATGCTCTATCCAGTTGAGCTACGGGCGCATCCCAAAAAGCATTCTACGCAATTCGGGCTGTGGGCGCACGGTGCTCAGCTTCCGGCGGAATGGGCTGTAGCTTTCTCTTTACCTTGCTTTTGCGACTGGATCCGAGATTTGCTTCGCTTCAACGCGGCCAGGCACTCGGCGTCCAGACGGTGAGGAATGTCGCGATCCATGATGTTGAATACGCCTTCGAGGGGCAGGCTTTCGCGGTAGGGCCGCTTTTCAGATAGAGCCTGGAAAACATCGGCAGCTGCGATGATCCGTGCAGGAAGCGAAATGCCGTCCGCGGTCAGCGCCTCGGGATAGCCGCTGCCATCAAGGCGCTCGTGATGCGCGCCGGCCACATAGGCGAGATTGTCGAAGCCGCTAATATTTTTCAGAATCGTCCGGGTATAAGCGGGATGCATTCGCATGACCGACCACTCTTCGGACGTCAACTTCCCCGGCTTCTCCAGAATCGCATTCGAGACGCTCAATTTTCCAATGTCGTGCAGCAAGGCTGACCGGCGAACCAGGGTAAAGGTGGTGGGAGCCAATTCCATTTCCTCGGCAATCGCCGTGGCGGCTTCGGCCACTCCGACCGAGTGACGGAATGTGTAGGGAGATTTGGCGTCGATGACCTGGGCGAATCCGTGGCAAATATTGTCGATCGTCTCCCGCGACGCGGGAAGCGCAGCGCCGGGCTCCATCTGCAACACGTGCTCGCGGGCAACCGGCCCTTTTACTTTGTGCCACAACTCCTGATCGTGCTCCAACGATCGCACGATGCGAACAATTTCCGGGTCGAACCAGCGCCGGTTGCGTTCGGAAACGGCCTTCACTGCCGCTTGTGGCCCAGAACGATGGGCAAAGACCTCCAGCGTTTGGCTCACATTCATGATCCGTGCAAGCACGGGAATTTCTTCGCCGCGGCGAGACTCGGGATAACCGCTGCCGTCCCAATGTTCATCCAGGCAGTGAATAGCTTCGGCTGCGGCCTCGCCCAAGCCGATCTTGCGGGCGATCTCCGCGCCACGCTCGCAGCGCGTGCCAATGAGTTCCGCATTATTTGCGCGCTGGTTGAATGCGATCTGCGCAATCCTGAATAGGCGCCGCGGAAAAGACGCGCCGGGAAGAACATTCCGCAACAGGTAGCGCAAGCCGGAAACGGAAGCCTTGGTCCAATCTTCAAACTTTACTTCGCACTTGGCTCTGATCTCGTCCGCGCCCATGATCTGGTAAAGGCGGGCGGCGTTGCTGCTGCAACCGGAATCCTTCAGCAGCAACCCGTAATAAAGGTCGGAACGCTGTTTGGCGGGCAACTCTAATTCATCGGCGATGCGCATGCCAAGAATACAACTGCGTATGGCATGGCCCATGGGCTGGCCCTCAGTGAGATCAAGAGCAACCGATAATGCCGAGATTACATCGGAAAGGCGGATGGTCTCTCGGGGAGAAATCGCTGGCATGAAGATAGCCCAACTCGTTTACATCGCTCGTGGGATTCTTCATAGTCGCCTTTTCCAAGCCGCCGGCGAAAGTTACGGGAGTAATTCAAGCCGCGAACTGCGAGCCGAAGTTGTCACTCTACTCCATCTCAAAAGCCAGATAAGTCAAACCATCGCTGCGTTCGACTTGCAGGACGACGGCATCGCCGATCTTCAAAGTTTGCAGCGCGTCCCGCAGCGCGTCCATGGAAGCAATGGGAGTTGTGTTAAGGGAGTGAATTATGTCCCCGGTTTGCAGCCCGGTTTCGGGCGTAATGAGATCGGCGGCGCGGCCGAGGACGATTACACCGGAAGAGATCCGCAAGGTCCCAAGCTGGCTGCGCAGGGCGCTGGTGAGATCGGTAGCGAGAATGCCTAGCCGCGAGATGAGATTTTTTTCGGGATCGGCGGCATCGAAGAGCTGATCCATGGGATCGCGCTGCTCGATGGCGGGAACGTAAAGAACTTTCCTTTCGTCGCCCCGCAAAATTTCCAGCTTGAGCACCTTGTCGAGCCGGTGCAGATAAAGTGCGGACGAAAGTCCGGGGAGGGTTTCGATGCGGCGATCGTCGGCGCTGAGAACGATATCCTGAACCTGCAAGCCGGCGGTAGCGGCCGGGCCATCGGGCTTGACATCAGCAACGATGACGCCCCAGCGCTGCGTCAGATGCAGACCATCCGCCATGGTGGGAGTGATTTCCTGCGCCACGGCGCCAATCTCCACGCGATGCACGTGCCCGTATTTGCGCAGGCTGTGATAAACGAAATCCACGATGCGGGCGGGGATGGCGAAGCCGAGCCCTTCGCTACCGCCGCCTTCGGAGAGAATGAAGGTGTTGATGCCGACCACCGATCCATTCATATCGACCAGCGGGCCGCCGCTGTTGCCGGGATTGATGGGAGCATCGGTCTGGATGTAGGTGATGGGTTTTTCAGGATCGGGCTGGCGAGCAACGGCACTCACCACTCCCATAGTGACCGAATTTTGCAGGCCTTCGGGACTGCCGATGGCGAAGACCAGTTGTCCCACGCGGGCGCGAGACTGCACCAGCAAAGGTAGCGTGGGCAGGTCTTTTTCGTCGATCTTGAGCAGGGCGAGATCGGTATCTTTATGAACGCCGATGAGGCGCGCTTCGAGAATGTGGCGTCTGCCCACAGGCACGGCGCGGCCGGAATCGCCGGGCAGAGGAAGCGCGACACGAATGCGTTGCGCGCCTTCGACGACGTGCGCATTCGTCATGATGTAGCCGGAGGAATCGACGACGACTCCCGAACCCACCGCATGCTGGCGAACGATGAGCGCGGTTTGAGTGCGGTTCTCCTCGTGCAGCGGTCCATAACCATCGACCAGAATCTGAACCACGGCGGGCGATACTTTGGCGGCAAGCCCTTCCAGCGCGTTGTTGAGCTGCACAAGAGAAGCCATTGCGGCGGCGGATTCATCCGGCTTAGGCTGTGACTTGCCCGACGCTGGATTCGCTTCCGAAGACTGATTCGCCGAAAGCTGATTCGCCCTTGCGGGGCTGGCGGCCTTCTCATTCGGAGCGGATTGCGCCAGCATGGCCGTTGTAAGGGCAAAAAGAAGGGCGAGCGCACGGCAAATAAACGAATGCAGACAACGTCCGCCGTTCGGGCGGTAAGAAGATGGGTCGGGCATGGTGTAGCTCTCCTGAATGGGAGGAAACTCTCATGAGACGGTATCACGCGCGCTTCGGTCGCAATGTAAAGCCCACGCAAGAACGGGAGCCAGTTTCAATTAGAGCCTGATTCCCGGCGTCAGGGGGGAATCTAGTTCCTACCCTTAACTAACTCGTTATCAGGCTTTTATAGCAGTCTCGTCCGTGATATAACCGCTCCTGAGCATTAAAAAGTGGTTGATCCGCCTGCCAGGAGCGTATTTGATGGTATTGGCCTCGTTTGCAAAGAGAGATGGCCCAAGCCACGAAAGAGGAGGGACTGTGTCCGAAGAAGCACGGACCGGGAAAAGATTTCCGCTGGAATTGCCGATCAAGATACATAAAGAGAGCGCCAGCGGTGACGCCAAAGGGACCACAGGAAATCTGAGCGCAGCGGGAGTTTACATTCGAGCCGATGCGTCGCTGGAGGTTGGATCTCCGGTGGAATTTGAAATCACACTGCCGCCGGATGTGACCGGCGGGCAGGAAAACGTTGTGATTCAGTGCAAAGGGCGCGTGGTCCGCACCGATCCTACGGGAGCCAGCGAAGACGGCAAGGGTGTGGCCTGCGTGATCGATTCATACGAGTTCGTGAGAAACTCGTAATCTGTTACACCGAATTTTTGGAGCGCAGATAAAATGCTCAAACTGATTCTGGCCGATAACCAGGCAATCTTCCGCGCCGGTATTGCCAAGGTGCTGGCGGTGGAAGACGAGATGCGCATTGTCGCGCAGGCTCAGACGCCGGAGCAGATGTTCATGGCTCTGGACAAATTCCGCGCCGCGGTGCTGGTGGTGGCGGCGGGTTTTCACAACGATTTTTCCGCCATCGTGCAGGGCGCGAACAAGGCGAAGACACGTGTGGTGGTTCTGGCCGATACCGGCGAAAGCGCGCAGCGCCACATGGCCAACGGCGCGCATGGTGTGGTCTACCGCAATGTGACCAGCGCGGCCCTGGTGGATTGCGTGCGCAAGGTGGCGCGCGGGGAGAATTGGGTGCAGGATGTGGCGGTGCCAAGCGAGCTCACCGAGAATGACATGGTCGGATTGCGCGTGCGCGATCGCCTGACCGCGAAAGAGTTGCGCATTGTAGCGCTGATTGTGCAGGGCTACAAAAATAAAGAGATCGCCACGCAACTGGGAACCACCGAGCAAGTCATCAAGAATTATCTGCGGAATGTGTACGACAAGATCGGCGTCTCAGATCGGCTGGAGCTGGCCCTGTTCACCATCCATCACCGCATTCTGAACGAGGCGGCGGCCGCGACTACGGCGGGACCGGCGCCGCAGACGCCGGCGGGAGTGATGCCATAACGAAACTTTTACGCAGCGAAAAAGGCCGCCTGAAAGGGCGGCCTTTGTGTTTCTGCGCTAGTGATTCTCGCGCATCGTTCCCACAATGACTGGCATCTACTCTCCATGGAATTTCGAACGCTGGGACACTCTGGATTAAAAGTACCCGTTCTAAGTTTCGGCACGGGAACCTTTGGCGGCGGGAACGAATTTTTTAAAGCTTGGGGCGCAAGCGATGTGAAAGAAGCGACGCGCCTTGTCGATATTTGCCTGGAAGCGGGCGTCAACCTCTTCGATACCGCCGATGTTTATTCGGACGGACTTTCCGAAACCATTCTGGGGAAGGCGATTGCTGGCCGGCGCGATGATGTACTGATCTCGACCAAAGCCACTTTCCGGATGGGAAATCAAACTGGGCCGAACGATGTGGGATCGTCGCGCTTTCACCTGATCCGGGCTTGCGAAGCCAGCTTGCGGCGGCTGGCCACCGACTACATCGACATCTATCACCTGCACGGCTTCGACGCGATGACGCCGGTCGAAGAAGTTATGAGCACGCTCAATCAACTGGTGGTCAGCGGAAAAGTGCGATACCTCGCGTGCTCGAATTTTTCCGGCTGGCATTTAATGAAGTCCTTGAGCGCCTCCGAGAGGTATGGCTGGGCCCGCTACGTCGGCCATCAAGTCTATTATTCGCTGGTTGGGCGCGAGTACGAATGGGAACTCATGCCGCTGGCTTTGGATCAAGGCGTCGGTGCGCTGGTATGGAGTCCGCTAGGATGGGGACGATTGACGGGGAAGATCCGGCGCGGAAAGCCGTTGCCAGCGGAGAGCCGGTTGCACAAGACAGCGGAACAAGGCCCGCCGGTTGCGGATGAGTATGTGCACAAAGTTGTCGACGTCCTGGACGAGGTCGCAAAGGAAACTGGAAAGACCGTGTCGCAGGTGGCGCTGAACTGGCTGTTACAGCGGCCCTCGATCTCAACCGCGATTTTCGGTGCGCGGAACGAAGAACAATTGCGGCAAAATCTGGGAGCGGTGGGATGGAATCTTTCGCGTGAGCAGGTTGCCAAACTAGACGCTGCCAGCGAGGTGACGCCGGTTTACCCCTACTGGCACCAGCGCCAGTTTGTGGAGCGGAATCCGGCTCCGGTCTAGTAGCGCGGCGTCTTCCTGGGCACCGACTGCCGGCGGGACGCCGGCGCTACACTTTCTCGGCCACCGATTTCGCTTGCGTGAACAAATACAAATAGTCTGGACCACCGGACTTGGAATCGGTTCCCGACATATTGAACCCGCCGAAGGGATGCGCGCCGACCATCGCTCCCGTACACTTGCGGTTGATATAGAGATTGCCTACGTGGAACTCTTGCCGGGCGCGCTCGATTTTATCGCGCGACTTGGTGTAGATGGCGCCGGTGAGGCCGAATTCAGTGTCGTTTGCGATTTCAAGGGCGTGGTCGAATCCGCGCGCTTTAATCACTGCCAGCACCGGACCAAAAATTTCTTCCTGCTCGAGTTTTGACCGGGCGGGTATATCCGCGATCACCGTCGGGCGAATGTAGTAGCCTTCACCGGCTTCGGTCGCGCGCCCGCCGCCAGTAATAATGCGTCCATCTTTCCTGCCTTGCTCAATGTATTCGAGAATCGTCTTCATCGAGCCTTCGTTAATCACCGCACCCATGCCGCTGTTCTCGGCGGGGTCGCCAATCGTGATCTTTTCCACGCGAGTCTTGAGTTGTTCGAGAAACTTGTCGTAGATGCGCTCATCGACAATGGCGCGGGAGCAGGCCGAGCACTTCTGGCCCTGGAAGCCGAACGCGGCCTGCGCAACGCCTTCGACGGCGGAATCGACGTCAGCGTCGGCATCGACGATGATCGCATCTTTGCCGCCCATTTCAAGGATGGTGCGCTTGATCCAAATCTGGCCGGGAGCTTGCGTGGCGGCAACTTTGTTGATGTGCAATCCAACTTCGCGCGAGCCGGTGAAAGCGATGTAGCGCGTCTTGGGATGCGCGACGATGGCGTCGCCGAAGCTGACGCCCGCGCCGGGACAGAAGTTCACAACGCCTTCAGGAATTCCAACTTCTTCCAGCAGTTCAATAAACTTTGCCGCGATGGTGGGCGAATCGCTCGAAGGCTTCAGGATCACGGTATTGCCGCTGACGATGGAGGCTACCGTCATGCCGGCCATGATGGCGCAGGGGAAGTTCCACGGAGGGATCACTGCGCCCACGCCCAGCGGAATATAAGTAAGCGAATCGCGCTCGCCCGGCATCTGCACCGGCGGTTCGGTCTTGGCAAAGCGTAAAGCTTCGCGAGCATAAAATTCGAGAAAGTCGATAGTCTCGGAGATATCAGCGTCGGCCTCGCCCCAGTTCTTGCTGACTTCAAAAACCAGCCAGGCCATGTAATCCATTTTGCGCTCGCGCATCCGGTCAGCCGCGCGGAATAATAGCCCGGCGCGCTCCTCCACAGGAGTACGGCTCCAGGTTGCGAATGTTTTCAGCGCGGCGTTCATGGCCGGCTCCACGTGCTCTTTGCCCGCCTTCTGGTGGATTCCGACGACTTGCGACGGTCGCGAGGGATTTAGCGACTTGATCTTGTCGGCGGTTTGGACCCGCTGGCCGCCGATGATGAGGTCATATTCACGGCCCAGCTGCCCGCGCACACGCTCGATGGCGGCACGCATCTTGCGCGCGTTTTCTTCCTGGCGGAAATCGAAGAAAGGCTCGTTGATGAACGGTCCCTGGTGTGAAGAAGTGCGCGGCCGCACGGGGGCTTCTAGGGTTGCCATGGTTTTACCTCGAGAAGAAATTCAGTAAGGATTCTGACTAGCGCCGTAACCTCAATCTTAACACCGCCAAGATCATGCATTTTGCAGGTTTCGACTCCGTATCCCTTTGGTGGACCTGAGTGTTAGACTCGAACGTTTTCATAAAGGATTCGCCACTTGGTAGGGCAAAACTGAGGCAGAGGTCATGGAAATCAAACGAGTCGGAGTAATCGGAGCGGGCACCATGGGCAATGGCATCGCTCACGTGTTCGCGCGCAGTGGGCGCTCGGTTGTGTTGTGCGACGTGCAGCAGCGCTTCGTCGATCGTGGGCTGGCTACCATCACGAAAAATCTCGAGCGCGAAGTTGCCAAGAACAAAATCACCGCTGAGGATAAAGCGTCCGCGCTGAAGAATATCGAGGGCGCGACCGAGCGCGGCAAGCTGGCCGACTGCGACTTCATCATCGAGGCCGCAACCGAGAAATTCGAAATCAAGACGGAAATTTTTCGCGATCTCGACCGGCTGGCGCGGCCGGAGGTGATTCTGGCTTCGAATACTTCATCGATCTCCATCACCAAACTCGCGGCGGTCACTAAGCGGCCGGAAAAAGTGATTGGCATGCACT
This sequence comes from Candidatus Sulfotelmatobacter sp., assembly GCA_049583165.1. Classification (GTDB taxonomy): domain Bacteria; phylum Acidobacteriota; class Terriglobia; order Terriglobales; family Acidobacteriaceae; genus Sulfotelmatobacter. The sequence continues at coordinate 1,839 of JBAUVJ010000023.1, read as the reverse complement.
TCTTCAATCCCGTGCCCGTGATGAAGCTGGTGGAGGTCATCCGCGGGCTGGCTACGTCGCAAGAGACGTTTTCTGAAACCCGCAATCTGGCCGTGAAGCTGGAAAAAACGCCGGTAGAGGTGAACGACGCGCCAGGATTCGTCTCCAACCGCGTGCTGATGCCGTTGTTGAACGAGGCCATGTATGCGGTGATGGAGGGCGTGGCCACGCCGGAAGCGGTGGACGAGGTCTTCAGGCTGGGCATGGCGCATCCCATGGGACCGCTGACCCTCGCCGACTTCATTGGCCTCGACGTTTGCCTGGATATTATGCGCGTGCTGCAGGATGGTTTGGGCGATTCCAAATACCGCCCGTGCCCGCTGCTGATCAAGATGGTGGATGCCGGCTGGCTGGGGCGCAAGAGCGGGCGGGGATTTTATAAGTATTGAGATTGCTCCGGGGCTAAAGCCCGCATTGACATGGATGCTTACGCGGCGCTGAAGCGCCGCTCTTCCACGTCACTGCCGGCATTATTACCTCGCGTTTCAACGCTGGTCCAGATGACGACTGAAACAGCTTCGCCGCGAGCCGGGAACGACGCACCGTTTTACGTGCTGGCCGCGCTCGCGGGTGTCGGTACGGGATGGGTCGACCTGATTGTGGATGATTTGCTCTTTACGGCGCTACTGGTGCTGGCGGCGTGCATGCTGCTGGGATTGCTGCGGCCACGCTGGCCGTGGCGGTGGGTGATCGCGATGGTAGCCTTTATTCCCATCACTGAATTCGCACTCTCCGTAAGTGGAAATGCACACCCCAGCCGGGCGCAGGTCTACGGAGCATTCTTGACCGCATTGCCCGGGGTCGCGGGAGCTTACGGCGGTGCTGTAGTGCGCAGCGTGCTCGATCATCTGCGGCAGGGTACGTAGCAGGGTTGATCGAGGACAGCCAAGTTTGGCGCCGCGCAATTTGCCAACCTCGAGAGAAACTGCTGGTTGATCTGCGCTCGATGGACAGCCGAGGGCGGCGTCCCTACATGTTCCGGAATTAGCTCGGAACAGATCGTGGGCAGACAGTAAATGACAGCCGAAAGCGGAACGACCTAGCGGAATCCGGCGCGATGGGTACGCCAAGGTATCGGATAATCAAGAAGTTACTCCCTGTTCCACAGGAGGCTCGCGTATGCTGCGAGCATGGGTGTAACCGTCTCGATGCTGGCCAGCGGCAGCCGGGGGAATTGTACGTTCGTGGCCAGCGCCCGCACCCGGATTCTGGTCGATGCCGGCATCTCCTGCCGCGAGACCTTTAAGCGCATGAAGTCGCTGGGCGAAGACCCGAGGACACTTTCGGCGATTCTGATCACCCACGAGCATTCCGATCACGTTTATGGTTTAGCCACACTCGCAAAAAAGTTGCGCATTCCGGTCTTTATGACCGGGGCGACGCACGCCGCCTGGTCCAGAGCCTTGCGCAACGAAAATGGCGAGCGGCCGCAACTGGAAAAATTCGAGCGCTTCGAATCGGGGCACCGCTTTCAGATTGGCGATATTGAAGTAAAGCCCTTCACCATCCCGCACGACGCCACCGATCCGGTGGGTTTCACCTTCCGTGTGGAAGGCGTCAAGTTAAGCGTGGCCACCGACTTAGGCTACCTGCCGGTCAATGTTCGGGACCACCTGCGCGGCTCCGATGTGCTGATCATGGAATCCAATCATGATGTCGAAATGCTGCGCGGCGGGCCCTACCCTTGGACGGTGAAGCAGCGGGTAGCGAGCAGTACCGGGCATCTCTCGAATGAGAAACTCGCGGATTTCTTTACTGGAGACTATGATAATAGTGCAGCCTTTGTGGTGCTGGCGCATC
>JBAUVJ010000022.1:0-1674 GCA_049583165.1 Candidatus Sulfotelmatobacter sp. | reverse complement strand
GTTTTTGAAGAAGTTTGCTTGAATTGCGAGATTAATTCTTACGCCAGCGCAAAGATGTAAACGGAAGCGTTGTTATCTGTCTTTTCTAGGCTATACGTCCAGGCCTTCCTGGGTTGGCGTGCGGCTGATGGGCGTTCCCTCAAGCGGCAAATATCCTCACAACTTCTAGCCAATATGTTCAGCCCGCTTGGGCTGCAACAAAACCTTGATCATTGTGACCCAAATCATTGTGACCGATATGCGGGATGACTTCCAGGGGGTGTTGGAGAGTGCGATCCAAGGCGTCTGCAAGAGCTACGGGAAGACCGGTTGTCAAAAGATTGATATCGAGTTGCAGGTCTCGTTCCGAGTACAGACGGCGAACCACGAGCGCTCCGCGATGGCGGTTGGACGAACTGACCAAATCGAGCGATAGAGTCCACAGCGCCAAACTCCCCAGGGATATCGCTGCTCTCTTCTTTCCCCAATGAAACGATACCTCACCGCGCCGCGGCGAAGCCGCATCGACCGGCTCGAATGGATAAAACTCGCCGGGAAAGAGCTTGAATCGAACGTCGAATCCATCAAAATCGTTGGAACTGAATGCAGCCTCGAGGACGCGACGAATTTGTTCGCAGTCGCGGACGACTTTGAGTTCTTCCGTGGCACGGCGGATCGCAAGATTATTGATGACAATCTGACGCTGTTCGAAGGTCCGCTGTGCGACCCGGGCCAGTTCGCCAAGCTCCAGGTAGCCGAGACGCTGCACTCCGATCCAGATTCCGGTTCCGAGCACGGCGAGAACCAACCCCAGGGAGCTTCCTGTGGGCCAGAGCAGGAACAAACTGAGCAGGGCGAATATGGCCGACACTCCATAGAGGGTAATCACAACTTGCCGGTGAGTGAGCCCGTGCTGCAAGAGTTTGTGATGGATGTGCTCGCGGTCGGCGGTAAAAACAGGGCGGCCACTGATCAGGCGTCGCAGTATCGACAGCAATGTTTCCAGGATCGGCAAGCCGAAAGATACAACCGGAATAGCAACGGCAACGATGGTGGGAGCCTTTTGGGCTCCGGCAAGAGCCAGCGCGCTGAGCAGGAACCCGATGAAGAGACTGCCTGAGTCTCCCAGAAAAATGGTCGCGGGATTGAAGTTGTAACGCAGAAAGCCGAGGATGGCACCGGCGAGAGCGATCGTCATCACGGTGACGAGGGAATATCCGCTCAGCAGCGCGACGACGAAGGCGACCAGCGTGGAGAACAACGCCGAACCCGCAGCCAAGCCGTCCAAACCATCGATCAGGTTGAAGGCGTTGGTAATGGCCAAGACCCAAAGAATGGTGAGCGGTAATCCGATAAACCACGGCAGTTGATGCTCGCCGAACAATACGGGAATATTGAGAATGCGCAGGCCACCGGCGAAAAGCATGGTGGCGGCAAGAGCTTGAACCGCGAATTTAACGTAGGGGCCGACGGTGTAAAGATCATCATAGACTCCCAGAAAAAAGATGATCGTAGCCGGCAGCAGGATGGTCAGCAGAGTTTTCAGGGAAAATTCCGAGCGCAAGTTGGGCAGGTAGGAAGCCCAAATATCAGCCACCACAATGCTCAGCGAAAACGATATGAAAATTGCCACCCCGCCGAGCCGCGGCAAAGGACTGGAGTGAAGGTGCCGCTCGTTGGATGGAAGAGCCACCC
>JBAUVJ010000021.1:0-7911 GCA_049583165.1 Candidatus Sulfotelmatobacter sp. | reverse complement strand
CGGGATCAGCGGGCCGCTGTCGCGCAGCGCACAGAGCAGTCCCGCGCAGCCACTCGGAGAGAGCCTGTCCTGCGCTTTCGGCGGCAGCTTCTAATTCTCCTAGTTCTTCGGGAGTCAGTCTCGTGGCCGCGGTCTTGGTGCGGAAGCCGGGCTTCGCTTCTTCTCCGAACGGCAGACTGGACTGCGGATTAGCTTGAGAGCGAGGACTACTCATAGGACGAACCGCCTTGTTGCACTACTGCGCTTGATTCCGCTGCGATTAAACTGCGTAATTGCCAGTTCACAGGAAGCTCCTGCGCTTCAACGCGTTTACACGATTCGACGCTCTGGGGCCACCTGTCTCAAACAAACCTCATCGTTCGATATCGCAGTCACCCAGCGGAGACGAATCTTGTTGACGCAGCGAAAGTTAACCTGCGTAAACGCCGGAGTTTCATCTGGCGTTCCGCAGTTCCCAACTTGGGGGTGACGTGTCCACCCTTCTTCCGGTGCGAAGCACCGCCTCGCTCACATCTCGCCATATTCCAACGCCAACGTGTCCCACGCCTGCATCACGTCTGGCGACTGCCATGCACGGCGAAACAGATTCTGAATGGACTTCCAGTGCTCCATGGGGAAGACGAAACTAATTCCGTTGTCACAGGCACAGAAATTCACAGCGAACTCTTGGTTCTCCATGATTCCAACGTGGGCGTAGAAATAGTGTCCTTTCCATTGAGCCAGTGGGCGAGTCAAATCGAGCCCTTCCAGCATCCTTCGGAATTCCGCAGTTCTCGCGTATCCGTTTACCGGATAGCGTGGCGCAAGCGCGCCAGGAAAATGCAGGTAGGGAGAGAAATCGTTCCCCTCCTCTCGCACCAGATCGAGGCGGTATCCGCCCTCCTCCTGGGATGGCAATCCGCGCTGCATTGGGGCTTCAAAGTCATCGTCGTCGCCAGCGGGTTTCGGTCGTAAGGGCTTGCGGTGAACTGCGTAATGGCCTCGGGCACAGACGCGCCAGAGGGTATTCCAGTGCGGCCAAAGTACTTCGTTCAGCTTTTCGATATTCGAGAACGTTTCCTGATCCAAGAGCGTGTAGAGATTGCGAACGGCGAGCAGTGGTCGTCGGCGCTTCTGAGCCGGGTCTCTGAGCATCAGAATCGTTCGCGTAACGACTCGACGGAGGTCGTCACTATCGACATCGTCCGGCTCCTTTGCAGCGACTTGTTTGTCCTCGGGAAGCGTCATCAAATAGAGGAAGTCTAGGGAAAGCTTCTTCCTTCTGCGGGCGATTGCGTAAACGGCGAGAAATGCCTCAAGAATCTCGGCCAGAGAGTCATAAGAAAGCTGGCCTTGTTCGGTACTCATAAATGACTGCGCACCCTTGGCGCAATAGTAGGCAACGAGAGCCCATTCAGCCGGCGTGAGCGGCATGTGTGCCTCCGCTTTCCCGCGAATGTTGAGCAGAGAATCGGTCGGCTCAGTGAGCAGGTTTGCCAACTCAAGACGGTCGTCTCTAGCCGACTCCAGCAGTTGCTTTGCGGCCTCGGATGTCGAGACGGTTTGGCCGGTCTTCTGGGCAATGACTTCCTTCAGTGTTTCCAGCCTGGAACGGAGTTCTTCGGAGATACGGATGGAAATCACCGGCTGATGAGCGGTTGCCGCTTTTTTTGCCATGCGCCATCCTCGTTGAAAGTGTGTAACGATACATGTTGACTGTATTGGTATGTCTGGGTTAGTGTCAAGGGCAACGTTGTCTCTTGAGGTTCCTCTATGACAGCCAGCCAGTTCCTCGGTGCCGCCGCACCAGCCCCAACTTTCGAACACTTCGTCGACGGAGACACAGCGGCCACGTTCCTAGGTATCACGCGACGTACGCTGCTGCAAAAAGTCCGAGACGGGAAAATTCCAGGTCACGCGCTTGATCCATCGGCGGGAAAGAAGGACTGGAGGTTTCTGTTGTCGGAACTCCACTCCTACATGGTAAGCTGCGAAACACGGCCACCTGGAGCACGCAAACCACCAAGGAGGGTTTGATGCCCAGGTATCAAGTAGGCAGTCTACGAAAGATAATGCGCGCGGAGGGTCCGACGTGGGTGCTTCGCTATTACGCTACTCGCTCGGATGGGAAACGAGTCGAACGCACGACCGCCATAGGTCTTGTCAAAGATATCGGTCCCAGCCCGGCGGATGCATCGAGAGAAGTCGATCGTCAGAAGCTGCGCGAAACCATCAACCAATTACAGCCCTTCCAGGGAACACCGAGAACGTTTGGTCAGCTTTGTCAGGACTATATCGAAAACGAGCTGAGAATCGACCAATCGGAATCAGCGCGTCCCAAAGCATTTCCCACAGTCGAAACCTACGAGCGACACCTGATCAAACGCATCATTCCACGATGGGGGAGATTAGCACCCTTAGCCGTGGAATCGAGGGATGTCGAGGGATGGTTTCGGGAACTTCGCAAGGGGAACGCTCAAAAGAAGGTGAAACCGTTAGCCGATCCTACGATCGACAAAATCCGCCGCATCATGAGCCTGGTCTTCAAGCACGGGCAGCGATGCAATTTCCTCCCTCGCCAGCAGGAAGGCAATCCCATGAACTGGGTGAGCCAACGAACCACGAGCGACTACCGGGCGATAGTCATGACGCCGAAGCAGGCGTTCGAGGTTCTTCTCAATACTCCGGAGCCGAGGCGCACGTTGACTCTAAGCGACGCGGCCACTGCTCTGCGGGTATCAGAACTGTTGGGCTTGATGTGGATGGATCTCGATTTCGAGGGGTTGGTGATTTACGTGAGGCGAGCTTATGTGTGGGGAAGATTCAAAGAGCCGAAGTCGAAAGCGTCAAAGGCTCCCGTTCCCATGCATCCGCTTTTGGCTGGCTTCCTCCTCGCATGGCGCGAGAGAACAAAGTACGCCAAGGAAAGCGACTATGTGTTTCCCAGTGTCAAGCTGAGGGGCAAGAAGCCGCTGTCCGCGTCCATCATGGTGCAGAAATACTTGCGCCCTGCAGCCATCACCGCGGGCGTGATTTGCGCGGACTGGAAGGGACGCTTCGGCTTTCACAACTTTCGTCATTCGCTGGCGACGGCACTAGTGAAGCTGAAGGTGGACCCGAAAACCGTACAAGGAGTGCTGCGCCACGAGGACTTCGGCACGACCATGGGACTCTATGCGCAGTCCGACATGGACTCTATGCGGGATGCGCAAGGCAAGTTCCTGGAACAGCTCATGGGAGACAGAATTCACCTGCTCACAGAGCGAGTTCAGTGAGAATCATGGGTTGGATCGTGGGTTGGAAATTGCCGCTCTTCGCCACTAAGTTCTTAAGAATGTGGTGGCCAGGGAGGGAGTTGAACCCCCGACGCCAGCCTTTTCAGGGCTGCGCTCTACCACCTGAGCTACCTGGCCACGTTTCGAACCTGCGTTTGATCACAGGCTACGAGGAACTGCTCGCTCACGCTGATTGTCGCAGGGTCCGAACCGAGAAGCAGCTTCAACGCCGAACGCGTGCGGAACTTTTTGATTATAGCAAAGGTCCGCACTCGCTTGAGATTCTGCAATGGAGAGCGCAATGGGACAGCAGAGCACGTCGAGTCCGCGCTGCTGGTCCCACCCAATCGTGATCGCTACACCATACGCCCTACTGGCCTCCAGACGAAGAACTTTGCCGGCCAAGCCACGACGCGAGTTGCGGTTCTTGTTGCGACTTCAGATCGACGCAGTTGTTGATTCGCTCGATCGATTGCCGGTACGTGCGTACGGCTCCTTCGATTTTGTGCGCGGCGAAAAAGTCCACTACCTGATCGCGCATGTTTGCATCGCAGAACGAACTGGTTGCGTTCACAATCTGAGCGCTGGCAAAAGGGCCTCCAGCTTTCTGCACGGCATCCCAGTGCGACAGAATAAATTCCCATGCCAGTTTTTCTCCCACCGGATTGCGCATCACGTTGCTGATCAATCCCAGCGCGTCCTGCGAACGGACGTCCGGTGAAATGGCATACTCCAAGGTCCTTTGCAGAAGCTTGGGATCGTCGAACCTCGGCAGAGCGAAGAGAGCCATATAGTATTCCTCGGGCGACTTCGCATTCTTCAAGGTGGCTATGAGTTTCTCATAAAACGCCTGATCGCCGTTCAAGGCCGCAAGCCCGAACGCAGTGCGAACAAGTTCCCGATCGACAGACGACGGATTCTCCAGCGCCTTATCCGCTATCTTGCGGGCCTGAGCCAAAGCCACAGGGTCGCGGGCATCGTAGCCCAGAGCATTGAGCAGGCGGGCCCGCAAGGTTCGCTGTTCGTCACTCTCGCCCGGCTTCGATTCCCAACCTACGTCCTTGAGCATGGGCGCAAGATATTCACGCAACCAAACTCGATAAGATTCGCGGTCGGCATCCGTCACGAGATACCGGCCAATGTAGTCAAGATTTGTGAGTAAATCTTCCACGACAGCGCGTTCACGATCACTTCCTAAACCTTGAGCCAACGCCAGATAGTCGCCGACGGGTTCCAGTCCGACTCGCACCGACGCCCAGATGTCAGTTTGCAAAGCGATCCGCTCAGCCGGAGAAAGCTTGCTCTCCGCATCACGGGCAAGCGCCCGCACGGCATCGTGTTGATAGCTGACACGGTAGTAGCCGGTTGCACCGGCATTCGCCAGAACCCATGTCGAGCAACCCGGGAGGGTGAAGGTCTCTTGCTTTTTGGTGAGCAACTCACACTTCGGTGTTCCATTGCCCGCCGAGGATTTCAAGCACAACGGAACTTCCCAGATCTCGGCATTCGGCGCCTGGAATTTCTCCCGATCATAGAAGTAGCGACGCTGATCCAGCATTACATTCGTGGAACTACCCGAGCACTGCGACTTCACATTGATAATCGGAACGCCGGCTTGCTTCACAAAAGTTGGCATGATCTGGTCGACGGGCTTTTTCGATGTTTTGGCCTGTGCGTCCCAGAAATCATCCGTCGTGGCGTTCGCATATTGATGGCGCTGAATATAAGCATTGATGCCAGCGCGGAAGGTTTCTTCGCCGAGGTAGGATTCCAGCATTCTTAAAACAGCAGCGGCCTTCCCGTAGGCGATCCCATCAAACAATTCCAGAATTTGAGCCGGCGTCTCGGCGGCCTGGTGAATGGGACGGGTGCTCGCGAGCGAATCTGTATTGAGCGTCGCGCCCGTATTACTCACGTCGTCGAGATTGAAATTCCATTCCGGCTTCCAGGCCTCAATTGGCTTGCTCGACATCCAGGTGGCGAAACCTTCATTGAGCCAAATATCGTCCCACCACTTCATGGTCACAAGATCGCCGAACCACTGATGAGCCATTTCGTGTGCAATCACGGAGGCGATGGTCTTTTTCAGGTCGACAGAACCTTGTTTCTCGTCAATTTGCAACAGCACTTCGCGGAACGTAATGCATCCGGCATTCTCCATTGCGCCGGCGGAAAAATCTGGCAAGCCGACCAGATCAAGTTTGCCGTAGGGATACTTAATGCTGAAGTACTTATCGTAATAACTGAGTACGTGCTCGGCCGATTCGAGCGCGAACTTTCCCATTTCTTTCTTCCCGGGAGTGCTGTAGACACGAATCGGAATGCCGTCCGCCTGGCCTTCGATATACTCAAAGTTGCCCACGACCAATGCCGCCAGATATGACGATAGTTTCGCGGTCGTGGCGAATCGCACTGTGTGCTTGTCGCCGGGGCCAGCTGTATCGGAAGCAATTTTTTGGTTCGAAATCGCAACCTGCCCGTTGTCGACGACGGCGGTGATGTCGAACGTCGCTTTGTACGCGGGTTCGTCAAACGATGGAAAGGCACGGCGCGCGTCCGTAGCCTCGAACTGAGTGGCGGCGTACTTGCGTCCCTGACCATCTTTTCCGAGATAGAAGCCGCGCATCTCGTCATTCAGGATTCCGGCGTATTTGATATGGATGGTTGCTGCTCCGGCCGCCAGCGGCTTTTCGACCGTTAACACAACCATTTCCTTATCTTTTTCTGGAGTAACGCTGGCCTTTTGGGCGCTTCCACCGGTGGTAATGCTGACCTCGTGGAAGTCGATATCGGCCGAGTTCAACGTGATCTCGGAAGTTGGTTTCAGTATGCGGATGGAAATAGTTTCTTCGCCCTCAAACGTGGCCTTCTCCAGGTTGGGTTTGAATGTGAGTTTGTAGTTCTCAGGCACGGCAACTTCTGGCAGTCGCTGGGCCACGGCCAGGGAGAACATCGCCGAGACAAAAAGAAGTACCGCTAGAGTTCGTTTCGTAGATCGCCTTAAAGCTTGCTTCATAAGATCCCTCGCAAGATGATTCGTCTGTATCGATTGATTGCAGAATCAACGTATGGAAAACCTGGCCCAAACCGCTCAGCACAAGACACAAATGTTTCTCCTACTTTTATACGGAAAGCTGCCGCTGAAAGTTCACTGCGAATAGGCAACCACACCATTCATGATCGTCTTTTCGCAGTGGTTTGTCCCAAACCAGTAGGGAATCTCGCGATAGTCATCGACCGCGAAGATGGCGAGATCGGCGTCTTTTCCCCGTTCAATCGAACCCTTCCGGTTCGCCAGCCTCAACGCCCACGCCCCGTTAATCGTGGCCGCCGCAATGCTTTCCGATGGCAACATCTTCAGGTGCGTACAGGCCAGCGACATTGCCATGGGCATACTTAAAGTTGGCGACGTTCCGGGATTGTAATCTGTTGCCAGCGCGACTGGCGCACCCGCGTCGATCAACTTACGCGCCTGCGGATATTCCTTCAACCCCAAAAAATAATTCGCTCCCGGTACAAGCGTCGCCACCGTGTCGCGCTTGGCTAACTCCAGAATATCGTCGTCATTCACGTGGTCCATGTGATCGAAAGATGCTGGATTGAAACGTAAAAACGGCCTTAGAATCGTCTCCGAAAGCTGGCACATGTGGGCGCGGAGGCTGAGACCGTGCTGCCCGGCCGCTTCGAAAATCTGTACCGTCTCGGCCGCTGTAAACGCTCCCTTATCGCAGAAAACATCGACGAACTGGGCAAGCTTCCGCTTGGCTGCCTGCGGAACCATCTCCATACAGACGCTCTCAACATAGTTTTGTGAGCGCCCCCGGAATTCTTTTGGGACAACGTGCGCCCCCAGCAGAGTCGCGACAACCGTACCCGGCCAACGGGATGCGGCGTCGCGGATCGCTTCCAGTGACTTCAATTCTGACTCGACCGTTAGACCGTAACCAGACTTAGCTTCGACGGTCGTCGTGCCATGCGCAGCCATGTCGCGGAGCACTGCCAGAACTTTTTCGACGAGAATCCGCTTCCCTGCCCGGCGGACGCCTTCGACGCTCGACCGAATGCCGCCGCCCGCCGCGGCAATCTCTTCATAGGAAGCACCTTCGATGCGCTTCTCGAAATCTACCAGCCGCGGGCTCAGAAAAACAGGATGTGTATGCGAGTCGACGAAGCCGGGTAGAACAACTTTGCCCTCGCAGTCGTTCTCGAGAACTTTCTTGCGATTCTTTTTCAGCCAGGGATCACGCAGGGCGTCTTTGACTTTGCCGACGGAAACAATCTTGCCGCCGAGGCAGAGCACAGCGGCGTTCTCGATGATCCCGAGTTCTTTAAGGCCGGGACCGCGACGCGGGCCGGGCTTGGCCGAAAGAGACTGAAGCGTAAGAAGCTGGCCAATATTGATGAATAAAAGGGCCTGCGCCGCCGTCGGTTTAGACTTCGAGTTCGATTTCAAGCAGCGAGTAGTTTAGCAGGCAAAGCTGTTGACGTCCTCGGTCATCCTCGAGGCTCATATGCGACTCTATTTCGTCATCGGCAACTTTACGCCGCTTTTGTTCGCGAACTGCTTTGCTTCTTCGTATCCTGCATCCACGTGGCGGACGATGCCCATGCCTGGATCGGTCGTCAGGACGCGCTCAATCCGCTTGGCCATCATCTC
>JBAUVJ010000020.1:0-11101 GCA_049583165.1 Candidatus Sulfotelmatobacter sp. | reverse complement strand
CCTCTCTTCACGATGGAGAAGACCATTTCCCGCCCGAAATAGATATTCTTCGAAGCGCGCGCAGACGAAGGAACAATCTGCGGCACCCTGACGAAAACCCGCAAAATCCCTTGCAACAAAAACCCATCCGAATACGTATCTGATATCGAGCGGCAAAAGGAGCGCAACGGGCTTACTTTCCTCGTCCGGTTGCGTCCAAACAAGAGCACGATGACCCTTCGCGATCTCATTGTCGACGTGTTGCGCACATTATGGTCGCACAAGCTGCGGGCATTCCTCACCATGTTCGGGATCGCCTGGGGCATTGTGTCGATAGTCTTGATGGTGGCGGCCGGCGAAGGTTTGCGCAAGGGCCAGGAGGAGCAGGCGCAAACCCTGGGGAAGGACGTAATGATTGTTTTCCACGGCCGTACCAGCCTGCAAGCGGGAGGAGCCCGCGCCGGTCGGCTGGTGCACTGGGAAGATCCAGATGTCCCGGTGGTACAGGCGGAGGCGATGGATTGCGAATACGCCATCCCGGAACTCGAGCAGCAAACCGTTCTGACTCACAGTAATTTCAACAACGCTTCATTCACGGTAACCGGATCGTATCCGCCGTTTGGTGAAATCCGCAGTCTCAATGTCGGGCTAGGACGCTTCTATGACTGGAATGATATGCGCGACGCGAGGCGCGTCGCGTTCCTCGGATCGGATGCAGCCAAGCAATTGTTTCCCGGACGCGATCCAGTTGGGGAGAACGTTTATCTGAATGACTTCCCTTTCGTTGTGATTGGCGTGATGGCGACAAAGAAACAGGATTCGAGCTATGACGGCTGGGATGTGAACAAGGTGTTTATACCTTTCTCCGCGATGCGCCGTGACTTCCCCGATAAGCCTCCCGGAACCGCATCTACATTCGACCAATTGCTGGTAACCCCGAAGTCGGTCGAGCAACATGAGGCCTGCAAGCATGAAGTGCGAGTCGCGCTGGCGCGCATGCATCGCTACGACCCAAATGACAAAGAGGCCTGTCCCATCTGGGATACGGTGCAGGAGGCCAAAGCATTCCGGCAAATGACCGATGGCATGAAATATTTTCTGGGCGCAGTCGGCGTGGTGACGCTGCTGCTGGGCGGGCTTGGCGTAATGAACGTAATGCTGGTTGCGGTGCGCGAACGCACCCGTGAAATCGGCGTGCGCAAGGCAATCGGCGCACCGGCCGGAACAATTCTGCGTCAATTCTTTGTCGAGGCCTTGATTATTGCCTTGCTGAGTGGTGCGATCGGACTCGGCGTGGCCTTCGGATTCTGTGCCTTGGTGAATATGTTACCGATGCCGGATTTTTTTGCTGGACTGATTCCAGACTGGACTTCCGGCCTGGTGGCCGCCGGATTATTGGGCGCGATTGCCGTGGGGGCGGCTCTGTATCCCGCGCGGAGGGCGGCATCCATCGATCCAATCGAAGCCTTGCGATACGAGGCCGGTGGATAGCAAATGCTGATCGAGATCATTCTTGAAGCCTGGATTGCACTGAAGCGCAACTTGACGCGCACTTTCCTTACGATGCTCGGAATCGTATGGGGGATTGCAACGGTTACGCTGCTAATTGCCTATGGAAGCAGTTTTCGCAGCATTCTCGTGCACGGCTTCGATGCGTTCGGCAAGAGCGTGGTGATTTGTTGGCCGCAGCAAACCAGCGAGCAGCCTGGTGGGCAGCGCGCAGGGAAGAAAGTTGTCATTGAACAGGCCGACGTCGACATGGTGAAGGCCACCGCGCCTCTGGTGAAGCATGTCTGCCGCGAAACCGTGAACCGGCCGGGAATTTCTTATGGCGATCGCATGGTAGGGACGGCTGCGGTTAGAGGGGTTTGTCCTGAATACGGCGAGATGCGGAACGAAGTTCCCGCTGAAGGACGCTGGATTGATGCCGGGGACGAATTGCAGCGGCGGCGTGTGATCTTTCTCGGTGGACGCACCAAAGAACAACTTTTCAGCGGGCGCCCGGCGGTCGGTGAAATTGTGGAAGTGGGTGGGGTTCGCTTCACTGTAATCGGGGTGATGGCGCGCAAGATTCAGCTCAGCAATTATTTCAGCAGTGATGATGAGTCGGCATGGATTCCGTACTCCACCGCGGGAGATTTGTGGAACACGCGCTACGCAGCAGTAATGCTATTCGAACCGATTGCGCCACAATTCGAGAAGAAGGCGATGGCGCAAGTGCTGGCTGCCGTCGCTACGCGGCAGAATTTCTCGCCCACCGATCCGAAGGCATTCCAGATGTTCGGACGAGACGAATTTCGTCCCGTGATCGATGCACTGACGATTGGTCTGCAAGTGCTGCTGGCTTTTGTTGGAACACTAACCCTAGGCATCGGAGGCGTGGGTGTAATGAATATCATGCTGGTCTCAGTGGATGAACGAATCCGCGAGATCGGCCTGCGGCGCGCACTGGGAGCCAGGAAGCGGCACATCACGCTACAGTTCCTGGCAGAGACTTTGTTGATCATGGTGCTCGGCGGAGCAATCGGCGTGGCGCTCTCCTATGCAATCGCCTGGGCGGTCGGAACGCTGCCAATGATGGGGCCGCTCTTTGAAGACGACTCAGGGCAGGGGGATATTCATCTGCGGATTTCCATGATGACGGTCATTCTTTCGAGCGCTGTACTGCTCCTTGTGGGTGTGGCGAGCGGCATGGTTCCTGCCCTGCGCGCGTCCAAGCTAGATCCGGTGGAGGCCCTGCGGTACGAATAAGCCTCCGTTCGAATTGATTTAATCTTGATCCGTGGCGCAATTCGCAGTACCTTGCTGCTGAGCCATTCGCAGCTAAGAGGTGCAGCTTTGCCAATCTCCGCCGTCGACACCATCGCGCTTGCGGTTGAACACACTAAGCAGCAGCTGTTCAAACCTTTTCGCTTCGGTCAATGGACCAGGCTCGCCATTGTAGGACTGCTGGCCGGCGAACTCGGCTCCAGTGGTGGATGCAATCGCTCCAACCTGCATCTGCCCACGCATCCCGGAGTACAAACGCATGGAATGTTTCCCGGATTTGCGGGAGTCGATCCTGCACTGGTCGCTGCGATCATTGCGGTACTGGTAGTCACGGGACTGCTTTTGGCGATCGTCCTGATGTATGTGAGCAGCGTGATGCGTTTCGTTCTGTTCGACAGCATCATCGCGAAAGAGTGTCATATCAGCCGGGGATGGAGCCTCAGGCAGGGACCTGGATGGCGATATTTTCTGTGGAAGCTGCTTTATCTGTGCATCACGTTTGCCGGCATCGTAATTCTGGTTGGAATTCCTGCGGCTTTTGCCTTTGCAGCCGGTTGGCTTAAGCAACCACGGGAGCATTTGGTTCCGCTCGTGCTGGGCGGCATCTTTCTATTCTTTCTGTTCCTGATTTTCTTTCTGGCAATCTCCGTGATCTTCGTATTGACGAAGGATTTCGTGGTGCCGCAAATGGCCCTGGAGAGTATCGGCGCGATCGAGGGCTGGCGCCGCCTGTGGCCGATGATCAAAGCCGAGATGAGCGGATACGCAATTTACATCGCAATGAAGATCCTGATGGCCATTGGCGCAGGAATTGTGGTTGGAATTGCGACGCTGATTTTGGGCTTGTTCCTTGCCGTACCCACCATAGGCCTGAGCATCATTGCCGTACTGACGGGTAAAACGGCCGGCCTGACTTGGAATGCTTATACCATTACGCTGGCAGTGGTGGTCGGCAGTGTTCTTCTGGCGATTTTTATATATCTGATTGCGCTGATTTCCGTGCCGGTGGTCGTATTCTTTCCTGCGTATTCAATTTACTTCTTTGCGGCACGTTATCCTCCGCTGCACGCGGCGCTTTATCCCTCGGCGCCGCCCGCGCTGGGGACGCTAGCCGGATCGACCGCGTTCCCGCAACCGCCGCCCATACCACCTACTCCCGCGCCCGCGGGATGAAGAGAAGGACAGTTCTCCAAGGGAACTCTCGTCGCGTTCCGGGTGTCTGATGTTGCAGCCACGCGCGTGCCAAACGAGATGCCGAGGAGCTTTCAATGTCGTTCTCAATGGCAGGCGGAGGTGCGCGTGGACCCGAGATTAACGTTACGCCCCTGATCGATGTGCTGCTGACTCTGATTATTGTATTCATGGTCGCGGTAGCAATGGACAAGGATCAGGGCGAGACAGCGCAGATTCCACAGCCCGATCAGAAGCAGACGCAAGACATTTCACAGCCGCGGATGGTCGTCGTCCAAGTAGTGTGGACGAACGAGGGTCAGCCACCGGCAGTAAAGATTAATCAGGAGAGCGTGCGCTGGGAGGATCTGGAGACACGGCTCGCGAAGATTTATTTAACGCGCGCCGAGAAGGTAGTCTTCGTGCGTGGCGACGCTGATGTGGACTTTCAATATGTGGCTGATGTCATCGACCTGGCGCATCACGCGGGCGTGGATCGAGTGGGACTGCTGACGATGGATCGGGAGATAGCGGGGGAGTGAGCTATTAGGTTATATGGCAGGATGCCGGATCTAGTTCCTCGCCCTGTTCTTAATCCAAATCGGCGTGCCTAAAAAACCGAAGGCCTTCCGGATCTGATTCTCCAGGAATCGCTGGTAGGAGAAATGCAACTTCACGGCGCGATTGGTGAAGAGCACAAACGTGGGCGGTGCGACCGAGGCCTGTGTCATATAGAGAATTTTTATTCGCGAGCGCATGGGGACGGAGGCGCGTTCGAAGTCCACGGTTTCGATAAAGCGGTTCATCGCGGACGTTGGAATGCGCTTGCGACGCTCGGTGGCGACTTGTTCGAGCAGTGGGAAGATTCTCTCCGTACCCTTGCCAGTATTGGCTGAAATGAAGACGATGGGCGCGTAGTTCAAAAATTTGAGATCGTAGCGCAAGCGCTCCTCATAGGCTTCGCGGTCGCCGGGACGTTTGCTTTCCCGCATGCGCATGGCCTTCGAGGGTCTGCCAGCTTTCAGCTCGCCGCTGGTGATAAGGTCCCACTTGTTAACCACAATAATCATCGAGCGCCCGCTCTCGTGAGCGTAGCCGGCAATCGCGGCGTCCAACTGGCTGACGCCTTCAGTAGCGTCAATAACCAGCAGCGCGATGTCAGCGGCTTCGAGATGCTTGCGCGCCATCACGACGGAAAGTTTCTCCGCCATCAAATGAGTCTTGCCCTTGCGGCGGATGCCAGCGGTATCGATAAAGCGAAAGCGCCGGCCATTGCGTTCGACAATTTCATCAACCGCATCGCGCGTGGTACCGGGGATCGGGGAAACGATGGCGCGGTCAGAAGCAGTGAGGCAATTCAGTAGCGTGGACTTTCCGACGTTCGGGTGCCCAATGATGGCAACCTTGGTTTCATATATTGGTTCAACGTCAGTCGCCGATTCATCCTCACGCTGCGGTTCTTCTGCCTCTTTTTCTTCAGTGCTCCCTGTGCTCTCTGCGTCTAGCTCGTTAGCCGGAGGCAGCACTCCCAACACAGCATCCAACAAATCATCGATCCCGCGCCCGTGTTCCGCTGAGATGGGGAACATCTGCTTGATGCCGAGACGATGGAACTCGTCAACAATCGACGATTGTTTTTCGGAGTCTGCTTTGTTCACGGCGAGGAAGAGCGGCCGTCCGGTCTTTCGCAGCAACCGCACCAGTTCAAGATCAGGCCCGGCGAGTTCGGTGCGCCCGTCGACGACCATGACGATCGCGGCAGCTTCGTCGAATGCAACCCGCGCCTGGCGAAAAATTTCCGACGGGATGAAGTCCTTGTCTTCAGGAAGAATGCCACCGGTGTCGATAACGCGGATGCGGTGTCCACGCCACTCTGCGTCGCCATAGAGGCGATCGCGGGTAATGCCAGGCTCGTCGCCGACGATGGCGCGCCGCGATCCCACGATGCGGTTGAACAGCGTGGACTTTCCTACGTTCGGCCGGCCCACGATAGCGAGCGTCGGGACGCCGGCGGCGGTGGTGGCGAGAGTGCTCGTCGAGTTGTAAGTGGGTTGCGTCAAAGCGAGATCTTACGTCGGGCAGAAGCTCGAGTGATACAAGTGCGCCGGAAGCTCTATTATAGAGACTCTTGTGGCTTTAAGCTCCCAACCCTCGTCTGCCGCCCCGCCCTCGCTCCCATCGTCCAACGGGAAGGATGCTTCGCTCCACCAATTCTTTGCTCCGGGAGGAGTTTTGGCGAGCACGCACCCCGCCTATGAATTCCGGCGCGGGCAGTTGCAGATGGCGCAAGCGGTTGAACAGGCACTGGAGGAAAAACGTCACCTGATTGTGGAAGCAGGCACGGGCACGGGAAAAACGCTGGCATACCTCATGCCCGTGATTCGCTCGGGTAAACGGGTGATCATCTCAACCGGCACCAAGAATCTTCAGGAACAACTTTTCTACAAGGATATTCCGTTTCTAGAGCGGGCGCTATTTGGAGAATCGGGTTCCGGCCGCCGGCTCTCTGTTTGTTACATGAAGGGCCGCAACAATTATTTGTGCCGTAAAAAGCTCTACGACCTTACCGACCAGCCGGTGCTCAGCGGGTTGGATGAGATCGAACAGTACCGCTCGATTGCCGCCTGGGAGAAGACGACCTCCACCGGCGACCGCGCGGAGCTTGCCGAGTTACCCGAGGCCAGCGCTCTTTGGCACAAGTTGGATGCGCGCGCGGACGCCTGCATCGGACAGAAGTGTAGCGAGTGGGAACGTTGTTTCGTCACCGAAATGCGCCGGCGGGGGATGGAGAGCGACATCATCATCGTCAATCATCATCTTTTCTTTGCCGATCTTGCGATCAAGTTACAGGCTGATGGTGCGCCCGACGCCGGAATCCTGCCCGAAGCTGCCGCAGTGATTTTCGACGAAGCGCATGAATTGGAAGATGTCGCCGGGAACTATTTTGGAATCTCTGTGAGCAACCTGCGGGTGGACGATCTGGCTCGCGACGTCGAAAGCTCGCTGCAACACAATCGAATGCTCTCTGCATCGCTCTCTGGAGCGCTTGGAAGTTTGCGGGAGCGGTCGCAGTTCTTTTTCTCACTATTGCCGCCAGGGGCGGGACGCTTTGCCTTTGAAACGCGGCGAGAGTTTCTGGAAGAAAACGGAGACGAGTTCCTCGCGCTTAATCAGTCTCTTCTGCGACTGGCCGGCGAACTCGAAGCCCTGCCCCAGAAACCGGAGGAGATTTTCAACTTTGTGCGCCGCGCGCAGGAATTGCAGGTCCAGCTCGCCTATGCGATGGAATCGGAGGACCGTAACACGGTGTTTTGGATCGAACGCCGGGGTGGACGAGGACGAACGAATTCACCACAAAAGAACCGGGACGCAGAAAGAAGTGGAAGACAGAATGTTTTCTTGCAGGCGACTCCGATCGATGTAGGTCCGATCTTGCGTGAATGTCTTTGGGCGAAACTGGAGAGTGCGGTGCTCACTTCGGCCACGCTTGCGGTCGGCAACGGATTCGAATATATCCGCCAGCGGCTGGGATTGGAGCACGCTCGCGAGTCAGTGCTGCCTTCACATTTTGACTACGAACATCAGGCTTTATTTTATGTGCCGCCTGATCTACCGGATACGCGTACACCACAGTTCACTACGAAAGCGGCGGAGCGCATTCGCAAACTGCTGGAAATTACACGCGGGCGGGCATTCCTTCTTTTTACCAGCTACGCGCAGATGAATGACATCTATCAGCGATTGTTGGGAGAATTGGAATTTCCCCTGCTGCGGCAAGGGGACGCGCCGAAAAGCGCACTGCTCGAGGAATTTCGCCTGACGCCGAACGCTGTATTGTTTGCGACTTCATCGTTCTGGCAGGGCGTAGACGTGCAAGGCGAGCAGCTAAGTTGCGTGATTATCGATCGATTGCCGTTTGCCGTGCCCAGTGATCCAGTCGTGGCCGCACGCGTAAAAGCGATTGACGCCGACGGTGGAAATGCCTTTTTCGATTATCAGGTGCCAGCTGCCGTGATCACACTGAAACAAGGCTTCGGACGCCTGATCCGCTCGCTGCACGACCGGGGATTGCTGGTTCTGCTCGATAACCGAATTCTCAAAAAGCAGTACGGGCGCGTCTTCATCGATAGCTTGCCCAAGTACATGCGGACTACCGACATCAAAGTAGTGGAGGATTTTTTTGGAGTAGGGAGTGAGGGAGGGGGCAATTGAATCAGCGGAGAAACCTCATGCCGACGACAGTTGCTGCTTTGCGATCAAAGGTAACGGTGTATTGGCAATTTGCCGCATGAGCACAACGTTCGATCATGCAATCGGAGAAGTCGGCGCGGCTCTTGCTGAATGTCCGCA
Organism: Candidatus Sulfotelmatobacter sp.; assembly: GCA_049583165.1. Classification (GTDB taxonomy): domain Bacteria; phylum Acidobacteriota; class Terriglobia; order Terriglobales; family Acidobacteriaceae; genus Sulfotelmatobacter. Next base: position 2,833 of record JBAUVJ010000020.1, on the reverse strand, counting down.
AAGCTTGCCAGACGACCTCAGACCGTTCGACAATGAGGTGGTCATTGCTGAGCAAAACTTCAAGAACATCCTCAAGTTCGTTCTTCTTCGCCTGATAGAAGGACTCTAGTACCCAGACCAATTCAAGGATGACAACCAGGGAGAGAAATCCTGGTTCGTCGTGGGTAAGGGAGTCGAGTACTCTTACCGCAGCCGCTGCTTGTCCAGGATCATCGCGCGTCAGATAACGGACAATGACATTAGTGTCCAGACCGATCATCGTGAGTCCGATGCGCGACGGGCGATGGCTGAATTCATTTCTTCAATGGATACCGGCTTGCTTCGCCGACCTTGAAACATTCCTTTTAGTTCCTTAAGGGATCGGGTAGCAGGTACGATGGCGAATTGTCCCTTCTTGAGTTCCACGAATTCCAGACGGTCACCGGCTTTGACGCCTAGCGCGGCCCGCACCCGCACTGGGATTGTGATTTGTCCTTTCGACGTGAGCGTGGCAGCCGCCATTTCGAGATCTCCTTACGTTTAGTTTATTCCTTACACTATAGTAAGGAATTGAGAAGCAGTCAACAGCACCCTTTGATTTCTGAACCATAAAATCAAGCGAACTAATTTACCCCCCCAAGGGCTTAGCAGCGATTGGGCAAGAGTTGATCGCATTTTCGAGATTGGAGTGAGGCGCTAAATCTGAACTCGTTGTGCAAGTTCGGCCAGCTATGGGTTGGGCATTAGGCCCACACCAATACCCGACGGCTGCTCTTTCGTGTGATATACGCGCTCGGTTGCTTTCACGAAGTCCGTAGGCCTAGCGTCAGGAATATTGACGAAAGTCTGGGGGTTGCGGTCGGTCAGCGGAAACTAGGAACTCTGAACCTGCACCATGATGCGGTGCCCGCGCCGGAAAGTGTGGTTGACATCCTGCATGGTGAAGTCGATTGCCTCGACTTTGCCCGGCGTGAACGGTTCCGGCTTCTCGAAACTGTGACGGAACTTTCCACGGAACGGCTCACCCCGCACCAGTTGCTGATATCCAGCCATTGTGAAGGCGGGCGGAGGCACGTCAGTCCGCGTTTTGTTCTTGTCTTCCGGCCGGGGTTCGTCGAGCTTGCTATCAGGGTAATCGCTGGGATACACGTCGATCAGCTTCACGTCCCAATCGGAGTCCGTTCCACTGGTGGAAACGAAAAGCCGCGGGGATACGGGTCCGGCAATGGTCACATCCTCTTGCAGCACCGGCGTTTCGTATACCAAGACATCCGTTCTGCTCGAAGCGAATCGCTGATCGGAGTCCATGTATTCCTGCGGCACGTTTAACGAAACATAGTTCACGAACGGCACGGGCTTGGCCGGATCGCTAACGTATTCGTCGAAAGCGGGCGAGCCGGCAGCTGGCGAGTCGAACGAAAGCCCACCTCCAGCGCGGAAATAGAGAGTCTTCGCCTCCGCGTCTTTTGGAGGCCACGCGGAATAGCGTCGCCAAACGTTCGTGCCGGTCTCGAAGACGTACGCTTTCGGAAGTTTCGCGTCGCCGTTGTCTTTAAGGTACTGCTCAAAAAACGGAAACAAAATATTCTTCCGGTAGTAGTCGCCGGTATTGGCATCAAACTCCACTCGCCCCAGGTGATCGCCTTCGTAACGGGCCCAACCACCGTGAACCCAGGGGCCGACCACGAGCGCGTTAAAGATTCCCGAGTTGTTTTTATCGATAGCGTGGAACGTGCTGAAGGGCCCTTGCAGATCTTCGGCGTCGAACCATCCACCAACAGTGAGCACCGCACAATGGATGTTCTTCATATGCGGCGCGAGATTGCGCACATTCCAGTACTCGTCGTAAGTATCGTGGCGCATCTGGTCGTCGAACAGCTCGCTTTTACCTTCCAGATATCTTGAAAGATTCGCGATCGGACCCACGTTCAGATAAAACTCGTAGCCATCTTTCATGCCGTAATCGAACGCGACCGGCGTCTTAGGCGGTAGTTGCGGGTTCTCCTGCGGCCGGAAAAAAGCGTAGAAACCAAAGTTTGCATTCAACATGAATGCCCCGCCATGGTAAGCATCGTCACCCATAAACAGATCGGTCATAGGAGCCAGAGGCGAAGCGGCTTTGAGAGCCGGGTGCGAGTCGATGATGCTGGCCGAAGTAAAAAATCCGGGATAAGAAATGCCCCAGATGCCGGCATTGCCGTTATTGTTGGGCACGTTCTTCAGCAGCCAGTCGATGGTGTCCTAGAGATCGCTGCTGTCGTCAACGTCCTGCTTGGATTTCTTATTGTCGATGTGCGGGTGCATCTCAACAAACGTGCCCTCCGACATATAGCGGCCGCGCACATCCTGAAAAACAAAGATGTATCCCGCTTTGTCGAAATCGACAGAGGGTCCGAGCTGCTTGCGAAATTGATCCACGCCATACGGTGCGACGCTGTAGGGCGTCCGATCGATCAGAAATGGGTACGTCCGTGAGCTATCTTTTGGCACGTACACCGAGGTGAACAAATGTATGCCGTCGCGCATAGCGATTCTGTACTCGTACTTGGTGTAGTGCTCTTTAATATCAAACTCAGGAGCATCTGGCTTGCTTTGGGCGACAAGATTGGAAAATAAAACCGGGATGAACAATGCAATACCAAGGCATTTGGACCGCAGCATGGTCGCTCCTTTACGCATAAAAGCCGAATAGGCAAGCTACCTTCGCGCGAAGGCGGAGTCAAGCAGGATAACGGCGGTGGGCGATACAATAAAGAGTTCGCCATCGGATGCGGTCTGGGCCAGGTCACGTCGAGCCGCCGAGGGATGCATGTTCGAAGTTACCGTCGACGATACTTTTGCCGCAGGACACTAC
>JBAUVJ010000019.1:0-3265 GCA_049583165.1 Candidatus Sulfotelmatobacter sp. | reverse complement strand
GCAGTGGAGTTCGCCTGTATACGGAAGTTCAGCTCTCTGAAAGTCGCCCTCGAACTTCCCAGATCGCCGTTTCTGGACAATCAGGGCGCCGCTCAAGACTCGCCAAGGGACCGGCAGAAGCTCGGTTTGTTGGTCGTAATCGCGACTTTTCGCGAATCGACTCCTTTGAAAGCCCGCTCTCGCTGCTTTCATTGACTCGGCAGCTTCACTCACGTAAGATTCGGCACCGTGATCGGCCAGACCATCTCGCATTACCGAATCGCCGAAAAACTCGGCGGTGGAGGCATGGGCGTGGTGTACAAGGCCGAGGATACGAGGCTTCATCGTTTCGTTGCTCTGAAGTTCCTGCCCGATGACGTGGCCAAAGATGCGCAGGCCTTGGTCCGTTTCCGTCGCGAGGCGCAGGCCGCCTCGGCTCTGAACCACCCCAACATCTGCACCATCTATGACATCGGCGAGCAGGATTCACACGCATTTATCGCGATGGAGTTTCTGGAAGGTCTCACGCTCAAACACAAGGTCGAGAACCGTCCACTCAAGATCGAGGAACTGTTAGAGCTGAGCATTCAGATTGCCGACGCGCTGGAGGCAGCCCACAGCCGCGGCATCGTGCATCGTGACATCAAGCCGGCCAATCTGTTCATCACCAGCCGCGGGCAGGCGAAGATTCTTGACTTCGGTCTGGCCAAGCTTACCGCGAGCCGCAACCTTAGCGCTTCAATCGGCGGCTCCACGATAGGGGATATCAGGGAAGAGCAACTCACAAGCCCGGGTAGTACCGTCGGCACCGTTGCCTATATGTCGCCCGAACAGGCGCGTGGTGAAGAGCTCGATACGCGCACGGATCTGTTCTCCTTCGGCGCTGTTCTATATGAGATGTGCACTGGCAGAGTGGCTTTTGGGGGCAGCGCTTCCGCGATTGTCTTCGAGGCCATCCTCAATCGCGCTCCCACGCCGCTCGCCCAAGTCAATCCCGGCTTGCCACACGATCTCAATCGAATCATCGGCCGGGCGCTGGAGAAGGACCGCGAGCTGCGCTATCAGACCGCTTCTGAAATGCGGGCCGAATTAAAGCTATTGAAACGCGACCTGGACTCCACCCGCATTTCAGTCGCACAGAGTACGGGATCAGCCGCACAGGCAGTTGGTGCAGCCGCGCCGCCGGCAAGCGTGGCAGGAAAGACGTATTCCATCCGAGCGCTGGGATTGATAGCCTGCGCAGCTCTCCTTCTGGGTACAGCTGCGGGCTGGTTTCTCCATGGCAGTTGGATGGTGGTCTCGCAGCCTTCATACCATCAGCTGACTTTTCGCCGAGGCACCATTCGGTCCGCGTATTTCACCCCCAACGGACAGTCCGTGGTCTATGGAGCATCCTGGGAAGGAACTCCGATCGATTTGTTCATCACCAGTCCTGAAAGTCCTCAGTCGCGCTCCCTCAATCTCCCGGGAGCTGCGCTTCTGGCTATCGCCTCTTCCGGAGAGATGGCGATATCGGCAGATAGCCGCCCGTCGGGACCTTATGCGCAAGCGGGCATGCTAGCAAAGGAGCCCCTAAACGGCGGTTCTCCCCGGCCCATTCTGGAAAATGTGCAGTGGGCGGATTGGTCACCGGACGGCGAAAACCTGGCGATCGTACGAGATGTTGGCGGTCGCAACCAACTGGAGTTTCCGATCGGGAAAGTGCTGTACCAAACCTCGGGCTGGATCAGTCATCCCCGAGTTTCCAGGAAAGGAGACCAGATTGCGTTCGTGGACCATCCGCTGCCCGGCGATGACGGCGGTTCGGTCAAGATCGTCGACCTGGGCGGAAACGTCAAGACTCTGGCTGGGGAGTTCCAAACGGCGCAGGGACTGGCTTGGTCTGCTGACGGGCGAGAAGTATGGTTCACCGCTTGCGATCTCGGCCTGAAACGTGCCATCTACGCCGTCACATTGAGCGGGCGCGAGCGGCTGATCGCGAGAGTCCCGGGTACTCTGTTGCTGCAGGATATCTGGCAGGACGGGCGCGTACTGCTCGCCAAGGACGCTTGGCGGCGAGAACTGATTGGCTTGGTTGCCGGTGAGAACAAAGAGCGCGACCTGTCGTGGCTCGACTATTCCTACCCATCCGACCTGTCGGCGGATGGCAAGACCTTACTCTTCACCGAGGCGGGCGAGGGCGGAGGGACAAACTACTCCGTGTATCAACTAAAAATTGTTGAGACGTCGGCCGTCCGGATAGGCGACGGAATGGCGCTCAGTTTATCCCCGGATGGCAAATGGGTGATTGCCAGTACGATTTCCCCCCCCGCCCAGCTGGTTTTGCTGCCCACAGGACCGGGCGAGGCCAAGCCTCTCAGTCACGACTCCATTAATCACAGCCGGGCGAGGTGGCTACCCGACGGGCAGCGCTTCCTGTTCTCGGGCAAGGAACCTGGACACGCTGCCCGTATTTACCGCCAGGATTCGCCTGAGGGAAAACCAGTGCCTATCTCTCCGGAAGGGATCGACCCACTCGTTTTGGTCCTTTCGCCCGACGGTCAGCAGGTAGTGGGCGCTGGTGCGGATGAGAAAGCTTATTTTTACCCCGTGGCAGGAGGTGAACCCAGGGCTGTCTCAGGGATTGAGGTCGGAGAACAACCGATTCAATGGAGTGACGATGCTAAGGCGATCTATCTCTACAAGCCGGGCGATTTGCCGGCCAAAGTCTATCGGCTGGATTTAGCGACGGGCCGCAAGACTCTGTGGAAGGAACTCATGCCCTCAGACTCGGCAGGCGTAAGCCGGATTGGTCCCATCCTCGTCACGCCGGACGGCAAGTCCAGCTTGTACGGCTACCACCGTATTCTCTCTGACCTCTATCTCGTGGAAGGACTGAAGTAGGGAACGCTTTTCTCAGCTCTCTATATCTCTATTTTATTGTTATTCCGGGATGACTCGACGGGAAATTAATCGCTGTCCAGAAGTCTCGATGTGGGAAGTTTGATTTCATTGCCCAGACTTCCCATATCGCCGTTTCTGGATAACTGCGCAACGATTCGAGCGTGAAGCCCGCACGATTTCTTCCTTGAACCATCCCAAGATCTGCACGCTGCACGACATCGGCAACCAGGACGGGACTTCCTACCACTGTGAATCTTTCCATGCTGACGGCAGCGACGGCGGCACTGACGCAACAGGGAACGATCGTGGGAACGTTTCAATACATGGCGCCGGAACTTCTGCAGGGGCAGGAGGCCCACCCGCGCAGCGACATTTTCAGCTTCGGTTGCGTGCTCTATGAAAT
>JBAUVJ010000018.1:0-2950 GCA_049583165.1 Candidatus Sulfotelmatobacter sp. | reverse complement strand
GAGGATCGGCATTCCAATGTTTAGAAGAGCAATGCCGTGCTCGCGCTGAAGAAAATCCGGAATCCAAAACAAATAGAACCACCAGATCGGATCAGTAATAAATTTGGCGAGCATGAAGGCCCATGTCTGGCGGTGGCTCAGTAATTTGAACCAACTGGCCCGAATTCGTGGGGCGACGGGATCGCTGCAAATGTACTCCAGTTCAGCCTGCGAGCAGGACGAATGATCCTGCGGACGACGATAAACCCACAACCACAACGCGAGCCACACGAATCCGACTCCACCCAGCAAAAAAAAGGCCGGGCGCCAGCCCCAATGCACCGCAATCCACGGGACAATTAATGGCGTCGTGATCGCCCCGAGATTCGTTCCGGCATTAAAGATGCCCGTAGCCAGCGCGCGCTCTTTCTTAGGGAACCATTCCGCGACCGCCTTCATACTCGCCGGAAATACTGCCGACTCCCCTAACCCGAGGGCAAAGCGAGCCGCCAGAAAACTGTTGAACGAATTTGCCAAGCCGTGAGCAATCGACGCCAGGCTCCAGAAAGCCATTGCCAGGGCATAGCCGAGCCTTGTTCCGACCCGGTCAATAAAGCGTCCCACCAAGACCATGCCCAGCGCGTAGGCAGCCTGAAAAGCAAATACCAGATTGCCGTAGTCGATCTCGCTCCAGCCGAGATCATGTTGCAAGGTGGTTTTCAGGACGCCGATAACCTGACGATCCATGTAGTTCTTCATGACGCCAAGAAGAAGAACCGTGCAGATGATCCAACGGAATCGTCCAACGTGGCGAGCGAGCTGTGTTGCAACGCTGGCCGCGGATTCGGAGTCGGGTTTTGAGGCAGGCCAGAGATTCATAACGAGAACCTGGAGCACGTTCGGATCACTGGCATCGTGAGAGCGGCAATATCCATGCAGCAATCATCGATTGACTCCGCTGGCCAGGAAACCGCCATCCACTGCAAGCAAATGGCCGGTCACAAAACTTGCGGCGTCAGAAGCTAGAAAGACGGCGGCACCGACTAGTTCTTCCAGTTTGCCGAACCGCGCTGCCGGGGTGCGCATCAGAAACTCCTGCCCTCGCGGCGTCCCATCCAGTAGAGCCGCATTCATATCGGTGCGGAAGACACCGGGCACCAGCGCGTTCACACAAACCCCATAGCGGGCCCATTCGATCGCGAGAGATTTTGTCAGCGAAGCAACTGCCGCCTTGCTTGCGGAATAAGCTGCAACCTCGTAGATCGCCACGAAAGATGAAAGCGAAGCGATATTGATGATCCTGCCGTATTTGCGATCGATCATGTGGCGGCCAAACACTTGACAGACACGCAATGTGCCATTCAGGTTCGTCTCCAGTATCCCGTTCCAATCGTTCTCGCTCATGTCGAGGATGGGAGTGCGCTGCGTGATTCCAGCGCAGTTCACAAGAATATCAACCTTGCCGAACTCCGCGCAGGCTGCTTTCAAAAGCGCTTCCAAACTTGACCGGTCGGCCACATCGCAGGCAATCGCGAGCGAACCCCGGCCTGCTTTCCGAATGTCAGCTGCGATGGACTCGACCAATTCGCGCCTGCGGCCCGATGGAACTACATTGGCCCCGGCCGCTGCCAGGCCCTTTGCCAGCGTCAAACCGATTCCCGAGGTTCCACCAATCACGACTGCCGTTTTAGAGTTGAGGTCGAGCGCTGGATGTCCCATTAGGTCAATATTTATCGGCTTGGTTGTTGAGTTTTCCCTAGAATTCTAAGCGAAGCGACAATTGAGCATCGCGTGAACTATTGGCTTGGCCACTAACCGTGCCGAAGCTGCTACTACCAAAAGCGGTGCCTCCCACGGTGAACTGGGTGTGATTGGTGAGGTTGTAGAGATCGCCCTCAAGGGTAAGGTGTGTTCGCTCAAAAGGCAGGTCGAAGCTGCGGCGTAGGCTGATGTCAATGTCATAGTTGCCCGGCCCGTACATGCCGAATGGAGCGGTGCGCGCGGCGTTGCCGAAGGTATAGGCGTAGGGAGAATTTGCTGCCGTGAGGGTTGCGATGGGCACGAATGCGTTCGCATTGAGGTAGCTGGGCGAATTGGTCGCTGTCGCGCCCTGGCCCCATTTGCCGTTGATCCGCCCGGGACCCACGAACCCCGGTGCAACCGTGGGGTTGCAGGTGTTCTCCGCTGGATTAGTCTGGCAGGCGGAGCCGGTAATCTCCAGCGGCGAGCCAGAATAGATCTGCACGATCTCAGAGAATTTGAAGTTGCTGGCCAGGGCGCGGACAACACGATTCCCCGCGCCGAGAGCATGCGCGCCGAATGGCAGCGCCCAGACTCCGGTCTCGATTACGTGCTGAGGCTGGTTGGTGGTCGAAACCCCGCGCTCGATGCTATCTGCCGCCCATGATTTGCCATCGTTTGAGTATGCCGCCGGGATGGCATAGCCGGAGCGATACGTTCCTCCGTCATCGATCGCCTTTGACCAGATGTAATCGAACATGAAGCTCAGACCTTTGGTAGCCCGCTCAGTCACCGAGACCTGAAGCGAATTGTAGTTGGAGTTGGCAACGTTCCCGTACGCGTCGGTTATGGTCTTGTAGTTGGGAAACGGTGAGAGCGCCTGGGCAACCGTTTGTTTCGGCGTGAAGTTGGCGGGCAGAGTGATTCCGGCCGCAGTCAGCGTGGACTGCTGGGCCGGGGTCAGGCTCTTGACGTCGGTCCCGAGAATCGTACCCAGGAACAAGTACTGCGGTGAGAGTTGATTGATCCACTCGCCGCGCGCGGTGCTGCTGTCGGGGCTTTCAAAGTGTCCCTGCGATCCGACGTAGCTGACACCCAGGATGAGGTTCTGAGTGACTTCGTGTTGCACGCCCACGTTGTAATCGATAAATTGCGGCGCCCTTCCGCCATAGTACGAATCACCATAGGTGATGCTCTGCGGCGAGCCGGTGTAGGGAGAGATCGTCGAATA
>JBAUVJ010000017.1:0-1732 GCA_049583165.1 Candidatus Sulfotelmatobacter sp. | reverse complement strand
CGAGATTAAATCGCCGAAGAAGGGAACTGTCCGCACGATTTTGGTTCGTGAGGGAGCGGCGGTGAATGCGGGCGATGTGCTCGCGATTGTGGAGTGAAGGAATCCAAAGCCGCGACGCAGGACAAATTCCAGGCTGATCGCCTATTTCGTCAAACCGTTGCTATCCAGTATTTTCTTGGCGTAGTAGTTTTCCACTCTCGCGGAGTCACGCAGCACTTCGTAATAGGCGGCCTTCAGCAATTGTTCCCGCCGGTCATGAAGTTGCGAGCGAATAGCCTGCTGCACGCGGGGATCGGATAAGTCGCGCTGTCCCGAGGGCTCTTTCGATACCAATTTCACGATGCGGAATCCCACCGATTGCTTATCGGCGGGGTTCACCACTGTGATGATCGGGCTGTACTGGCCGGGTTTCAGCTTCATCACGGTGTCGCGGGTGCCGGGATCGGTGTTGCGCAACGAGGACTCGGGAACCGTTCCCAGATCGCCGCCGTTGCCCGAGGTTTCGGGATCCTCGGAATAATTCATGGCCAGCGTAGCGAAGTCGTCACCGCTATCCAGGCGGTTGGAGAGCATCTGGATTTTCTTGCGGGCGTCGGCTTCATTCTGCGCTTTGTTGTTCTGGTTGTGGACCTGTGGATTCGGCGTGGGCGTGACGAAGATTTGTGCCAGGTGATATTGCGGTTCGATCAGGTTGAACTCCGATTTGTGCGCCGCAAAATAATCGTTGATGTCCTGGTCGGTAACGTTGATTTTCGAGGAAACTTCCTTGTTCATCACTTTTTCGACGGTGATGGAGCGTCGGATGTCGCGCTTGAAATCTTCGAGGCTGATTTTCTTTTCTTTCAGACGCTGATCGAATTCCTCTTGGGTGTAAGGAGACTTGATCTCGTTTAATTTGCGGTCGACTTCTTCTTCGGTGGCGAGCAGGCCGAGTTTTTCGGCGCGGCGCATTACCATCTCGTCGTCGATCAACTGGCGCAAAATATTGAGCCGGAGGATGGTGGCTTGTTCGCCGGCGGGAGGCTGCTGGGCGCTGGCCACTTGATTGTCGTAATACTTGTCGATGTCGGAGCGGAATATTTTTCGGCCGTCTACCGTGGCCATTACGTCCCCGTTTACTTGCGATTGGCAGCCAAGAAAAGCGGCCAGCAAGACTGCGGTCATGAGTAGCGCGGTGAACCGGACGAATCCCGGATTATTTTTCAAAGAGTGTCTCCTAAACTGTTTGATCCGACGACGGATAGCTTTGTTGCCCGTAAGGTTTTACCTCGCGGTTGGCGCTGTCGATGCGGCTGCGTGATCGGGCACAGGCAGGTTGGCATCTTTCAGGGCGCGATCCAGCGCGGCACGCAACTCGCTGGGCGGCACAGCGCCGTCGATCTTTTCGCCATTGATGAATAATGTGGGGGTCGCCTCTACCCCAATCGCATCCGCCTCTTTCATGGACGCCTTCACCGCGCTTTCGTCCTGCGCCTTAATGCAGGCCTGCAACCTGACGGTATCGATATTGTGCTTTTGGCCTTGCAAGAGGGTTAACCGGTCGAGAGCATCGTAGCGCGCGGTCGGTGTTTTTTCGTTGCTTACCTCGTGCTGGTTGGCGTGAATGTAATCGGCGAAATCCCAGTAGGCGTCGGTGTTCTGCGCGGCCAGACAGTTTGCGTCAACCGCCGCATGCACCGCCCAGGGATGGATTTCCACTAAAGGATAGTCTTTGTAAACGAAGGTGATGCGG
>JBAUVJ010000016.1:0-4654 GCA_049583165.1 Candidatus Sulfotelmatobacter sp. | reverse complement strand
GTTCACCCTGGGATAACGGCCCCGCAGTTGATTCGCGAGCGAGTTTGCCAGCCAGTGAAGCCTCGGAATCAGCGACTCCACGGGACCGTCGGCCGACGAGAGTCCCGCGAGAACAAACGTGCCCCCTCCCCGGCCCAGAAAGATCGGATCGCGCAAGTCGAGATAGGACACGACCCCCGAAACGCCAGGCTCGTTTTTCAGTCCCGTGACGATGGGCTCTAACGCGTGCCCGCCTTCTTCCGAATCCACAGGCGGAAGTCCCCGAACCACCAGGACCACACGGTCTACGAACGGCGACCGAAAGCGATTGGCCAGCTCCTGCTGCACAGTTGCAGCCTGGCTCTCCTCAACACGGGTTGCAGTCTCCAGATGGCGCTCGGCGTGAAAAGAGAATGGAAGAAGTGCGAGGGTTGCTGCGAGGACGAGCCCGGAGAGCCAATAACTGCGAAGACGCATCGCACTCATCATTTCATAACAATGGCGTCGCTACTGAATTTTCCGCGAGGGCACACCTGCGTAGGAATCAGATAAGTAGCTAGCTGAGTCTGCGACGCTCTCAGTAGCGCCGTCTCGGCGAGCGTCCACGCCCGCCGCTGCGAGGGCGGGACGCTCCTTCGACAAGCTCAGGACAGGCTCTCGCGACAGCCGGCAGAGCCTGCCCTGAGCAAAGCCGAAGGGATGCCGGCGCTGCTCTTCCGGAGTCTGCTAAACTTTTCCTCATCGGCCTAACAAAGTCAATTCGTCCGCTACTCTTGTTCAGACTGACGCTCGGACTGCTTGCCGCCGTCGCACCGGCAGTGGCCCAGTCAGGAGCGTCGGACCCACGCGTTGGCGTCTGGACGCTCATCTCTGCAGAGTCCAGCCTCGATCCTCCCAACCGGCTTTCCATTACGCATCTGCATGACGGGGTGCATGTAGTCATGTCGGGTGAAAGCCATTTCGATTTTACGGCGAATAAGAACGGACACGATTCGGCCGCACCCGGCAATCTCGGGTTCAATCAAATTGAGCTGCACAGGATCGACAAGAGGCAGGCGGAGGTCCGGGAGAAAAAGGATGGAACCGTTGTAGCGACGGTTCGCGAAAAACTTTCGAAGGATGGAAAAGAGCTGACGTCCACGACTGTGAGAGCCGGCCAAACCGACAAGATCACCGTGTGGACTCGAACGGGAGGCGCGAAGTCCGCCGTTGACTTGTTCGTGGGCGAGTGGACCGAGGACTTCAGTAAGACCCGCTTGCGCCAAGGTTTGGTGCTCAAAATCGAGGCGGACGGAACGGGTGCGACCCGTTTTCTCGGTGACTTCAGCTATACCGCACGTTTTGACGGAAAGCAATATGATCTGAAGAACTCGCGCAACGATACCGTGACGCTGGACCTTATCGATCCTCACACCGTGGATGCCGTTTATCGGCGGGACGAGCAAGTCACGCAAACGGATCGGTGGCAGGTTTCCGCGGATGGGCAGCAGATGACATTATCCACCTCAGGCACGTTGGAAACCGGCCAGAAGGTGACGGAGAAGCTGGTGTTTGAGAAGTAGCGGAGACTGGCTGGCTAGAATGCAGGGCGTGCGTAATCCCTGGAATCATTGCCAACAGGCGGCGCGATGACTTCTTCGCCGCGATCAGAACGGTCAAATATGTAGAGTATTTGGCTTGGACCCATCTAATACTTAGTGGCACCATCATTTATTGAATCCGCATCTGATGTTTGCGGCCAAACTGGCGAGACTAGTTCAGTACGCCACATTGGCCCTCCCATGTAAGATAGAGTCTCAGACTTCAGGAAGACCGGGGCTTCGCCGCCAAGCATCCAGATCTGCGAATCTGGCGGTTGCTTTCCTACCATCGGCGCTACAACACCGGCAACTCCGCCAATTTTAACCTTCGCGACATAGTGTTTGGCCTCGCGGCTGAATCCGGCGAGGGTAAAATGCTCCTCCCCCTGGGCGTTCAGCACGATCTTCACCAGCCTCGGCTTCGGCGCTGCCACGACCACGGGAACTTCGATCTGTGATGTGCCCGGTCGAATATTCGTCAAAAGCGTGGGAATCAGACCATTGCCGAGATCGGGCGGCAGTGCAATATGCGAGTTCGCCACTTTCTCTTTGCCGTCGTCGTCGGTATAGCGAACCGTAACCTGCCCGGTTGCGCACGTAATCGAGAGATCGCTGGCATTCTTGAACGAAGGCCCTTTTTGCACTAAGCGATATGAGATCAGCCGGAAATTGTCGCGCTGCGAAAAAACGGTGGTTTCCTCTTGCCCTGAACCGTCTTTGAAGCGGAATGCGATTTGAGCTGTGACTTGATTGCCGCGAACGACTTGGGTCAGGTCACCGGCCGCGATTGCCACGCCGTCCAGCGTGCTGAGTACCAGAAAAGCGTGAATGAAGCCTTCTCTGTAGCGCGCCCCTACCGGAGACGCAGACGCCCCGACGTTGGAAAGGATGAAAGTTGAAATTACAAGAATGGTGAGAGCACGGCAGCGCAAAACGTAACCTCATTGTGCCCAAGAGATGGCAACAATCCTTCGATGCGGTTACCGTCTTGGCGGTTGTTAATGGACATTCCACAGCGAGCCCTCGGGTGGGTCTCGATCCTTAACGAGATATTCAGTCTGCCGTGGCAGAGATGTTCAATTCGGGGTTCACTTCGGGCTCGCAGATCGGCGACAACACGTTGACCTCGCGAGCCGCGACCGAAATGATCCCTTTGCGATACATAAATTTCAGAATGCCATTGACCGTGTCTTCCAGAGACGGGTCCGCTTTGCCCCACACCGAGACATCCCGGGCCATTTGATAAGAGGAGTTGTCATAGCGTTTGAACTCCATCGCGGAGATGTTGTCGACCGAGCTCACCAGAAAATCCAGCAGCGGAAAAAGAAGATCTTCCTTCCGGCATCTCCGGATCAACTCGGGAACGAAATCGGGAAGGCTGAATGCTTCGAATTGCCGGCCAGTCGCTTTGGTAATAAGCCCGGTAATATCCGTCATGTTCGAATAATCGTCCCGCACGACATGGTAAGTCTTGTTCGCTGTACCGGGAGTGGTAGAGATCGCAACGATGTTGTTCGCCACAATGTCCGCCGGAACGAAGCTGACCTGGTTGAGAGTATCGACGCCAATGCCGTGATTCACCATGAACGCAACTAAGCGAACGGCGATATCGAAGTTGTTCCCGCCGCCGGTGATGGAAGGACTCACCAGAGCCGGCCGGAAAATCCGCGCGGAAAGTCCCCGATTGCGCGCGTCGACAACCACCTGTTCCGCCACCCATTTCGACTGGCTGTAGCCAAAATCGAGAAGCTCCATATTCTCGTTCAGGTCGGTCTCATACAAGACCGATTTGACCGCCCAGCCAAACACGAAAGTAGTCGAGACATAGTTGAACTCTTTGGGTTTTCCCTCGAAAGCCAGTCTTACGACCTCATTCGTTCCCAGCACGTTCGCGTCACGCATCAAGTCGTAGTTGAACAGGTAGTTCACGGTGGCGCCGTTATGGAAAACCGTGTCGATTTCGCTGGCGAGGAAATCCCACACGTCTTGCATCAGGCCCAGCTTTGGCTGCCCCAGATCGCCGCAGATGGGGATTACGCGGGCCTCGAACAGCTCCATCAGCCCCAGCGGGCAGGGGCCCATGGACTCCATCGCAGCGCGCAGTCTCTGCTTGCCCTGCTTTTCATCGGAAGACCGGACGAGAACATAGATCTTCGCCCGCGTCTGTTCGAGTAAGCTTTTTATGAGGAATGGCCCGATGAAACCGGTCCCGCCTGTGAGAAGCACGTGATTCGGCGTCGGTGTCTCCGGCATGGGCGAGGGCGCCGTAGGTTCGAAGATGAGCTTCCGGTCGTCGCTCATCATCTTCTTCTCTGCGGCGCACTGCTCTTCACGGAAAGCCGCTAGCGAACGACGCAGATGATCGAGGGCCTCTTCGGGGACGCGCTCCAGCTGTTCGGCAAGTGCAAACAGCTCGGAGACGCTGACGCGTTGAATCACGCCAATATCGACCTGCCTCGCCAGCATCTCAGCGCCTTGATCTTTCAGCAGTTCCTTGAGCTCATGCATGAAGACGACGAGATCGAGAGAATCCAGGCCGGCTTCGACCAGGTTGTACGATTCCTGACCGGTGAGGTTGTACCTGGCTTTTAATTCGGCGAAAGTGGAATGCACGCCGGAATCACACGGGCAACTCCCGGCATCTTTCTCCCGCGAAAAGTCGGAGACAACGATGAACTGACCTTGCAGCCACATCTGCTTGGTCTTATGGCGCATGATCTTCCCCGAACTCGTTCTTGGAATCGCACGAGGCGCAATGAAGGAAATCATCGCCACTTCAACGTTGAGACAATTCCTGACCGCAGCGGCAATCATTCGTGCTTCAGGAAGCGCTTTAGGATTTTTGACTTCGGCGACGATGGCCAGCGCAGGTTCGCTGTCTTCCTGAATCTGGAACGCGGCGACGCAATTGTGCCGGATCTGACCGCATGATTTCTCCACGACATTCTCAATGTCTTGCGGGTAATAGTTTTGCCCGCGCAGAATAATCATGTCCTTGATGCGGCCGCAGACGTAGAGTTCGCCGCCATGGAAGAAACCCATGTCGCCGGTTCGCAGGTAGCCGTCGTCATAAGGAGTATCGTCCACAAGGCGCG
>JBAUVJ010000015.1:0-4323 GCA_049583165.1 Candidatus Sulfotelmatobacter sp. | reverse complement strand
GATCACGCCAATGCTTGCGCCACCGCGCTGGTCACGCGCCGCACGGAATTTCTGCGCGACGACCTTGATTGCATCTTCCCAGGTGACCGGGGCAAATTCACCGTTGGACTGACGAACAAGCGGCTGCGTCAATCGCTCCGCGTTATTTGCAAAGTCGAAGGCAAAGCGGCCTTTCACGCATAAAAATTCCCCGTTGAGTCCGCTCTTGTCGCGATTGTCACCGCGAACAATCTGCATGCCGTTGTCGTTGCTTCGCACCCCCAGGGTCGTCTTGCAGCCATCGCCGCAATGGGTGCAGATCGTGCCCACATGCTTCATCTCCCAGGGCCGGGTCTTGTATCGATAAGCGCCGGAGGTCAGCGCCCCAACCGGGCAGATGTCGATGCACATGCCACACTCTTCGCACTCCAGATGATCTTCTTTATTGGGCGCAATGATCGAACTCACCCCGCGGTTCTGCACCCCCAGCGCCCAAACATCCATCCCCTCGCCGCACACCCGCACGCATCGAAAGCAAAGAATGCATCGCGGACGGTCGAAGAACACCACCGGCGACCACTGCTGCTCATCCTTATGATTCTTGGCCTCCATGAATTTGGATTCGGCCGCCCCATAAGAAAAAGTCATGTCCTGCAATTCGCACTCGCCGCCCGCATCGCACACCGGACAGTCCAGCGGATGATTCCCCAGCAGCATTTCCACCGTCGACTTGCGTGCCTGCTTGATCTCCTCGCTATCGCTGGTGACGATCATCCCCTCGCCGACCACCGTGGTACACGCGGTCTGCAGCTTGGGCATCTTCTCGATCTTCACCAGGCACATGCGGCAAGCGCCGCACAAAGAAAGATTGGGGTAGTAGCAAAACGAAGGCACCTCGATGCCCGCCGTCTTGCAAGCCTCAATCAACAGCGTCCCCGCCGGGGCCGTCACCTTCTTGCCGTCAACCGTAAGTGTCACGTCAGCCATGGGAAATTAAGTAATTGGGTAATTTTGTAATTGAGTAATTTGAAACAAATTATGCAGCCCTTTTTGCTGTCTGTTGCGAAGCGGTCAATATCGCCGCCAGTTCTTGTGCTTCCTTCAGTAGCTCTTTGGTTAACTCCGGCTTCAAAATACCCGACTCCGTCAGAAGCTCAAGCCAAAGCACCGCTTCATCGGCTTCCTCAGCAACTATACCGATCCGAGCGATGAACTCCGCCTTCGACCGGGCCCGGCAGACCGCCCTATAATTCGCCGCCACAGAAGTTCCACATCTCAAAAGTTGTTTGCCAAGACATGCGTATCAGTCTTGTACGGCAAAGAACGAAAAAGTCGAATCACACGAAGAGCAAATGCCTTAGTCCGATCGCGAAGCTCTTCAGGTCGCGAACTCATACCGCGCCTTTCAATTACCCAATTACTAAATTTCCCAATTACTCAATAATCTCAGTGCGCTAATCCCGCCATCTCCAACTCCGCGCCCTCTTTTTCATAAGGGCAAGGTTTCCCGTCGAGATGGTCTTCAAACTCTTTTCTGAACTTCTTCACGAACGCAATCGTCGGCATCGCCGCCGCATCGCCCAGCGGACAGAACGTCCGCCCCAGCATGTTTTCCGACAAGTACTGCATATTGTCGATATCCTTCATCAAACCGCCGCCGCGATGAAAGCGAGTCAACGTCTTCTCCAGCCAATCCGTACCCTCGCGGCAGGGAATACACCAGCCGCAACTCTCGTGCTTATAAAACTTCATGGTTCGTAGCGCGAACTTCACAATGCATTGCGAATCATCAACCACCACCACGCCGCCAGACCCGAGCATCGATCCCACTTTCGCCACGGAATCGAAATCCATCGCCACATCGATCTCATCCGCAGTTAGAGCGGGGCAGGACGCCCCTCCCGGCACCACCGCTTTCAGCTTGCGTCCGTTCGGAATCCCGCCGCCCACCTCGTAAATCATCTTCTTCAGGTTGTAGCCCATGGCCAGTTCGTACACGCCGGGTTTCGCGATGTTGCCGCTCAAACAAAACAGCCGCGTGCCGCCATTTTTCGGCGTGCCCAGTTTTGCATACCAATCACCGCCACCAAGAATAATGGACGGAACGTTGGCCAAAGTCTCGGCGTTATTGATCACCGTCGGGCCGCCCCACAGTCCCACCACCGCCGGAAACGGCGGTTTGATCCGCGGAATCCCGCGCTTGCCCTCGAGCGATTCCATCAGCGCCGATTCCTCGCCAACCTCATAAGCCCCCGCGCCGCCATGCCAGTAAATGTCGAGATTGCGTCCGCTGCCAAAAATATTCTTACCGGCGAAACCCCTGGCATAGGCGTCGCGGATCGCCTTCTGCATGATGATCGACAGGTATCGATATTCGCCGCGAATGTAGATGTACCCGCTCCCCGCGCCCACCGCCAGCGCCGCGATCATCACGCCCTCGATCACAGAATGTGGATCATGTTCAAAGATGAGCCGGTCCTTGCACGTCCCCGGCTCGCTCTCGTCGCCGTTGCACAGCACATACTTCGGCTTGGCCGATTGCTTGGGCACGAACGACCACTTCATCCCGGTCGAGAATCCCGCCCCGCCGCGCCCGCGCAGCCCTGAATTCTTTACCTCATTGATAATGGCGTCCGGCTCCATGCCGAGAGCCTTCCGTACGGCCTTGTAGCCGTCCAGTTCGAGATAACGATCGATCTAAGTCGCACCCATGCCAAATCGCCGGGAGACGACCTTTACCTCATCGGGATGAGAAACGAGGAACGCCATTTTGCAATTTTGTAGTCGGGTAATTTAGTGATCTGAAAATGCAATCGATTTTCAATTTACTAAATTACCCGATTACCAAATTACAAAGTCTTCCTGTATCCCTCCAATACCGCATCCATCTTCTCGGGAGTGAGGTTTTCATGAAAGTCATAGTTCACCTGTGCCGCCGGAGCCCAGCTGCACGCCCCAATGCACTCGACTTCTTCGAGTGTAAACAAACCGTCCGGCGTCGTTCCCTTATTCCCCACGCCCAACTTCTTCGAACAATGCCGCAAAATCTCTTCCCCGCCGCGCACCAGGCAACTTATGTTCGTACAAACCTGCACGTTAAATTTCCCGCGCGGCTCTGTAGTCAGCATCGAGTAGTAGCTGATCACATTTCGCACTTCCAACTTCGTCAAATCGAGCCGCCCCGCAATCTCCGCGATCATTTCATCAGAAAGATATCCAACTTCATCCTGCGCATAAAGCAGCGTCGGCACCAGCGCCGATCGCTTCGTGGGATAATGCGGAACCATCTCCGCAAAACGCTGTTCGAATTCGTCCGAGAATCTCATCTGTCTATCTCACCGAGCACAATATCGATCGATCCAATCGCCGCTACCACATCCGCAATCAGGCCGCCCTCGCACATCTTCGGAAGAGTTTGCAGATTCGCCAAGCATGCCGCCCGCATATGCACACGATACGGTTTCGCCGTCCCGTCACTGACGATGTAATAGCCCATCTCGCCCCGCGGCGACTCCACCGCCTGATACACCTCGCCCGCTGGCACCGCAAAGCCTTCGGTAATAATTTTGAAGTGGTAGATGAGCGCTTCCATCTGCGTCTTCATCTTCTCGCGATCCGGCAGCACAACTCCGGGCGCGTTGGCCTTAATCGGGCCCTCCGGCATGCCGTCCAGCGCCTGCCTCACAATCTCGTTCGACTCGCGCAGTTCACCCACCCGGCATAAATAACGGGCGAAAACATCGCACTCCTGCGACACCGGAACCTTAAATTTGAAATTCTCGTAGCCCGAGTAAGGCATATCGCGCCGCAGGTCGATATCCACGCCGCTCCCGCGCAGCGTCGGCCCGCTCGCTCCCAGCGCAATCGCATCCTCCGCCGTAAGCCGGGCCACGCCCTTGGTCCGCATCATAAAGATGGGGTTTCCCGTCAGCAGGTTTTCGTACTCGTCAATTTTGTCCGGGAAATATCCGACAAACTCACGCACGCGATCGAAGAAATCCAGCGGCGGCTCCAGCGAAACCCCCCCGACACGGAAATACGAAGTCATCATCCGTTGGCCGCTGATGGCTTCGAACATCTTCAAAACTTCTTCGCGCTCGCGGAAGCAATACAGAAACACGGTCAGCGCGCCAATATCCATGGCATGCGTTCCCAGCCACACCAGGTGCGAATTGATTCGCGTTAACTCATTCATCAAAACCCGCATCCACTGCGCCTTCGGCGGAATCTCCAGCCCCAGCAGCTTTTCCACGGCCAGCACGTAACAAAGGTTGTTGGTCATGGGACACAAATAGTCGATGCGGTCGGTCAGCGGCACCACCTGCTGATAAAACTTCGCCTCGC
>JBAUVJ010000014.1:0-2454 GCA_049583165.1 Candidatus Sulfotelmatobacter sp. | reverse complement strand
TTTCGGTCCCGCGCAAGATGCAACTTAACATCACTGCGCATAAGGGCGATGTCTCCGTCACTGGCCGCGACGGAGATGTGGAGATCACCAACCAGCATGGCGAAGTTTCCGTGGAGGACGTCACCGGAAACGTGAAATTGAATCTGGAAAAAAGTTCGGCCAAAGTGGAGCAGATCACCGGCGACGTCCATATCGACGGACGCCTGAACGAAGTCTCCATCCTCGACATCAAGGGTTCAGTCCAACTCGACGGTGACTTTCAGGAGAGCGTAAAACTGGGCCGCATCAGCAAGAATGTTGCCTTTAAGTCCTCCCGCACCGACATGGACTTTTCCCGCATCGATGGCGAGCTCGATCTTGATTCCGACGATCTGCACGCGGAAAGGATCACCGGTCCCCTGCACTTGACCACCAGCTCCAAGCAGATCCGCCTGGAAGATGTTTCCGGCGACGTGCGCATGCAGGATGACAATGGCGGCATCGAGATCTCCATGCGTTCGCTCGGCAACGTGCAGATCGACAGCCGCAACGGCGACGTGCAATTAAGCGTGCCCGATAAATCCGGCTTCCGCCTGGACGCGCGCACCCGCGACGGTGAAATCCAATCCGATTTCTCGGATTTGAAAATCGACAACGGAGATCACGAAGCCAGCGCCACCGGCACTGTGGGAAATGGAAGCTCCCACATTGTGATCAACAATCAGCACGACAGCATCGAAATCCGCAAGGCCTCCGCCGCAACTATGCCCGCACCACCGGCGCCACCAGCACCTCCCGGCAGGCCCGCGAAAGCCCTGCCCGCGCCAAAATCAAAAGTGGAACCCGCGGAAAACTAAAATTCATTACATGATCGAGCGAACCGGC
Source organism: Candidatus Sulfotelmatobacter sp. (assembly GCA_049583165.1). GTDB lineage: Bacteria > Acidobacteriota > Terriglobia > Terriglobales > Acidobacteriaceae > Sulfotelmatobacter. Next base: position 1,590 of record JBAUVJ010000014.1, on the reverse strand, counting down.
GATTGAGTCTTGGATTCAATCATCTAATCGCTGGTAATGTGCTTATTTCGTTGACTGTTTTCGTTGACTGTTCAAATTGCGCTTGAACCACATGAGTTTGGAGATACCATGTTCTCAATTCGCGCTGCTGTTGTTGATGATGTCCCTTTATTGAAAAGACTCATTCACGAGCTGGCAGAATATGAGCAAGAACCTGACGCTATCTTGCTCACCGAAGAAAATCTGATCCATGATGGCTTTGGCCCTAAATCGAAGTTCCGCGCCATCATTGCCGAAGAGTGTGGACAACCAGCCGGCTACGCGCTCTTCTTTGATTTCTATTCCACTTGGACAGGTTCGGGAATCTACCTTGAGGACCTTTTCGTTCGACCGGTGTTTCGAGGTCACGGTATCGGCAAGGCGCTTCTTGGTCAGGTAGCCCTTATCGCGCGACAAGAGGGATGTCACACCATACGTTTGGATGTTTTGGATTCCAATGAAACGGCAATCAAGTTCTACCAATCGCTTGGCGGCGCCTATTTGGAACAGTGGAGAAATGTCCTAATAGAAGAGGAGGTGCTAGGCCGCTTGGCTTTAGAGGTTCAGACACGCGGGTAAGAGTTCATCTGTCACTTGAGTCGGTCTGTTAATCGCGCCAAGAGCGCAGCTCAACGACTCGATGATTGAATGATTCCTTGGGCTAGCTCCTCCACTCGCGCCAGCACTTCATCCTCACTCAAATTCGTCGAATCGATCACCACCGCGTCCTTCGCCGCCATCAGCGGAGATGCCGCTCGCGTACGGTCGCGATGATCGCGCGCGCGCAAATCCGCCGCCACACTCGCGGCTACTTCGCCTTTGATCTGCTGCTGCTCCATGCGCCGCTTCTCCCGGACCACGGGGTCGGCATCGAGAAAGATTTTCAGATCGGCACCGGGAAAAACTTTTGTCCCAATGTCGCGCCCTTCCATGACTACCCCGCCGCCCGCGCCCATCTCCTGCTGCCGCGCCACCATCCACTCCCGCACTCCCGGATGCACCGACACCTGCGACGCCGCCTCCGTCACATCGCGCTCGCGAATGCGCGCCGAAACGTCGCGCCCATTCAGCAGTGTCCGGTTTCCCCCCATCGTCGGCTCCAGCTGAATACGCGACTCATGCGCCAGCTTCACCAGCGCGGCTTCGTCGTCAAACGATGCATCGTCTTCAATCGCCTTCAGCGCCAGTGCCCGGTACATCGCTCCGCTCTCCAGATTCACATACCCCAACTTGCGCGCGAGCCGCGAAGCGATGGTGCTCTTGCCCGCGCCCGCCGGGCCGTCAATAGCGATGATTAGCTTGCGCTGGGAGGGTTCTTGGTCCGTGTGCTCGGTCATTTCGCGAGTAGATTGTACATGGAGAAAGCAGGCAACTTGCAGAAAGCGGGTGCCCCACTCTAGTCGCGCCCTTTGCGACTAGGGTGGGGATTTTGACTTCTGGAGTGGGGATTCTGACTTCGCGACCGGAACTCGCGCCCAGCCGGCTTTGCACGGCGCGGCGCTTCAGCGCTACGATAAATCGGCTTCTTCACTGGCGGCTTCAGTCGCTGAGCAAGCACCGCTGGATCAGGCC
>JBAUVJ010000013.1:0-6306 GCA_049583165.1 Candidatus Sulfotelmatobacter sp. | reverse complement strand
CCTCTGGCCCGAGGAAGGAAGCCCTTCGTGAGACCTTTTAGTGGATTGCGCTTCGGTCTCGCTGCCGGCTTAATCGCCCTGACGGCAATACTCCTCCAGGCACGCAGCCGTACCGAAATCTTCCCGCCACGCCTGCCGCTCCAGTCCTTTCCTATGCAACTGGGCCCGTGGAAGGGCATCGACCGGCCACTCGATAAGGAAGTTCTCGATGTCCTCGGACCGGGCGAGTTCATCGTTCGCGACTATTACACGCGAGATAACCCCGAGCCGACGAATCTCTACATCGCCTACTTCCCCAGCCAGCGCACCGGCGATACCATCCACTCTCCCAAGAATTGTCTGCCTGGAGCTGGTTGGACTCCAGCAGAGAATAGCCAAATCATGCTTACCTTGCCCGGCCATGCATCGTTCCCGGCGAATCGCTATGTCATCGCCCGAGCTGGCGCGCGCAAGCTGGTGTTGTATTGGTACTGGGCTCACGACCGTGGAGTGGCCAGCGAATATTGGGCCAAGTTTTATCTGGTGAAAGATGCGATTCGCATGAACCGCAGCGACGGCGCGCTGGTTCGAATTACGACGGATATGTCGCCCGGCGAATCGGCGGACACCGCCGAGCAACGGCTCCTTCCCTTCACTACTGCTATGTTCCCGCTGCTCGACGATTACATTCCGCGATGATTCACATTCGGCGATGATTATTGCGGCGCAGCCTCTTAGTCCGCCGCCATGCCCTGTGCCTCTGGCTCGAATTGTTGCGCCTCGGATACGACAGCTTCGGGCGCTTGACCTCGCAGCTCCGCTTCCAGCGCGGCCAACTGCGCGTCGATATCGTCCGTCGCTTTGCGCTTGCGGATCACTTCTTCGCGATAGCGACGTAGGAAATAATCGATGGTCTCGACTCGAATCCTGATCGAACCTGACGGTTTATTTTCGTCCAGATCCTTGAAGCAGAAATACGGCGTCCCAGATTGCTCGATGATGCCTTCGATCACGCCGTAGATCGGCGCATCGTGGCCGCACTTGAAGCTGGAAATCTCCAGCGCCACCAGGTTCGGATGCCGCGCCGTGAATTTTGCCGCCCAAACTTTGTGGTTGGTGCTGCACGAGTAAGAATTCTTCCACGCGTCGGTGATATCCAGCGGATGAGTAATGACCCCGGCGCGCACTTCCTCTCCAAACAACCGCTCCAACATGTCTTCATCCAGCGGCAGTGTGTTCTGCGAAAAAATGGGATAGCCCAGCTTCTGGAACTCTTCCATGATTTCATGATTCAGGCCGGGATCATGATGATACGGGCGCCCCAGCATCACGATGCCGATGCGATCTTCGCGCTCCAGTTGATCGAGCACCTGGCGCGCCCGCTTGCGAATGTCCGCCTCGTATGCTTCCAGAGCCTTGAAGCCAACTTCCACCGCCCGGTCATTCTCTTCCTGTGACAAACCCAGAATCGGTTGCCACGCTTGCAGCATCTGGTGGGCAAACAGTTTGCGATCGGCAAAATTCAGCACCGGGTTCAGGTACTTCACATTGTGCTCGGCAAATACATCGTTCTCTTTGGTAAACGCAGCCTTCACCGTTTCCGGCGTCGCGGTCACTGTTGGGCAAGCATTCGCGCCCACAATTTTCACCAGCGGAGAACTCAGCACGTCATACATCGGGAAGAAAATTACATTCAGCGGCTTCTTCCGATGCTTCTCCTGAATCAAGTTATAGACGTGTGAAATGCCGATCTTCGCGGGGAAACAAGGATCGATGGCCCCACGGCTCGCGCCCGCGCGATACAGATCGGAATTGGTGTAGTCGGAATAAACAACATTCTCCGGCTGCACTCCCAGGCTTTCCAGATATCCGTTGAACAGCGGCGCGTACGTGTAAATATTCAGCACCCGTGGAATACCGACGCGGATTTTCTTGCGCCCTTCCATCAACGGAATGCGCGGCTTCGCCGTCTTGTTCCAGAATGTTGTCACCGGAATCGGGTCGGCCACGCTCTTCGCGTTGACCGGACGGAAGACCTCATGCGCGGCGAAGTCCACAAAATTCGGATACTTATCCTTGATCTCGTCGATCCCCGCCTTGATGTCCTTCATGTCGTTGACATCTTCCACCAAGCCTTTTTCGCAGGTGGCGATGATCAGCCGCTGCTCGCCGTGCATCAGCGGAACCTTGGTGACCTTCTGAATCGGTATGAAGGCCATGTCGTCCTTGGGCACGGTGCGAATATCGATAAACGTGCGCAGGCAATTATTCTTGCAGAAATTGCAACGCGTGCTCTCGTTGCGCGTGGTCCGGTATTCAATCTTCCGCACCGCCTCCAGTCCCACGAAGGATGTCTGCAATCCATTGCGCCACAGCCGCACAGACTCAACCGCTGCTCCGATCGCGCCCGATTCGCCGCAGAATTCGTGGACGATGATTTCCGGCTTCCTGCCCGATGCACGGAAGCTGTTATTGATGAAGTCCACTTCCGCCTTCACCACCGCCATATTGTTCTGCGTCCCACCCTGCAAAACGAAGCGCGTGCCCAGCGCCGCAAGATTCGGAATGCTGGCCACATAAAGAAAAACATTCTTGGGAAGAACGGTCGCCAGGCCGGCAAGAATTTCCTCCGCGCGCCAACCCTGCCGCTGGAAATTCACTATGTCCGACTGCATAAAGACGGCGCAGCCGTACCCAAAAATCGGCATCGAGGTCGCCGAGAACGCCAGATCGGCATACTGCTCCACGCTCAACCCGAAGCCTTCCGCAGTCGATTGCAGGAAATATCCGTTGCCCGCCGAGCATTGCGTGTTGAGCTTGAAATCTTTCACCCTGCCGTTGTGCAGAATAATAATTTTTATATCCTGCCCGCCAACATCCACGATCACATGCGGATCGTCGTAAAACTTCAGCGCCGATTCCGTGTGCGCCACGGTCTCCACCAGCGCCACGTCTGCGTGTAGAACATCTTTCAAAATATCCTTCGCGTAGCCCGTCGTGGCTACTCCCAGAACTTCCAGCTTCGCCTTCTGCGCTTCCACCTGCCCGCGCAGGTTCTCGAACATCTCAATCGTGTCCTGAATCGGATTGCCGTTCGAGAGCTGGTACGCCTTGCACAGGATGTCGCCATTTTCGTTCAGCAACACGGCCTTGGTCGAAGTCGAACCACCATCGATGCCGATAAATCCGCTGACGATCTGGTTCGTATTGAAGATTGTCGGGGTAAACTTCTTAGGCTTGTAGGAGACCTTGAAATCATCGAGTTCGGCATCGTTGGCGGCCAGCCCTTTGCCACCCGCCTTGGCCTTCTCCTCCTGCCGCCCGAACTCGATGTAGTGCACCAGCTTTTCATAACCCATGTAGCAGCCGACGCACTCGTCTTCGCTCTTGCCAAACTCAATCGCGCCCATGGCGGCGAAGTATTGCGCGTTTTGCGGAACCTTAATAAGATCCTCGGGCTTCGCTCCTGCCGGAATCTCAACCTTGCGCTCCTGCCACATGCGCGGAATATTTGCCTGCCACGCTTCCCGCATCCCGCGAATAAAACTATTCGGCCCGCCCAGCAGCAACACATGCGGACGCAGCGTGTGCCCGCGTGTGAGCACACTCAAGTTCTGCAGCACAATGGCTTCGAACAACGACGCCATCAATTCGTCCGGCGGGGTCCCAACTTTTTGCAAACTGTTGATATCCGTCTCGGCAAAAACGCCACATTTCCCGGCAACCTTATGCAGCTTGATTCCGTGATACCTCTGCTCGCAAAGCTCCACAACTGGAATTTTCAGCTTGGCATTAATCTTGTCGATAACCGCGCCCGTACCGCCTGCGCACTTATCGTTCATCGATGGAATTTTCTTTTTGCGCCCGGTTTCGTCATCGTCCTTGAACACAATGATCTTCGCGTCCTGGCCGCCCAGTTCAATCACCGAATACACTTCCGGATGCATCTTCTCCACGGCCAGCGAAACCGCGGTAACTTCCTGCACAAACTTGGCCCCAATCTGATCGGCGATCCCTCCGCCGCCCGAGCCCGTCATAAACATGCGCGTGTTATGGGTGTTGATGCCGACTTCTTTCTCTATGCGCCGCAGAAATTCCAGTGTCTTCTCCGGCTGCTTGGTTTCGTGGCGCTGGTAATCCTGCCACACCACCTTGTCGGTCGCCGCATCCACTACCGTCGCCTTAACGGTAGTCGAGCCCACGTCGAGGCCCACCATGAATTCGGTGTGATGGTCATGCGGTCTTTGCGGAGGCAGGGGAGCTATTTGCAATAGTTGCGGCTTCGGTTTCTCTTGCAGATCGTGCATCGTCTCTCCGATAACTGGCCAGAAGGTTCGTGAAAAGCTGTTGACTGTCGCGACCGCCGTCTTGCCGGCAAAACAAAATCACCAGACAAGAGGCGGTCGCAACCGGACTTACGCAGCGTTGGGCAGTGCAACCCCGGGAACGCGCGCTCGCTTCCACGAGCGCGTGCTCTTGTCCATGCGATCGCTCACGTGCAAAATAAACTGCGCGGCTGTTCCGGCAACGCCCTCGCGATGGGGAACATGGTAGAAAGGCCGCTTCAGTTCAGGATGTTCGGTAATGTATTCCCGAATTTCGTCCAGGCTCTTGCCGGTTGACTTCAAACACTGCTCGAACTCCGTCTTCGCTTTGACCTTAGCCTCTCCCAATGCCATCTGCACCCGGCTGTGCGCGTTCACTTCGCCTTCGCCAGAGGTCTCGACAGGCAGGAAGATCATGTCTTTGAACTTGTTGACCACCGCCGACTGCACTCCATCGGACTGCGAAGAAGGCATGCAGCCAAACGGTTTCAACGCCAGCACCATGTGGCACAGCTTGTGCACCGTGTAATAAACGTTCTTGCCCACTTCCAGGTGCCCTTCGCCGCCTCGCGCGAACTGGTTGTAGAAGGGATGCGCCATCTCGGCCAAATCAGTCTGCGGCACCAGATGGTGGGTCAGGCCGCCCATGTTTTTGATGGTGCGGTGGTAGAAATATTTCCACGCCCGTTCACCGAAACCAATTCCCCAAAGCTTTTTGTGTAATCCAATGTAGTTCGCGAAATTCTTCTTGACCTCATACCACTCCGTATTGCGGTGCGGACGGTTCACCGGCCACTTCGCAATCGCATGCGCCTTCGCCTGGTACAACAGATACGCCACCCAGGTTGCGATTGGCTCCACAATCACCTGCGCCCCTTCGCGCTCGAGGAAATTGAACATGTGGAAGTTGCCGTCGCCCTCAGTGATCTGCGCCCAGAACTCGCCCGTGATCTTCACCACCGGCTTCACTTTCGTGCGATCTACCTCGATCTTGTTCACGCGCTCGCGGGCAGTGTGCAAGGCTTCGAGATAATCCTTGCCCCACATGTTTTCGTGCATCTTGCCGAAAACGTTGGCCGTGTTTCTCAAAATCTTGTTGCTCTTGAATTTCGGCTTGAGCCAGTTGGGCGCGCTCTTCTCAATCTCGAACGAATCGCGAGACCGCAGATCGTCGCAAAGCCCATCCACCATCTCGCGGAACACACGGTCCGTCTCGCCCTTATTCACTTCGAAGGGACGAATCTGGTAAATCATGTCGTTGATCACGTCTCCCAGATGCATGGCGTTCAGCATCCCAAATCCGAAGTCGATGGTAAATTTCAGCCCCGGCTCGCCGGATGCCGCCTTGATCCCGTCGCTGTCCTTAAAGAGCAACACGCGGAATCCGTCGAATCCTGCATTCTTCAGCGCAAAGCGATATTCCGCCTCATACATGCCGAAGCGGCAGGGACCGCACGAACCCGCGGTAAAGAAGACGTAGTTATTTAGGATCTTGTCTCGCGACAATCCTTCTTTCTCGAGAAACTGTAAATACTGCACCAGATTGCCGACGGTAAAGTAAGTCGGATTGCACTGCCCGTTGTTCCCAAACTCCTTGCCGGTCTGGAAGGCGGCCACGTTCGGCACGGGCAACTTCTCGCACCGGTACCCGCAGCCCTGAAACACGGCACGGATCAGGTCTTCGTGCTTCCAGGTGAAACCGCCAAATAAAATCGTGACGTTGTCCCGCTCCTCCGCCTTGAAAGCCCGTTCTACCGGGCGATGAAAATGTGTGGGCTGGTCCAGGCCGGCAATCTTGCGCAGCCGGCTGCGTTCCTCTTCCAGGCGCTGTTTAATTTCCTCATCGTTATCGATTTGTACGAGTTGGGTAGCCATTATCTTCCTCCGGCGTATGCGGTGTTTTGAGTTTCAGATGTGAAATTGCGGATCGAGCGAAGATCGTCCGCGAGGCGGGAACCGGTGCAGAAAAATCTAATGCAAGAGACTAACGAGAAACAAAAAG
>JBAUVJ010000012.1:0-9107 GCA_049583165.1 Candidatus Sulfotelmatobacter sp. | reverse complement strand
GCTCCATACCGACGTTGCACGACGCGTACCGAAGCCTGTTTCAGGGGAAGATACGCGTAGACCACAGACTGCACTCGACTTACATCTGCGCCCGGAATGAGTGCTTCGTTCGCAGGCAAGCAGTGTTCGTTTTTTTTCGAGAATATTGTCTGGCTTTTAGACACGACAAACTACGTCGTAAAAACATCATTTGCACGGGCCAATTCCTCGCACCGAGCACGCGACGGAGATGCCCCTGATTACAGCCCAAAAATTGTCCCTTGCGAGGATTTGCTCCACAGTGTGGCTCCTCACCCTGAGGAGATTACTAATCTCGGAATAGGAAAACGGCCCCGCTCTAATTGCCGCTCGCCATAGCAACGGCAGCGGTGGCCTGTTCCACTCGATTTCTGCCATTGTGCTTCGCCCGGTACAAAACCGTGTCGGCACTGCGCAGCAGCAACTCCAGATTTGTGCACGAATCTGCGCCGATGACGCCCATGCTCACCGTGACCCGCATCTCGCCTGGAAGCCCGGTGATCGGCTTGTTCGAGATTGATTCCCTGATTTGATTGGCCCGCCGAATTGTCGTTGGCACATCACACCCTGGTATCACCAGCAGGAATTCTTCGCCGCCGTAACGCCCAACGCCGTCATACTCGCGCAGGCTGGCGCCAAGCCGCTTCGTGACCTCTTTGAGAACGAGGTCGCCAGTCTCATGGCCAAACTCGTCATTTACTTTCTTGAAGTGATCTACGTCAACCAGAACAATCCCCACAGGAGTGGCGTCCCGCCGGGCGCGGGCGAGTTCCCTCTTCGTAAATGCGAGGATTTCACCGCGATTCCAGGCGCCGGTCAGAAAATCATGGCTCGCCGCCAAATGCAGAGCCGCATTGGCAGAAACCAACTTCTGCTGCAATTCAACAATTCTCTTGCCCACCAGAATACGGGCCTTCAACTCCAGCGGATCAAATGGTTTTGCCAGGAAATCATCTACCCCGGCATCCATCGCCTCCAGCATTTCGTCTTTACGATTCTTGGCGGTCAATAAGATTACGTAAGTATAGGGGGCCTCTCTCGACTGCTCACGCAGGCGACGGCAAAGGTCAATGCCATCGATTTCAGGAAGCACCCAGTCGAGCAAAGCAAGTCTGGGGGCGTCCCCTTTCATGAGTAATTTCCACGCCTCCTTGCCGTCTCTTACGCACGAGTAATCGAAGTCCCAATCTTTGAGGCGAGTTTCGATCAGACGCCGGTAGATGGCGGAGTCTTCGGCAACCAGGATTGATGCGGGAGGCTGAAATGGTCTCTGGTTTTCAGTTTCCTTCATTATTTCCATCGCCGATGGGCATCTCAGCTTTTTCCAGTTTGGCCAGCTCGATCGCCAGCCAACCTTCCAACAAGTTGCGGTCTTCTTCCGGAATAAATGAAAAGCGCACTCCTGCCCGGCCGGAGTTGTTCGCGTTTACGATCCTGCCGGCGGCGTGAATCATCCCGCTGGTGCCGGGAAGCGAGAATTGCGTCAGCACCTCCCGATTGACCGGCAGCGGCTGGCCTCCCTGCAAAGCCAGCCCACCCACGCTGAGGTCGCTGATTCTGGCCTGGACTTCTCCCAGTTCTGCCACCCTCGCTCGGACCGGAATATCGACCGGAACGCGTGCCGCGCGTCTGCGATTTTGCAGCATGGTTCCGTAGGCAGCCCGCATGCACCGCCGGGCATAGTTCACATCCGCGGGCTTGTGAATCATAAAGTTCGCGCCCACCAGAAGGGCGTGCGTTTCTGAGCGCCCATTGACCATGGCGACAATAGTCGAATTGCTGTTCGGCGATGACTTGCGCGTGGCCCTCACAATGCGTGTAGGATCGAAATCCCCATCCCAGTCCACAATTACGGCGTCGAGCCTGCGGTGAGTAACTGCGTCCAGAGCGGAGTCCAGCTCATTGCAAACCTCAGTTTCGATTGCAAAACTTTCCAAAATCTGATTCATCACAGAGACCACTTGCTTGTCACTCGTGAAAAGAAGGCCATCAAGTTGGACATGCTCACTCATAAGTCACCGGCAAGACTCTGGCACGTTGCGGACCAAACCGGGTGAAGCCGTCTAACATCAAGATGATCGGTTACTTGTTCACAATCATCGATTTTTCGTTCGGCCCGCCGCCAGCGCTGTATGGTACGGGTTCTGGACGAATGTCTGCATACTGGACACTCGTTCAGTTGTCGTCCCGACGAGGCACTTCGTAATTTGAGGAATCATGCTCGACAACACTATCGCCATGATGTTGGCCCGACGAGGCGAATTAACCCCTGCTCCTTACTCTCCAACGCTTGTTCGGATTTCGTAACAAACTCAATCGGCGCGCGATTCTTGCTCTTCGAAGGCTTATAGTTCATAATTTCAATCGGTTAAGCCTAGTGATTAGCGTTTAATCAACGCAGCATGCAGTTTTTTTTCCTGGGAAAGGCAGACAACTGCACGTGAACAATGTTCGGCGGGCGAACAGGGGGCTATGCCGCGGGTGCGTCAACCTTGTAGCGTTTTCCACACCTACCGCCAGTAGTTCTAACTCTCACCTAGTCATCTTGAGGGTTCATTCCAGTAGCAAAAAGCTAAACCTCCTATGTAGGGTGCGCATCGAAGGATTACCCGCACGGGATTGTGCACGGCAGTAACTCTATTGCACGAGAAGGATGAATTTCGAAGTCCGGGCCCAAAAATGAGCAAGCTCAATACGTTTAAACTTCTGCTGATTGACGGAGACCCACAGAATCTCAAATTAATTACTGGCGCGCTTGCCCGCAATGGACTGGAGATACTCACAGCCAGTGGACCCGAGATTGGTTTCGACCTCTTCTTGGAAGCTCGTCCAAGAACTGTCGTGCTTGATCTGGCTCAGCCCGAAACTGCCGGAATGGTAATACTCGAACGCATGGTCCGTATCGATCCCTCGGTAAATGTGATTCTGATCTCCGATCGCTATTCGGCGGAGTCGGCAGTGGAGGCGATTCAGAAAGGAGCGTGCGATTACTTGACCAAGCCCATCGATTTCGGCGGGCTTCGCCATCGAATCGCCAATTTCCTGGCAGAAGCGGAAATTCGCCAGAAAACCTTAAGCCTCGACCAGGCATTAATCCGCGCGTGTCAATTCGAAGGAATCGTCAGCCGCAGCCCGCTGATGCTTGAGGTGTTCGCAAAGATACGACGGGTTGCGCCGCATTTCAGGACGGCGCTGATTACGGGGGCGACGGGAACCGGCAAGGAACTCGTTGCCAAGGCGCTGCATCGTCTCAGCCCGGTTGCGGCGGACAAGCTTGTGGTCTGCAATTGTTCAGCCCTCGTAGAAACCCTGGTGGATAGCGAACTATTCGGATATGTGAAAGGTTCCTTCACGGGTGCGACACAAGACAAGGCAGGCCTGTTTGAGAGCGCAGACGGCGGAACTATTTTTCTCGACGAGATCGCGGAGCTTTCGGCCAGCGCGCAGGCGAAGTTGCTTCGCGTCCTCCAGGATCATCGCGTTCGCAGAGTGGGTTCGTCGGTAACGCGGGAGGTGAACTTTCGCGTGATCGCCGCTACGAACCGCGACCTCCGAAACATGGTCCGTGAAGGCAAGTTTCGCGAAGATCTTTACTACCGGCTGGCAATCGTCGAGATCGGCCTGCCCGCGCTAGTAAACCGGCGCGAAGATCTGCCGCTGCTTGAGAGGTTCTTTGTCGAAAAATTTGCTCGCGAGTATGAGAAGCCCATTAGCGGCCTTACCAGAAGAGCCCAGGCTCGCATGGCGATGTATCCATGGCCGGGAAACATTCGCGAGCTGGAAAGCGTAATCGGAAATGCCTGCATGATGTCAGATGGCAAGTTCCTGGACATCAACGACCTGCCAGAAAGACTTCAAAACCAATCCAGCGATCCGTCTCCAGTGGATGAGGCCCTGTTTTCTCTGGAAGAACTACAGCGGCGTCATGTTATGCGGGTATTGGAGCGCGTAGGTGGCAACAAAGCCAAGGCCGCTGAAATCCTCGGAGTCGGGCGTGCCACCATTTACCAACTCCTCTCCAGAATGAAGCTGGAGAAACAAGGTGAAAGCGCCTAACCAGTCTTAAGTTATAGCTAAAGCCTTCCCCCAACTTTTCATCGACTCTATAAGTGAATCAATCCATAGTGGCTGGAATCTGGAACTCATTCTCGATTCCAGACACTCATTCGTATGCCTTATTCACTGCAAGTCATTCTCTCAGCACAATTTCGGCTCTGGAATCATTGGTAGTGAAAATGCACCAGCAATTCCGGGGGCGCGCTCCTCTGCAAGTCGAACCCAGCCTTTTGCCGAGGGTAATGATCGTTAGCGCGAGAGGTGAATCGTGACATCTGATATGGCTTTTGAGTGTTTGTTAGTTTCCCGGGATCCGGGCGTTGTTGGCGTCATAGATAAGTTGCTTAAGAACTTATCGATCTCTACAAACATCTGCTTGAGTTCTTCCAGGGCGCTCGATCAAGTCTCGAAAGGCAGCACTGATCTCATCGTTGTCGACTTGCAAGACGACTCCTCGGATTTCGTCTATAAACTTCGAGAACTTACCGGGTGGCAGAAGCCGACCGTGATGGCGGTATCTCCCGACGACAACGCGATTCGGGGTGCGGATGTCGTGCTTCGTAGACCCGTAACTGATAGATCCGTTGCCAGCTCGCTGAAGGTTGCCTATTCCAGAATGCTCTTCGACCATCGCCGGCACGTCAGGTATGCCCTGATGAGGACGGTTAGCGCAATGGATGACAAGGGCCGAATCATGGATGTGACGGTTCGAGATATTGGCGATGGAGGAATCGGCCTCTCCACGAAACACCAATTTTCCGTCGGAGATACGCTGTCGCTTCGCCTCCTGCTGCCGGGTACGCAGAGAGCCATCTACATCCAGGCGCGCGTGCGGTGGACGCACGACTACGGCAAGGCGGGCTGTGAATTTCTCCGCATTCCGCCGGTCGACCTCAACATTCTGCGCGACTGGCTGAAAAGTAAAAACCAGATCAAAAAGCCAGTCGTTGAGTTGTAAACGAATGAGTTGTAAACGAAGATTTATAAAAGAAGAGTTGCGAACGAAAAGTTGTAAACGAAACTTCGGCCCTCCCCCTCACGTCCTGATTCACGATTTCTCTCGTGAAGATTGGTAGCCATAAACCAAATGCATAACCAGCATCAATCCGGGAGCAGCAATGAAGCGGTTCTGTCCCGCCTTAGGCAAGTCGAAGGTCGGGAGTGGTGGCTGTGGGGATTAGCAATCACCGTCACCCTGGTTTTAACCTTTGGAATCCTGTCCCTCACCTTCCCCGGATTCCATCTGCCCAGCGACAGAATTCATGCACTGAGCTTGAGAGAGTGGGTGCGCGGCCTCGTCGCCCTCGTACTCCTATTCGATATCTATACAATTTATCAACACCTGCAGCTACAGCGCATGCGCCGGCAACTAGCCGAGCGTGATCGGCTCTTTCAACTCATCAGCGAAAACGCCGCGGACATGATTGCGGTTGTCGACAAAGACGGGAACCGGCTCTATAACAGTCCGGCCTATCGGAAAGTCCTCGGATATAACGACGAAGACCTCGCTGCATCCTCGTTGGAGCAGATTCATCCCGATGACCGGGACCGTGTGCTCGGAGCCGCGGAAAAAGCTCGCATTACCGGCCGCGGCGAGCGCCTTGAATATCGCCTTCGCCACAAAGATGGTTCCTGGCGCGTGCTCGAATCCACTGCCAGCGCCATCCAGGGAGCCCACGGCGAAACCGAAGGGCTGGTAATCGTGAATCGCGACATCACCGAGCGCAAACGCGCCGAGGAGATGCTGGCACACAACGCCTTTCACGATGGCCTGACCAACCTGGCCAATCGCACGCTTCTTCTCGATCGCCTGGGCCGAGCTCTGACCATTTCGAGACGCCATGTCGATTTCAAAATCGCCGTCCTGTTCATCGATATTGATGGATTCAAGGTCTTCAACGACAGTCTCGGGCACGAAGCCGGCGATGCTCTGCTCATCCAGATTGCCCAGCGCCTCACCCATTGCCTTCGCCGAGTCGATACCGTTTCCCGTCCCGGACAGGATGACAACGACTACTCCCTCGGAGATAGCACTCTAGCCCGGCCCGGCGGAGACGAGTTTGCCGTACTGGCGGAAGAATTGCGCGACTCCAGCGACGCTATCCGCGTCGCCGAGCGCATCCAGCAGAAACTGGCCATTCCTTTCGATGTGAATGGACACGAAATTGTCATCACTGCGAGCATCGGCATCGCATTCAACAGCGACATCAACGCCGATGCGCAGGACGTCCTCCGCGATGCCGAGATCGCCATGTATCGCGCCAAACACACCGGCAAAGCCCGCTGCGAGGTGTTTGACAACGCCATGCACGCCGGCGCTCTCAAGCGTTTGCAACTGGAGACCGACTTGCGCCGTGCCGTGGATCAAAGCGAGTTTCTCGTCTATTACCAGCCCATCATCTCGCTGCAACACGGAGGGATCGTGGGCTTCGAGGCTCTCACTCGCTGGCGTACTGCACAAGGCTTCGTGATGCCAAATGATTTCATTCCCCTCGCCGATGAGACCGGAATCATCCTGACCATCAACCGCGAATTGCTGCAAGAGGCGTGCGGCCAGCTGCTCGCGTGGCAGCAACTGTTCCCTTCCGATCCACCTTTATCCCTGAGCGTCAATGTAAGTCCGAAACAATTCGCTCAGCCTGATCTGGCGGCTCAAATTGGCCAGGTGCTCCAGGATAGTGGCATGAATCCGCGGTGCGTGGATCTCGAGATCACCGAAACCATCGCCATGGCCGACGCGGAAAAATCCGCCGCAATGCTCTCAGGATTAAAAGCGCTCGGGGTTGGCCTGGACATTGACGACTTCGGCACCGGCTACTCGTCGCTCAGCCGCTTGCAAAGTTTTCGCGTCGACACTCTGAAGATCGATCGCATTTTTGTCTCCCGCATGGACAGCGATCGCGAGACTCTCGAAATCGTCCGCGTGATCGTCATGCTGGCCCACAGTCTGGGGTTGAAGGTCGTCGCGGAAGGAGTGGAGACGCAGGCCCAAGTCGATCTGCTCCGAGGTCTCGGCTGCGAGCGCGCCCAGGGCTACCTGTTTTCCAAACCTGTGGATAAAGAAACGATTTACAAGCTCCTGGCCAGTAACCATTCCGAAGCCTTCGGTTTCCGGTCGAAGTCAGCAGCAGCCGCGGCGTCGGCATAAGCCAAAGACCTCCGATCCACGCATCGATTCCAGCATTCATACTTTAACGGCGAACGAATTGTTCTCCTTCGTCAAGTGGCAGACTGGCGAAAGTTTGTCGGATGCTTTGATTGGAATCGACCATGGCACCGCGTATTCGCCGCTGCCTAGAATGTCCGAAATGTTGTACGCGATATTTGCTTGGCTTTAGTCCGTACGCGAACGGCGCGTATGTCGTGTCTTTCGTTACGGAAACTTCGGAGGAGTACCACCTGTTCTGTTCGTGCGGCGGCCATCCAGTTCCCAGCCGATGGAATTGGAGCGAGTTGAAAACCTACGCGATCTCGAATTCCGCTTATGACCGGGGCTACGGACCCCCGGAAGAAGTTCTACTGTGCCGGTAGGTATTGTGGCTCCCCCGAGCGGACCGCTCGTGACGAACGGCCAGCGCCGCGAAGTAGCTGCGTATCTATCCCGGCGCACTCCCCACTCTTGCCTCCGCCTTCGCCAACAGCCAACTCTCGAGCGTTCCACGTATCTGATTCCGCGCCTCCTCAATACTGACGTGCTCCTCTACCGCTGCCGTTTCCGCGACGACTTCACCTTTCCCTTCTTCCACAACTTCTCCACCCTCCTCCGCGTTCTCTTCCTCGTCTCCCTCATCCTCGTCAAAATCTTCTTCAAACCACTGCGGACCGTCGATGGCGGTTCTGTGCACATCATTTCGATCGATCACAACATCCGTCGCTTCTTCTGCCTCAAACTCCGTATCGCGCAAGTTGGCGCTGGCGGTTTGCAGCGCATAGAGCATCAGTCCCGCCGTCTTATGATCCATCTGCCCGGTCGCGAGCATTTGCATCACCTGCATCAACGCCATCTGCACCGAGTTCGCGTCTTCCAGCACCGGCACCACAAACCTCGCCTGCCTGAACTGGCTGTCCATGATGCGCGCGTGTTGCTCCCGAACCCGCTCATGAAAATAGCAGTGCCGCCGGCGCCGCAGCGCCGGAGATCCGCACTGAATTCCGTTCACCTTAATGTGCCGGCACCGTGGAACATTGTCCATACCCATACTCTCTCAACACCTCCACACTGGGAACACTGAACCAAAGATTCCATGCCCCTCAGATTCCAAATTGTTTATGAAATTCGCCCTGTTCTAAGTATTCCCGTTTCGGGAGCGGAACGAAAGGTTAAGTGAACATCGGCAGAGAGAAAGCTGTGGATATTTCTATCCTTGTCATCCTGAGCGAAGTAAATGCTTCGCAAAGCGAAGCACTCTCGGAGCCGAAGGACCCCACATCCGCATTAGCAACTCGGAAGGTGCGAGGCATTCGCCCCGTGCTCTAAAGCGCGCTACTTCACTTTCATACGGATCATGCCCCTTTGACCGACTCCCCGGCAAACCGCATTTC
The DNA here is from genome assembly GCA_049583165.1 of Candidatus Sulfotelmatobacter sp. Classification (GTDB taxonomy): domain Bacteria; phylum Acidobacteriota; class Terriglobia; order Terriglobales; family Acidobacteriaceae; genus Sulfotelmatobacter. The sequence goes on along the minus strand of JBAUVJ010000012.1, from coordinate 491 downwards.
TGCGCCCCAAGTCTCAGCCAGATCTTCCCATCTCGGATTCCTCGACTCGATCAACGCGATCTTCTTCGCCCTGGTCCATCCTTTCAACTGCTTCTCGCGCCCAATAGCCTTGTGAACATCGTCAAAACTCTCGTAGTAGACCAACCGCTCGCAGTGGTATTTGCTGGCAAATCCTTCGACCTCTCCATTCTTGTGTTGTAATGCGCGCCGGTAGATGCTGTTCGTCATCCCGATGTAGACCGTCCCCGATCGGCTGCACACGATGTAAACGAAATATTCATGTTCTTTCACGCCGCCCCCTCCGTACTGTCATCCTGAGCGAAGTGAGTGCTTCGCAAAGCGAAGCATTCACGCAGTCGAAGGACCCCTTAACTCTCGACTTCGAGTACGACCGGCAAGGAATTCTCACGTTAAACGCAGCGTTCACCCGAACTCCTTGCCAGGCCGCCGCCGCCGCATGTAGGCATGGGATCGTTCGACTCCATTTGTCT
>JBAUVJ010000011.1:0-6782 GCA_049583165.1 Candidatus Sulfotelmatobacter sp. | reverse complement strand
AAGCCGCACTGCGTGTCCTTGAATTGAAGGCCCAAAACAATGCGAAGCAGGAGATTGAAGATCCGGCCAAAAAGCTGGCGATGGGCCGATTGGCGCTTGGTCTGGAGTTCGGCTCGCAGCCAGCGCGATCCGATGGCGATATCGGCGCCGGAGGCGAGAGCGGCGAGCAGCTTTGGCATTTCTTCGATAGGCGAGGATAAATCCGCGTCTGTGAATAGGACTATGTCTCCGCGCGAATTCAAGATGCCGTTGCGAACGCTGTAACCCTTGCCACGATTGCCGGGATTTTCCACCAGGCGAACGATTGGATTCTGGCCTGGATTCCGGCGGGCAAATTCGCGGACGATTTCGGCGGTATTATCGCGCGATCCATCGTTGACAACGATCACTTCCGCATCCCATTCCTGCTGGCGGAGGTAGGCCAGTACTTTTTCGAGGGTTGCCCCGAGGCGCTCGCTCTCGTTATAGGCCGGAATTACGATGCTGTAAGTCATGTCGGCTGGTGCTGCTTTCCGGGTCAACCGGAATGCATATAGATGTCGTTTTCCGCAAAGCCGTTGCCGTAAAAAAATGCTTGGCTATTGTACGTCGGAATGCGGCCTTGCAGGGAAAAATGCGCGGGGATGATGGTTCGAATGCGCCGGTCAGACTCATTTGGATCAGGCTACGTCGCGTTGTTGCAGCAACATGCCGAGAAATTCATCGGCCAGATCGCCATCCAGCAAGCCTTGGCGAGCCTTTTCGTGCATGGTCAGCACAGACTGATCGTGGCCAATCGCGGGCTTGTAGGGGCGCGCTGTGCGCAGAGCATCGTAGACATCGACCACCTGCAAAATGCGGGGCAGGAGAGGAATTTCGTTTCCCACTAAGCCATCGGGATATCCAGAGCCATCCATGTGCTCATGATGGTGACGGATGATGGGCAGGACCAGGCGCAGCGATTTGAGAGGCTTGCAAATATTTTCTCCGGTGACGGGATGCAGCTTCATGATCTTCCACTCATCGGGAGTGAGGTCGGTGCCTTTTTTCAATATGTCATCGGGCACGGCGATCTTGCCGAGATCGTGAAGAAATCCGCCGCGGCGAAGGGCGACGATGGAATCCTCATCCAATCCAAGATGGCGGCCTAGATCCGCGGCATGCAGAGCCAGGCGCTCGCAGTGGCCCTCGGTATAAGGGTCGCGGCCTTCGACGATGAGGCCGAGCGTGCAGAGAACGGATTCGGCCGTTTCAAGTTCGTCGGTAAATTCTTTCACGCGCAGGAGGGACTTCACACGGGCGGTCAACTCTTCGGCGAGGACCGGCTTGTTCAAAAAGTCATCGGCACCGGCTTCGATTCCGCGCAACTTTTCTGCGCCGTCAGTCAGGCCGGTGATCAGGATAAAAGGAATCAGCCGGGTGGCGGGATTTCCCTTGAGCTCGCGGCATAAGTCGTAGCCTGACTTACCGGGCATTTTTACATCCGAAAGAATCAAGTCGGGTGGTTGGCGCTGTACTTCGGCCTCGGCCTGCTGCGCGTCCGCGGCGACGACAACTTCATAGCCGCGCATGGTAAGCAACTGGCTCATCAGCCCGGCGACGCTGGCATTGTCGTCCACTACCAGGATTCGCGGCACCGGTCGCCTTGTCGAAACCTCGCTCATGCGTAAATCAGAAGCGGTTTCTGGCCGGGAAGTTGCACGCGAATTGCCACTCAAAACCAGACGGTGAGTGCGAGGAAGATTCATGGTTGCAAGTTACGATCCGGGGTGCGCGTTATTACATAAAGAGAATTCGTGCCGTCCCTCCGCGACTCGCTCTCTTTTGCAAATCATACCCGGCACTGACGTGCCGGGCTATCTTATGCCGCCCGCTTCGACAAGCTCAGCGCAGGCTCTGCGGGGCTGGAATTTGATGGTGCGTTCTATATCTTCCAACTAACAACTACATGCAGCATTCCAATCAAGTTACTACGAATAAATATTACTGCAAATAGAAGCGGGGGTGTTACGGAGCGGAAAATTAGTCGTGTGTGATTATTGAATTCTTCCCGTTTTGAATTGGGCACGCTGGAATTGTGACGTCTGCGCTTGCCGGGATGAGCGGCATCTGCTTAGTCTCGGCCATGGTGTGTATCTATATTTGTCGGTGGCGAGTGCAGATCGCGCTAATTATTTTGGTCTTCGGCTTGCAGGGTATTGCTCATTCTGCTGTTAAGGCGCACGTGGTTGCGTTTGGTAAGTGGACTACGGTTGCGTGGGTGCCTACGGGAATGATGCTGGACAGACCGGACGGCAAGCCGGTTGCTCTGAAAGTTCGGCCGCTTCTGGTGGATGCGCGTATCAAGGAATTTACTTTGGGCGCCGCGCACGATGTGACAGACCGGCTGTTTGTGGTGCGGCGGGCTTTTCGAATAAATGATACGTTGCCGCAGGAATCTGCGGCTGTGCCGCGCTGGCAGTGGCAACGCGGGGGATGGTTGCTGGTGGACAGGGTCAGCGGGCACATTTCTCCGATCAATCTTCCGGAGTTTGACGCGCTGTATTCCGATGCGAGCTGGTATCGCGACTACGCGGCTTATTGCGGAGTTTCGGACGAAGGAACGAAAGTGTATGCGGTGGTCGCGCAGATTGGGCGGCGCAAGGCGGTGCTGAAAAAAGTTCTGGCGGGAGAGAGTGTGGCGGCCAGCGAGACGACGGGCGCGGCGACCGACGCGGCTTGTGCGCCGCCGGCGTGGCAACGGTCGCCGATCCGGGTTACGTTTGAATCGACGGGTGCGTCATCAGGAGCGGGAGGAATGAAGCAGACTTTTGTGATTCGAGGACATGCGATCGATGTGATGACGGAAGAGGAAGAGGACGAAGAGGCTGCGAAATAGTTTCGCGCCTTCTAATTTTCGGTTGCTTCAACTGCCGGTAATTTCTCCGCGACGGTTGTCTCTTTCACTTTCGCGCTGGTCACCAGGATTACCGCGAGCACGACGACGATACTCCCCATCACGATGAAGCGGTCGACGCGCTCGTGCAGAATCAGCCATCCGAGGAAGACGGCGACGACGGGATTCACGTAGGCGTAGGTGGATACTTTTGAGGTGGGAACGTGCTCCAGGAGCCAGATGTAGGCGGTGTAGCCGATCCAGGAGCCGCAGACTACGAGATAAAGCGTTGCGCTCACTCCGCGCGTCGTCCATGTGACCTGAGAGAAATCCCCCACCACTATTGCAAGCATAAAAGTCGCCGCGCCGGCTGCGGTGATCTGCCAACCGGTGGCGCTGAATCCGTCCATGCCAGATTGCCAGCGCTTGGAGAGCACCGATCCCAGAGCCCAGGAAAACGATCCGCCCAGCAAACTCAGTGAGGAGAACAGGACGCGCCGCCCCAGGGGCGATGTCGAATGCAACTCCGGCCAGAACAAAACGAATAATCCTACGACGCCGAGCGCCAGCCCGGCTTTGCCTCGCCATGAAATGCGATGGTGGCCGAGAAGCAGCGAATCGAGGACCAGAAACCATAGGGGGATGATCGAGATGATCAGGGCGGCCAATCCGGAGGGAACGGTTTGCTCGGCCCAGGAGAGCGTGAGGTTGCCGCCCATGAGAAGAAGAATTCCTACCACGGCCGCGAGGGCGATTTGTTTCGGGGAATACCATATTTTGCGGCCGGTTGCGGCACAGACGGCGAGCATGACAACTCCGGCGATGGAGAAACGGACGGCGCACATCAGGGCTGGAGGGATGCTTTGGACAGCGATATCGATGGCGAGATAGGTCGAGCCCCAGAAGAGATAGACGAGGCCGAAGGCGAGGATAACCGCGAAACGGCTTGGACTGGGCTTGGGCACGTGAGCGAAGAAATGGGGAAGCTAAAAGATATCAGACGACTGGGGACAGGAGCGGGATTCTAAAGTTGTCGGGCAGTGACCTCAGCGGCTAAAGCCGGAGTATTTGTGGCGGATTTGCAGCACGACTGAAGTCAAGATTATTCACTTGACAAAAGTCGATGCCTGACTCATTCTTGCGGCTAAAGCCGCGTCAAAGTCGGATTGTACTCTTTACGGAGCGGCTTCCACGGAGGAAAGCCGTGACTATAGCGTTGGGGTTTCTATGTCCAGACGGAATCGTTCTCTGTTCGGATCGACAAATGACAGACAGCGCGGCGGGATTGAAATATCAAAAGTGCAAGTTGTCGTGGATGAATGGCATGTTTGCTGGAATCCGGTTTGAACTTGCTTCTGCATACGCTGGTGATCCAGAGGCAGCGAAAATCATGCGGACTGAAATAAAGGAGCGATTCGGCGGGGAAATTGCTAAATCAAGGGTGACAGGGTTTCAAGCTCCCAAGGCGCGTAAAGCACTAGAGAAAATTTTTAGCAATAAGAACGCCAAGCATCTTCAAATGCTGATAGGCATCAGGTTTTATTCCGGCGAGTTGTGTCTGTTTAAGACTTCGGGTAAGAAGGTGCTAGAGGTGACAACGGAATACATAGGCAGCGGCGACAGTTCTGCCCTTCGATATTTGTCTGATTTTCTTCTTCCGCATTTTATTCCAAGCATTTTTCAGGCTCATGTGTTGGGATCGTACCTTGTGTCAGTGGCGAACGAATATGTCGACGGATGCAGCGGCGGTCCTGATATTTACACAATTGCTCAAGATGGAATGAAGAATGACTCTTCTGGCGGAGTGTTTCCGAATGAAAAGGCGAGATTTGAGTATTGCGAGAGTGAGGCTGGACGCGCTTTACGAGAACTGCTTTTCTCCGGTGGAACAAAGGCGTTAGAGGTTGTGAATCCCAAGCCCGACCCTAAGCCGTAAGTTTGTCAAAGGTGAGCGTTGGCGCAGTGACCATATGACGGAGCGTATCCAAGAACAAATTGGCATCCTTCCGGCGATTAAAGCGGAAAGTCATTTCGTCCAAGTAGGCGGCGAGATGCTTCGCGGAGATGCGATGCCAAGTTCCAATGATGCCGCGTTTCAAGAGGGAGAACGCATTTTCAACGGTGTTGGTATGGATGTCTCCATCAACGTAGACCTTGGCTTTGTGTTTGATCGTCTTGTGTTTCTCAGTCATCGCCAAACTTTTCATAGCGGTCGGATAGGCTTGGAATTCATCGGTTACGATTACATCCACATCGGCGCTCACGTTCTCGCGGATAAACTGCGCCAACGTGCCGGACTTCGCATCTTGCGCGTGGAAAAAGCGGAGGTCACCGCCACGTTGCCGAATGCCGATAACGATCTGCTTTGTACTTTCTCCGAATCCAGGTTTGCGCTGGTGGCCGCGTTGGATTCCACCAACATAGGTTTCATCCACTTCGACTGTGCCGTCCATCATGGGACGCTCTACTTCTTTCATCGCAGCGCGGATTCGATGGCAGAGATACCATGCTGTCTTATAGCTCACTCCGAGAGTGCGCTTGATCTGATTCGCGCTCATGCCCTTACGCGCTTCGCAGAGAAGCAATGTAGCGAGAAACCACTTTTGCAGCGGGAGATGGGAATCGTTAAAGATCGTGGTGGCTGTGACGCTGAATTGATAGTCGCAAACCTTGCAGTAAAACAGTTGTTTCTCGGTTGCGAGTTCGATAACAGGCCCGTGGCAGCGGACGCATTCAACACCATTCGGCCAGCGCAATCGGACAAGCAATTCGCGGCATTTTTCATCTGTGTCGAACAGGTTTATAACGTCAACTAGGGTCACTGGAGTTCTCCATTGGACGCGAAGGAAAAGCGGGAAGCATTGAAGAAAGTACCGACTCGGAAGTTGCTGGCAAGCATCAAGCGGGACTTGCGGAAGGCAGTAGCTTCCACTCGCCCTAAACCTAAGAAGAAATAACGACTTGCTTCCATGTCAGGTATTATGGAGCAAGAGTCTAACTTTTGTAAAGTAAATAATCATGACTGAAGGCGTGTCTTTCCCGACCTTTCTTGCGCTGGGTTCGTGATGACGTAGAGGGAGAGCGAGTCGAGCTTTGCTCGACTGGACAGCCGAGGGCGGCTGTCCCTACATAGGCGTTTGAGTGAGAACGCCTTAATAGGACGGGAACGCTTTTGAGGTGCAAGGGGCCCTTCGACTGCGTGAAATCGTCTTTCAGACGATTCCACTTCGCTCAGGATGACAGAGTTGGGGTGGCGATCCAGTGCGTCGTTGCGTTGAGGAAAATTCTATTTTAGTTTTTCGTACTCGGCTTTGGCTTGGGTCAGGATGGGGACGTCGGGGTCGGCGTCTTTCCAGAGGGCGAAGAAATCCTGGTAGGCGGTTTTGGCTTTGGCGGAGTCGCCTTGCAGGGCGTAGGCGCGCGCGAGTTGTAAATGCGAAAGGGAATACTCGGGATCGATGGGGATGACGCCCTGATGATCGAGAATGCTCTGAAACTCGGCCGCGGCTTTGGCTCCGTCGCCAAGTTTTAGGTAGGCCAAGCCGCGCAGGTAGTTGGGTTCGTAGCCGGTTGACTCGGGTCCGCTGCCAAATTCGAAAGGGCGCAGCGGCTCTAAATCGGCGATGGCGTCGGCGGCCTGATTGTGCAGGGCTTGCGCGGCATGGATTAGCGGCGCGGTAATTATTTGCAGGTAGCGATTGCCGGGATAGTCGCGGTTCAACCCTGTGAGAACGGCGGAAGATTTGGGTGCGTCGCCGATCCTGGCCAGAATCAGGGCGGCAAAGCCGAAGGCGTCGCGGCTGGGGCCGACAGCCATGATTTCAGTAGTCGGTCGCCGGGCAGCGTCGGGCAGTCCGAGGAGAGCGTAACACTGTGCTTCGAAGGCCAGGGCTGAAGCGGCGGAATCTTTATCGCCGAAGCTGAGATC
>JBAUVJ010000010.1:0-4778 GCA_049583165.1 Candidatus Sulfotelmatobacter sp. | reverse complement strand
CTACATAAGCGTCGGTTCGTTATGGGTTCGATAAGCGCTTCCAAGCGTGTTTTAGGGTGCTCAGGGAGCCATCCGCGCCCTTTGCTTTCAAGTAATTACGGACCCTGAGTTCCCTGTCACGGCAGCGTTCTGTTCCCTCGATTGCTACTTACTGTGAGTCAGCCGCTGACTCTTTTTGGCGACAAGGTGCGAACTAAAGTGACGAATAAATCATCTGCACGAAGGTGTCGCTGCTGAGCATGTGACCCCACACAGGATCCATATCCGCCAAAAGGTTTGCTCGACCCTGCTTCCTAGGCCGATTTGCCGGCGCTCTTCAGTTTTTTGCACACAATCGCGCGCCACAACCAGCATGTCCCGACTCCTGGTCAGATCGGCTTTGCTCCCCAGCGGGCCATGCCCAGGAAGGATCTTGGTGCTGTTGTCGGCCAGGGACAGAATTTTGCCTGCAGCGACAATCATCCCGTCGATTTTTCCGCCTGTGCGGGGGGGCGATTTACACAGGTTCGCGATGAGTTTGCCAGCCGGGACTTCGAGCTCGTCGATCAGAACGAAGTGCTCATTGCCTCTGCGAATTAACTCCATGACCTCTGGCCTCACTACTGAGCCACCCATGACGGTAACGGTGCCATTAATGTTGATGAGAGGAGTTACTCCCAGCTCGGCGTAGATATTGCCGGTTGAACCAAGGCCGATAGTGATCGGCACGATGGAGCCACCGTCGATAGGGGACGGAGACAGCTTGGGCTTCTTGCCAAAGATGCCCGCAGCGCTCAATCGCGCCGGATTTAACAGTGAGCTGCCAGCGGCACCGAGCACAGCTAGAAATGAACGGCGGTTCCAACCGAACTTCAAATTCATTCGTAGCATCCTCTCAACGTTTTTCGCAAACTCATTTATCAGCAACCTGGCTGGGAGCAGCAACGACCATTGCGCTGCCTACGATTTCAAGCAGCGAATCGCCTGGAATCCATTTCCAAAGCCATGCAGGCGCGGGATGGAGCTTTGCCGGGGGAGAAATAAGTTCCGTAGATTTTGTTCAATGCGTCGTACTGCGCTTTATGGGCATCGAACCGTGCCTTTCCGTTGGGCATGGGAATACTGTCAGCGAGAGGAAGGCAGAGAAAGACCTGGAGGTGGATCCGAAGTTCGCTCGGTAACAAAGTTTCTTTCTGGCTTCGTGTTCTAGAGCGAGCAGAGCGTAGCATAGGGTCAACTGTCGTGCAAGCAACCCTATCGAACGACGACGATACGGTTGAATGCGAGGCGCGGCTCGGAACAGTACCAAGCGATGAACTGATCGATGGCATACTCGTAAACGCGGCGGGACGCCGGTGAGCCGAGGCTGTTGAGCACTGCCGATTTGCAATGATCCAGATCCGGCAGCCGAAGCAATCGGCGACGGGGGCGCTGGTAAGATCGTTCATAGATCGCGATCAACGCGAATCTGGGGACAGCGCATCTAGTAGCCGCCAAGACGAGGTGCAGGCGTGTTTGTGTTTGGGATTTCTACGTCGGACCAATACCTTCGAGCCGCAAGCAGGGGTCCACTCAACGGGGGGAAGATTTCTTACGGCCTGCTACAAATCGGAGAAAATCCGACCAATGAAGAGATATGCCGCTTCGAGAACATTAGCCTCGTATTCCGCACTTCGAATGGAACCAGGCGCACGACGTTTCGCCAGCGCATGTTGGACGTAGACACCACGACCTTGGAACTGCTTCGACAGTGGTACCCACAGGACGCTGAACTTCTAGTGCAGGATCGCGCTGCCTCCCATTGCCTGACCTCGGCTGAATGGGCGAAGAGACTATTTCTGGCTTTTCCGAGTGCGAGAGTTGAAGCGTCCGATAGACTGTTGTACGTGGTTCAGATTTCTCTAGCGAGAGGAAGCGCCTATATCCTCGAACCGGATGGGGAGCCACTGCAATATCTTTGCCCCCCTTTTGTGATCTTCCTTAGCCACAGCAAGGCCTATCGGTTTCCGTTGCGACGTCTGATCGCGGCACGCGCAAGGAGGTTGTTTCGGCAGTTGGGCGTGTCAGAACAATGCACGAGATCTCGCGTCGACCGAATCTCTTGTGTTCATCCGGAAGCGATTTCTCTTTGCAGAAGGGATTCGCGGTTTGAGATCCGGTTGCGTTCCATATTCGGACACTGCTCGGGTATCGATGTATTGCGGACGATGAATATCTTGAACAGGAGTTATTTCTCCATCGAAAGGCTGGCCGAGGGCGCGAATGCGGCCTTTCAAACCCTCAAACCAGGAGGTTTGTGGATCGTTGGTCGAACATTGGATGACCATACAAACCACGTCACGTTCTTTAGGCGAACAGAGAAGAAATGGGAACTGATAGCAAGGATTGGTAAGGGTTCAGAAATAGAAGAACTGATTGCCTGAGTAATGGACTGCTCCGGGATTTCAGGGAAAACGCACGAATCGGTTCACAAACGGCCTCCACCCGTCAGTCCACCTTTCCTCTCCGGCCTCCGTTACGCAGTCAGCTCACCATGCGCGCCATCTTTTGGCTTTCCGCTTTGCTCGCATCCCATTCAATCAAAATAGATATGGAGAAAGCGGGACGACGCGAGGCCCTTCAGGTCCACCCGCGCGAGCGCGCGAGTGGACCTTTCAGGACGGCGCCGGTTTTCCTCGGGTCTACTTAGTGATCGCATTGGCCCTGGTCGTTAGCGCCGGGCAGTTCGTCTTGTGGATCCGGTGTTGAGTGGATTTGGCCGCGGAGTTCTCCAGCGGGAAAGTTGGCCGAGTGAACATTCGCGTAGGTAACGTGGCTGACGATTGCGCGAACAACATCTTTGAAGTCGCCGGCGGGAACTCCCTGGGCCGCTGCTAAATTGGTTACATCGGCAGCGGACACGGTGCGGGATACGGTACCAGAGTGAGTGGCGTCGTCCGGGCACGCGGGCGTGTCTGCCGGTCCATTGCCCAAGTTGCTGCACAGGAATATTGTGATGCTGCCGGCGACTTTCGTTGCCCCGATGTGAATGTGCGACTGCAGGACCGCACTGGACAGGTTGTTGTAGGTCACCGTGTAAGTAAGCGTGGAATCGTCGTTGATGGTGGCCGTGAACCTACCGGTTGCATCCGTTACAACGGTTGTTGAGGGCGGGGCGACCTCCTGGACTCCAACCAGGAAGGCATGCAGTTCGATCTTCTTCATGTCAGCAGCACCCGCCATCATACTGAAGACTGGAAGACTCAATGCAACAAGCAGCAGACGTTTGGTGAGCATTTTCTTCATTTCATTCATCTCCTTACGTGGTCTTATGGTTGTGATTTAGGTTTTGTGAGGAGCCTAGGAGGAATTCGGAGAGGATAACGCAACTTCGCGTCAAACCGTCAAGTCTCCGGTTAATTTTCGGTTAAAACCGCTTGTCGTTGAAAGCAGAGACTTTGCCGTATAGACGGAGACGAATGCGGCTAACAGTAAACGAATCAGGAAGTCCTGGCCGTGCCACGCTACCGTTCTTGAGACGGCGAGGAATGCCGTGATTGCACAAATGCGCGCAGCACATTGTTCATGAGAGTCTGATACCCTCTGCCGCCGGCCCGGAAGCATTCCAGTACATATTGTTCCCTCGGTCATCGGAAGGATCAAGGATATAGTTTCGCTCGCTTCGCGGCCGCCTAATGTTTAGTGGTGTCTTGCGGCCAAACTGGCGAGACCGGCTCAATGCGCCACATTGGCCCTCCCATGTAAGACGGTGTCTCGGATTTTACGAAGACTGGGGCTTCGCCGCCAAGGATCCATCTGCGAATCTGGCGGCTGCTTTCCCACCATCGGTGCCACTACGCCAGCGACGCCGCCAATGTCAACCTTCGCGACATAATGCTTGGCCTCGCGGCTGAATCCGGCGAGGGAAAAAGGCTCCGCCCCCTGGGCATTCACCACGATCTTCACCAGCCTCGGCTTTGGCGCAGCCACCACCATCGGAACTTCGATCTGTGGTGTGCCGGGTCGAATATTCGTCAAAAGCGTGGGAATCAGACCATTGCTTAGAGGAGAACGCGGCAGTGCAAAACAGTAACCTCTTGTGCCTAAGAGACGGGGCAGTCCTTCGATTGCGGTTACCGCCTCGGTGGTTGGCAACGGAGAAGGCGACGGCGTGGGCGGTACGGAAAAGAAAGAGGACCGAAATTCGGCCCCCTGTTCTTCGTCGGCTTCCACTCACGCTGGAAACTACGCAGCCTCGGCTGCGCTGTCACTTAGGGTCTTCACTTTGTCATGAGCCTTCTGCACGCTGACGGCTTGCCGCCGAACGATCTCAGCCACATTCCCCGGCAACGATCCACTCAACGCTTTTTGATAACTTTCTTTGGCGTTGTCCTCGCCTTGCTCCACCGATGCCAGGATTGCCTTATCGCCCGCACCCAGACTCACTTTCGTATCGATCCAGGCGCGATGCAGCTTAGCCGAAACTGAGCCGGAAACTTTCTTATTCGGTTCGCCCAGTCGTGGCAGTTCCGCTTCTAGTTCAACAGCGAAGCGAGACCGCTCCAGACTTTGCTCGTTAAAAAAAGCTTTTAGATCTGCTCGCTTCACATGCGATGCGGCGTCCTGATAGCCCTTTTGTCCGTCTTTGCAAGTTTCGATCAAATCTTCAAGCACACTTACAGGATTATTTTCGTCCATGAAATATCCTCCGCAAGTTGGATGCCCAGAAGGGGTCAGGGTTGGCAGGATTCTCTTGGGGATGCTGCAACGTTCACGATAAAGCGACTCGCCGCGCTCGTGGCAGTGTACTGGATAAAGGG
>JBAUVJ010000009.1:0-11380 GCA_049583165.1 Candidatus Sulfotelmatobacter sp. | reverse complement strand
CGTCTGGATCTCGACTGGCGAACCGTCGAGCAGATAGGGTTTGTACTTCCACTGTTTCACGGCCTCGGAGGCCGCCCGCGCCAGGCCGGGATCTCCGCTGAGAATTTTTATCGCGGAAATGTCGCCTTTTTTGGAGATGGTGGCCAGCAATTGCACGGGGCCTTCAATTCGCATACGCAATGCGTTCGTGGGATAAGAAGGCGCAACCTTTTTGATCACCAGTCCCTGCGAAACTCCCTGCGAGACGTTCATGGTTTGCAGCACCGGGGTGGGCGCGCTGCTGCTACCGTTCATCAGATTCGGGAGCGATCCACCATTTCCGGCGGGAGCGATCGCGCCAATGGCCAGTGCGGGCGCATCGTTCGATGCCACCGTGTCAGATTGTGCATGTCCCTTCTTGATCACGATAGGCTTTGCACCGACGGCCGCTGCTGGAGACTTGTTCACGGTCACGTCGTCATTGTCATTAGCCGACTCGGAATTGTTTGCGTCCGACTTAGCTTTGGCCTGATGCGTCTGTCCACTTTTTGCGGCAGGAGCTGTTGAGACGGCGGGCAAAGCTTTTATCGTTGCGTCCGGTTGTGGCGTGGCAGGGCTCGACGCCGATGGTGTGGCAGATGACGGAACGGAAGCGACGGAAGACGCGACCGATGTTGGCGGTGTTGAGGGCGCAGGGTGCGGAGTCACTGCCGCCGGAGCGCTTGCCGGTTCTTTCGGAGGTCCCAACTGCGTCCATGCAAAATAACCAGCCGCCGCAATCAGAATAATTGCAACGATTGCGATTAAAGCTTTTTTGCCGCCGCTTGCGGGTTTCGTGCCGCTCTCAACTGCACCGCCGAAGGTGAATTCAGATGCATGCGCAGCGGACTCTTCAACCGGAAGGTTGCCAGCCTCGGCCGCGACCTCTTCGACTGGAGTGTGGACCTCGGGAATTGGCGCAGGAGTTTTTCCCGTGGACGGAACGCTCGGCGTTGCTTCTCGTGCTGGAGCCGGGGCGCTGGCGGAGCCAGTGGACGTTACAACGGAGAATCCGGTTCGCGGCGGCGCAGCCACCTCAGGCCTGGCGATTGGTATCTCTCGCGTGGGCTCGGCGCTGACGGGTGCAGGAGTAGTTTTTGGTAAAGATGTTTGTGCTTTTGATGGCACGAATGAGGGCGCGGGAACCTGTTTTAGAGCTGCGTTTGCCGATGCTTTGGATTCCGCAACCTCGGCGATCTCGCTGTAGGCGGAGGCGACGAAAGCCTTCTGCGGCCCGGGTTTCGGTGCTGGGATGCTTGCGGCTGCCGGGCGGACGACAGGGGCAGGCGGTCGCGACGGTACAGCCTGCAACGGCTTCGCAGGTCGCGCGGAGGCTGCGGGTTTTGGCGTTTCCGGCGTTGCCGGTTTGGCGCCTTCGTTCTTGCGAAGAAGTCCGCGGGCGACGCGTAACGTGCCTTTTGCCTGCTCAACATTAATTGGCTTTGTGAGAACGAGATTTGCGCCGATACGAAATGCTTTTGCCACTCCCACTTGACCCTCAACCACGGCAACAGCCAGGGCCGACTGATTGTTTGGAGCATTGCGTGCGCTTTTGAAAAGTAGGGTCGCGTTTTGCTCGTTGTCGCAGTCCACGACGACGGCATCGAAGTGCTCGGCCATCAATTTCTTCACGGCGGCGAAGGGCTCTGTGCAGCCGACAACAGAGAAGTCCAACTCGCTAAGGACCTGTGTAACGGTGCGAGCCGTCTTCTCATCGGGACAGAAGAGGAGTGCTTGGTAACCCATATTAACTTCATCGTAGGTACACCCGTAAGCTGCATCAAGTTACGGTAGTAATTGTCCCAGGGCCGCTTTGGGCCTGCCAGATAAGAGTTATCGGGCACTACCGGTTTTCGCGGCGGCGCGCCTACAATACCGTGCCATGCGCATTCCGCTGTGGATCAAAGTGTTATGGACCGCGTGCGTGATCGCGTGGATCCCGGTGTACTGGCATGTCTATGGGGCGCAGAATTTTCTCTTTTTCTGCGATCTGGGCAATCTGTTTATTGCCGCGGCGCTTTGGTCGGAAAGCCCGCTGCTGTTTTCCTGGCAGGCCTGCGGACTGCTTTTGTTCCAGACTTTATACACAGTCGATCTTGCCGGAGCGCTGGTAAGCGCGCGGCACATCATTGGCGGCACGGAGTTTATGTTCGATGCGCAAGTTGCATTGCCGATTCGCCTGCTGAGTCTGTTTCACGTGGTCACACCGCCGTTGCTGCTGTGGGCGATTTGGCGCTTAGGCTATGACCGGCGAGGCTGGAAGTATCAAACGCTCATGGCGTGGATCGTGGTTCCGGTCAATTATTGCTGGCGACCGCAATACGATGTGAACTGGGCTCGCGGGCTTTTCTTTCGCGAACAGCACGCGGTGCCGGGATTTCTTTATCTCTTGATTTACCTAATCGTTGTTCCCGTCGTTGTCTATTATCCGACGCACCGGTTTCTCGCCTGGTTGACCCGGCGATGGAATGCGGAGGTCATCTCGCGTTAACATCTTTTACGCTAATAGCACGAGGAGATCGTATGCCCCGACCTGCATCCGCATCCGCTCCCGAAATGTGTCTGCGCCAAGGCATCCAGGAGACCCACGCGGTCAACGACCGCATCAACCAGCTTCTGCTCGAACATCTCGATCCTCGGGCGTGGCGAGCGCAGCTTCCCGGCTCAAACGGGCGTGGCAGCAAGGGACGAACTATCGCCGCGATTTTTACCCACATCCACAACATTCGCCTCAAGTGGCTTCGCCTGTCAGCGCCGCATTTGAAGCCGCCGCCCCGACTGGATCGAACACGCTGCACCCAGCAGCAGGCCATGCTCGCTCTGGCGGAGAGTGCAGTGCTGTGCTCGCAGATGCTGGCTGAGGCTCTCGCTCCAGGGGGCCGCGTCAAAAAGTTTCATCGTGACGGCTGGGCGCGGCCGTGGCCTCCGGGCGCGGCCATGTTCGCCTATATGATCACGCACGAAGCCCACCATCGCGGTCAGGTGTGTATGCTGGCTCATCAGCTGGGCTTCAAGTTGCCGGACAAAGCTACGTCCGAAATGTGGGGCTGGGAAAGACTTTGGAAGGAATGCGGATTCGGCCTGCCAAAGTGAGGCGGCGCGCCGAGGGAGGATTTTCCGGCCTTCATCGCTATCCAGGTTTAGTCGGTGGTTGCTCTGTTTTTCCGGACTTGGTGCTCGAGTCATCGATTTGTTTGAGCGCGGCCTTGGCTTTTTCGGAGGCAGGGTTGGTGCTTAAATAAAGAGTCTGTGAGGAAGACGCGAGGCGGGTTCCGGAGTCCTCGACAAACGTCATAATTTGCAGCAGCAACTCTTCGCGAACCTCGGCGTATTCGTTGAAATCGCGCGTCATCACGTAGCACACCAGTTCAATGTTGAGAGCGCTCGAGGTCAGCTCCGTGAGTCGCACGCGAATGGTATTGTTCTCAACTTTCTTATGGTTCTTCAGGACTCCCCATATTTCGGAGAGCACAAAACGAAGATGCTGCTGCGGAGTGTCGAGGTGCAGGCCGAGAACAGTCTTGAAAAGTATTTTGTCGCGACGGCTCAGATTTTCTACATTGATGGTGGCAACCGTGCCGTTCGGAATCGCCAACAGCGTTCGCTCTTCGGTGCGGACGCGAGTGGAGCGGAGGCCAATGTCCTCGACCGTTCCGGTGCGGTCGCCGAATTTGCAAACGTCGCCGACGCGAATGACCTCATCGCCCAACACCGAAACGCCACCGAACAGATTCGCGATGGTTTGCTGCGCGCCGAAGCCGATGGCCAGAGTTCCAATGCCAACTCCGGCCAGTGCGGTGGTCAAATTGAAACCGAGCACGCCGAGGATAAAAAATATCGCCATCACGAAGATGAAGGCTTTGACGAGGCGTTCGCCGAGCAGCATCAGAGAGCCGGTGCCGCCGTGGCCGCGGGCCAGTGCCTGGCTGCGCACGCGGCGCAGAAACCAGCGAATCACCCGCCAGAGAATCCAGTTGCTGCCGATGATGACCGCGACCGCCGTAACCTGCTCGTAGTAGTGGCGTTGCAGCAGCGGCATGCCAAGGTAGGAGGCCAGAATCCGATGAATCGCAGTGCCGACGAGCAACCATGCGGGGCCGGAGACCGAGCGCGATTCCAGGTCCATGTGGCCATGCCGGTGGGCCCACCAGCGCATGGGAATTTGCAGGACGATTAATACGAGCCATGCGGCCGCCGCAGCTAGGGGTATTAAAATGATCAGGGCAAACCATTGCCAGAGCCGCATGCCCGCGAACTGATGCTTCACCACCCACTTGGGTAGCCGCGATTCCACCTGGCGGGCCTGGACCTGGTCGTAGAGCTCTGGAATTTTGGTAAGAGTGTCGGAAGAGATCAGCCAAATTTTTCCAGCATTCGGATCGGAAACGCGGACCAGTTCGAGCTCCACTTCCACGTCGCCTGAGGACATGGTGCCAAGTTCCTGGTGGTCGGCGGGAACTCCCTCCTGAGTTGCGCCTTCGGGATTCGTGCTTACATTTTTCAGGCTGCCGGCGAAGGCGCTATCCATCACGGGTTTTAATTTCTCGGCCAGCGCTTCGCCCTGGGACTGACGCCGAGCCGCAGTCATTTGTAGATATTGGTCGGCGATCGCATAGTTGCCGTCCTGCGCCGCTTTCAGAAATCCGAAGACGGTTCCGTACGGGGTTCCGCGATTGAGAGAGTCGGTGGATGCTTTGGAGGAATTTGCGGCGGGAGTTGGTTGCAGCAGTTGCCCGAGCGCGCCCTGCCCAGAGAGCGGCAGGCAGGCCGCGAGAGTGAGGGCAATAAAAATTATTCCTTTGGAGAGATTGGACATGAGTTTCTTTCGATAATCTCTTTGATCGTTTCTTTGACCCCAGCCCTCTAAAAACAGCTGGGTGCGGCGGACGCGCAACTCGCGAAATGAGATTTTATTGTAGCGGAAGTGGGAGCATGCTATCCCCGCTTCGGGCGGTAGACGTGGGTGCTGGTGCCGAGGAAAACTTCGGCGGACTCCATGACGGTTTCCGAGAGCGTGGGATGAGGGTGAATGGTCATGGCAACATCGCTGGCGAGCGCGGCCATTTCGATGGCCAGGACTCCTTCGGAGATCAGCTCACCAGCGCCTGCGCCAACAATTCCAACGCCTAGGACGCGTTCAGTTTTCGGATCGACGACCAGCTTGGTCATACCCTCGGGGCGGTCGAGGGTCATGGCCCGTCCCGATGCGGCCCAGGGGAAGCGAGCCACTTTGATTTCGCGATTTTCTTTTTCCGCCTGAGTTTCGGTGAGGCCGCACCAGGCAACTTCCGGGTCGGTGAAGACGACGGCCGGAATCGCGTGCGGTTCAAAGGCGGCTTTGTGTCCGGCGATGACTTCGGCCGCGACGCGGCCTTCATGCGAGGCCTTGTGCGCCAGCATAGGCTCGCCAACCACATCGCCAATGGCGTAGATGGACGGATCGGCGGTCTGCAGCTGGTGGTTCACTTCGATGAAGCCGCGCGGGTTCACGTGCACCTGCGTCGTTTCGAGTCCAGGAATTTCCGAGTTTGGTTTGCGTCCCACTGAAACCAGCACGCGATCAAAAAGCTTTGTGCGATCTTTCTCCTGGACGGAAGCTCCTTCGAAAGTGGCGCGGATGCCGGCGCTCTCTTCTTTGAGAGAGGCGACGGTGGTGTTCAGCAGAATGGTTTCGAATAACTTCTCCAGACGTTTGTGGAGAGGAAGAACGAGATCACGGTCGGCGCCGGGAAGCAAGCCGGAGAGCATCTCGACCACGGTGACACGGGTGCCGAGGGCGGCGTAGACGGACCCAAGTTCCAGGCCGATGTATCCGCCGCCAACCACCAGGAGGCTGCCGGGAATATCCGCAAGATTGAGAGCGCCGGTGGAATCCATCATGCGAGGCGAATCGATCTTCAGGGCGGGGATGATCGCCGGGCGCGAGCCGGTGGCGATGATGATGCGGTCAAAAGTGCGAACCACTTCGGTGGAATCTGTTTTGGTGATGCGCAAGGTAGTGGAATTGTTGAATGCGGCGCGGCCCTGAATGTATTCCACGTGGCGCGCGCGGGAAAGCTGGCCCACGCCTCCGGTGAGCTTAGTGACGACACCTTCTTTCCAGTTGCGCAAATGCGCGAGATCGATCTTGGGCGCGGAAAATTCGATTCCCCAATTCTTGGCCTGCTGCGATTCTTCGATGAGTTTGGCGACGTGCAGGAGAGCTTTCGAAGGGATGCAACCGCGGTAGAGGCATACGCCGCCGGGATTGGTTTCCGGGTCGATGAGCGTGACCTGCAAGCCAAGATCGGCGGCGAGGAAGGCAGCAGCGTATCCGCCCGGGCCGGCACCGACTACGGCAACGCGAAGCTTTTGTGCGGGCTCAGGATTCTTGCCGGAAGTCTGGTCGGGATTTTGATCGGGAGTTTGGTTCATCACTTTCCTTGAATTCGGCTCGCGCGCCGCATCTGTTGTTATTTTTAATCGCTATCCTTGAACGGATAGCAGGAAGGGCTGCTCGAAGGCTTCCGCGACCCAACGCAGGAAGCGGGCGGCGTCCGCGCCATCGATCAGGCGATGATCGTAGGAGAGCGAAAGTGGGAGGATGAGCCGCGGCTCGAACTTTCCGCCAATCTTGTCCGCAATCCATTCTGGCTCCATGCGCGAACGCGAGAGGCCGAGAATGGCGACCTCGGGATGATTCACGATCGGAGTGAACGCGGTGCCCCCGATGCCTCCGAGGTTGGTGATGGTGAACGTGCCGCCTTCCATATCGGCGAGGGTGATTTTTTTATCCCGCGCCTTCTGCGACAGTTGCGATAGCTCAACCGCGAGCTCGACGATGTTTTTCTTATCCACGTCGCGAATCACGGGAACCAGCAGGCCGCGATCGGTATCGGCTGCCACTCCGATACTGATGTACTGCTTGTAAATAATTTCTTCCTTCTCCATATCGATGGTGGCGTTGAATTGCGGGAAGACTTTTAAGGCGGCGGCGCAAACTTTTAGTGCGATTGCGGTGATGGTCATCTTTCCGCCAGCCTGCTCGGCCTTGGGAGCAAAGCGCGCGCGCAGGTGTTCGAGTTCGGTGATGTCGGCGCGGTCCTGCTGGGTGACATGGGGAATGGTGTTCCAGGATTCGGCGAGGTGTTCGGCAGTTTTGCGGCGAACCCCGCGCATGGAGACGCGCTCGATTTTTCCCCACTTGGAAAAGTCGGGAAGCTTGGGCGCGATGAAATGTCCGGCGCGCGGAGCCTGCGAAGCGGTAGCCAAAGCGGCGAGCGCGGTTTTGGCGTGAGCCTTTACATCGTCTTCACTGATGCGTCCACCGGGGCCGGTGCCCTTGACTTCGTAGATGTCGACACCGATTTCGCGCGCGAGGCGCCGAGTACTCGGAGCGGCGGGAACGGCTTCGCGGTGTTCGGTTCCGGCAACTTTGCCGAGCTGAGTTGGCATGGAAAAGGCCGCCGGACGCGGCATTGGCTGATCGGGAGGCAGGGCTTGTTCTTCGGTTTTGCCCTCGGCGCGGATGGCAGCCTGAAATGCGAGACGCGCGCCATGCTGTCCGGAGACGTGCTCGACGGGTTGCTTTTGCGGACGGGGTGAATCGGCTTGTGAAGAGGCACCACCTTGCAGGGTGAAAATTACCTGGCCAACTTTGATCTTCTCGCCCTCTTTTACTTTTATTTCATTCACCACGCCGCTGATTGACGAGGGAACTTCAACGACAGCTTTGTCGGTTTCGAGTTCCATCACCGGCTGGCCTTCGGAAACTTTTGCGCCGGGGGCGATCATCAAGCGCACAAGGTCGCCTTGCGAGATATTTTCTCCGAGCTCCTGGAGGCGGAATTCTGTGGCGGTGGCAGCGGCGGCCGATTCGGATTTTTGGGAAGCGGGCTGAGATTGGGGTTGCGGAGACGGTGCTCGCTGAGACTTGGGTTGCAGAGATTCGAGCTGCGCAGACTCCGATTGCGGTTGAGCTTTCTCGGCCTTGGCGGCAGGCGGTTCCGCCGGACGTCGAGCTTCTTTCACCTGCGCGGCGGCGGAGCCGTTGTTATCGGCAGTGAAAATTATCTGGCCAACTTTGATCTTCTCGCCTTCCTTGACCAGAACTTCCTTCACAGTCCCACTCACCGAAGAAGGGACTTCGACGACGGCCTTGTCGGTTTCGAGTTCCATCACGGCCTGGCCCTCGGAAACTTTGGCGCCGGGGGCGATCATCAAGCGCACGAGGTCGCCCTGTTCAATGTTTTCACCGAGTGCGGGGAGTTTGAATTCGATCACTGAGTTCATTCCTTAATTTGTCGAGCGGGATTGCGATTCCTGTCAGCTTATGGCCGGGTTCAATTTTTCGGGATTGATTCCCAGGTCACGAATCGCCTTCTTCATAACACCGACTTCGATTTTCTTTTCCCGCACCAGCGCGCCCAGCGTGGCCAGAACGATGTGCTTGGCATCGACTTCAAAGAAGTCGCGCAAGGCCGCGCGGTTTTCGCTGCGGCCAAAGCCATCGGTTCCGAGCGAGACGATCTGGCCCGGCACCCATTTCGCCAGCGACTCCGGCAGCACCTTCATATAATCAGATGCGGCAATGAAGGGTCCGGGCGCATCTTTCAAAGTCTGAGTCACGAACGGAACCTTAGCGGACTCGCCGGGATGCAGCATGTTCCAGCGTTCGCAATCGTTGGCATCGCGGTAGAGTTCCTTGTAGCTGGTCACACTCCAAACATCCGCCGCCACGCCGTATTTTTCCTGAAGAATCGTTTGCGCCTTCAACACCTCGAACATAATGGTTCCGCTGCCCAGCAGTTGCACGCGCAGCTTGGCATTGGGTGAATCCGCCGCCTTGAAGCGGTAAAGGCCGCGCAGCACGCCTTCGCGGATGGTGCCATCCTTCGGCATCTCCGGCATGGGCAGCGGCTCGTTGGTGACGGTGAGGTAATAGAAAATCGATTCCTGATCGACATACATGCGCTTGATGCCATCCTGAATGATGATGGCAATTTCGTAGGCGAATGCGGGATCGTAGGCCAGCAAGTTGGGAACGGGCAGAGCGAGGACGTGGCTGTGGCCATCCTGATGTTGCAGGCCTTCGCCGGCCAGCGTGGTTCTTCCCGCGGTGCCGCCGACCAAGAATCCGCGGCAGCGCATATCGGCGGCGGCCCAGATCAAATCGCCGATACGCTGGAAGCCGAACATCGAGTAATAAATGAAGAAGGGAATCGTGTTGATGCCGTGATTGGCGTAGGCCGTGCCCGCAGCGATGAACGAACCCATCGACCCGGCTTCCGTAATTCCTTCTTCGAGAATCTGTCCGTTCTTCGCTTCCTTGTAATAAAGCAGCGTGTCCATATCAACGGGTTCATAGAGTTGGCCGACGCTGGAGTAGATGCCGACCTGGCGGAACAAGGCTTCCATGCCGAAGGTGCGAGCCTCATCGGGGATGATGGGAACGACGAGCTTGCCTAACTCGGGATCGCGCAGAAGCTTGGAAAGCAGCCGCACAAAAACCATGGTGGTGGAAGCCTCGCGGCCATCGGTGCCTTTGTAGAATTCCTCGAAGTAGGATTCCGGCACCGGTTTGAGCGGAGTGGCACGCACCTTGCGCTGCGGCATGTACCCGCCAAGCTGCTGACGGCGCGCCTGCATGTATTTGATTTCCGCGCTGTCATCGCTGGGGCGGTAGAACGGGGCGTTGTGCAGTTCATCGTCCGGAATCGGAATGCCGAAACGCGAACGGAACAACTCCAACTCCTCCTCGTTCAATTTTTTCTGCTGGTGGGTGATGTTCTTGCCTTCACCGGCTTCGCCCAGGCCGTAGCCCTTGATTGTTTTGGCGAGAATGATGGTGGGAGATCCGGTGTGGTCGACGGCGGCGCGGTAGGCGGCGTGAACTTTGATGGGATCGTGGCCGCCGAGGCGCATGCGGGCCAGCTGCTCATCGGAAAGATGCTCCACCATTTTCAGGAGGCGGGGATCGGTTCCGAATAAATTCTGGCGGAAATAGGCTCCGCTCTCCACAAAATATTTCTGATACTGACCGTCACTGACTTCTCCCAGCCGCCGCACCAGTATGCCGTCGCGATCGGCGCGGATCAGACTGTCCCAGTCAGATCCCCAGATGCACTTGATGACATTCCATCCCGCACCGCGGAAGATGGCTTCGAGCTCCTGGATGATTTTTCCGTTGCCTCGCACCGGGCCATCGAGGCGCTGGAGGTTGCAGTTCACCACGAAGATGAGGTTATCGAGATTCTCGCGCGAGGCCAGCGTGATCGAACCGAGCGATTCGGGTTCATCCATTTCGCCATCGCCCATGAAGGCCCAAACTTTGCCGCCGGTTGATTGTTTCAGGCCGCGATTCTCCAGGTAGCGGATGAAGCGCGCGTGATAGATCGCCTGGATCGGCCCCAATCCCATGGAGACGGTGGGGAACTCCCAGAAATTCGGCATGAGCCAGGGGTGAGGATAGGAGCTCAATCCGCCGCCGGGCTTCAGTTCGCGGCGAAAGTTTTCCAACTTCTCGGTCGGAATGCGGCCTTCGAGATAGGCGCGAGAGTAAATCCCGGGGGCAGCGTGGCCTTGGAAATAAACTACATCGCGATCGCCGCTTTCGGTTTGTGCCTGGAAAAAATGGTTGAATGCAACTTCATACAACGTTGCGGCTGAGGCGAAGGTGGAGATGTGGCCGCCGATGCCTTCCTGAATCTTGTTGGCGCGCACCACCATGGCCAGCGCGTTCCAGCGCACCAGACTCTTGATGCGGCGTTCCATCTCCTGACTTCCGGGGAACGGCGCCTGCTGCGGAGCGGGGATGGTGTTCTGGTAGGGAGTGGTGGCTGAAAAGGGAAGGTTCACGCCGGCGGCGCGGCGCGCGTGCAGCGAGAGTTGCTGCAACAGCCGTCCCGCGCGTACGGGCCCGCCCTTGGATAATACGTAGTCGAGCGAGTCAACCCACTCGCGAGTTTCCAATACCTCTTGACCGTCAGTTTCCGTCTGAGCCACGTCGAATGTCTCCGTCTGATTATGCTGAGTGATTATGTTGAACGATCTATGGCGGAACTATTTAAGGTAACCCTCCATGATATTCAATTATGAGAAATCGTGCTGAACAAAGGTCTCAGCCCAAACGGTCTACAATGCTGAACGTAGCGTTGAGTACGTTCTGGAGGGCTTGAATGTTGAGGATTGTGCTGCTGGTGCTGACCGTTGCGCTCGTCGTATTCGTTGTCCCCCGCGTATTGTCGAGTTCGAAGGCCGCAGTTCCCGCGATTGGAAGTGCCGCGCCCGACTTCACATTGCCTTCGCAGGAAGGCACTTCAGCCAGCCTGAAAGATTATCGCGGGAAGTGGGTGGTGCTTTACTTCTATCCCAAGGATCAGAC
>JBAUVJ010000008.1:0-10800 GCA_049583165.1 Candidatus Sulfotelmatobacter sp. | reverse complement strand
TGGCGGAGAGAGTGGGATTCGAACCCACGTTACCCTTTCGAGTAAACACGCTTTCCAAGCGTGCGCCTTCAGCCACTCGGCCATCTCTCCGGCGAAACCTCGGTGCCAGGTTCCGGAAGGCTACGATCTGGCCGGTGGAGCAAGATTGCGCCGCCCGGCTTGGTTTCATTCTATGGGCTGTAGGGCGACAGCGCAAATTTCGACGAGTGAAGAAGACTGGCGAACAAAAAATAGTAAGAAACAAACAGAATGGAGAAAAGCAGCATAGAGAATCAGCTGCTGCGAAAATAAAAGAGAAGCTGGCAAAAAACATTCGCGCAGCAATCCGCCGCCCTGCGCGTTTAGGAAATTTCTTCCGGTAAATTCGGAATGGCGGCGATCGTGCTGGAACCGTTCGCGCTCCCACCTGCGGAAGCGCCAGCCGCGGCGCCATTCGCTTTCGCGGAAGGATCCGCAACTCCCGTCGCACCCGGTGCAATCGGAACCGGAGGCGGTTTGATGCCATCCACAACGTGATGGCTCAGGCAATAAAGCGCCAGCTCGAGGCGATCGGCAACTCCCAGCTTGTCATACACCTTCCGCAGATAATTTTTCACCACCTGCTCGGTGGTGCCCACGCGTATCGCAATCTCTTTATTCTTCATGCCCTGCGTCACGCAGGAGACAATTAAAGTTTCCTTCGGCGTCAGTTGCACCTTGGGCCGCGCACCGGAAGGCCGCAGACTGTGCCCGCGGAATGCTTCCATCACCCAATGCACAGCTTGATTTTCCAGCCACGGTTCGCCAGCGGCAACTTTGCGCAGGCAGTCGACCAGAACTTCAGGTTCCACTTCGCGCGACAAAATTCCATGCGCACCACGCCGGAAAAGATCGAGCGTAAGCTGTTCGTCCGATCCGGGCGTGACCACAACGATCTTCAACTCCGGAGCCTGGCGCAGCAGCTCCGTCACCGCTTCCACCGGATTGGGCGCCAAGGTCGACTCGAAAATCAGAACGTCGGCGGAGAACTTTGTCACTGCGGATTGCGTCTGCGCCAGAGTTTCAGCCTGTCCTACTACGCGGATATCGTCTTCCAGAGCGAATATCTTGCGTAATCCGGCGCGAAAAATCACTTGCGTGTCGGCAAGAATAACCCGGATCAACGGGCCCGAGCCGTTCTCCCCGTGACTTTCACCGAAGCTGACCGTGCTGGCCATTTATTTTTCTCTGCGCCTACGCTCGCTCGAAATGGTATTCGTCAATCACCACGCCCACGCCTCGTCGCCCCTTATCCTCAAAGCTGCGAACCACGCGGCCGTGGCAGTCAATCTGCACGTTGCATTGCGAGCCCACAACATCGCCCGGAAGTAGAATGGTGAAATCCACCATCGAGCCCACAGGCACGTCGCGATCCATCGCGAATAACACTCCATTGGCTGAAATATTTTGGGTTTCCGCCAGGCAGTCGCCGGTCTGCGATTTCAATTCCACCGGCAGATGCAGCGGAAAACGCGGTGCGCTCTGCATTTCGGCATAGTGCTTGATCGCAGTCTGCTGCTGCGACTCCGCTGCCAATTGCTGCTCTGTCGCTTCGCTTTGCACCGTTGCTGACGAACCTTCCTTCCACAGCGCCCAAGAGGCGTGCGGATTCTTATGCCAGACCCTTTTTGACGAACTTAAAGGGCAGCGTACACCCCGGAACCAGCCTCGCAAAGTTACGGAAGTCATGGAACACTAGGGGTTTAACTGCTTGAGGATGAGGGGATTACAACGAATCGCCGGTGACTCGTGCCGGCTCGCCGCAGTCAGTCGAAAAGGATCCGATTCGCGCTCGATGCCCGCACACTAAAACCTGGTCACTTCCGTGAAATTAAAGTCGCGGAGTTTCATCGCCGGCACCACCATATCGAACGACTCCTCGCCGCAGGAACGCACTGGCACACTCATGCTTTCCACGCTTGAGAGCAGATGGATCAGGCTCTGGTTGAAACGAAAATTGCGCACGCCCTGCCGCACTTTTCCATCCTGCACCAGAAAAGTTCCGTCGCGCGTCATACCGGTAACAATTTTTTCGTAAGCATCTACTTCCCGGATGTACCACAGGCGCGTCACCAGCACGCCGCGCTCAGTCGAGGCAATCATCTGCGCCAGAGTTTTAGCATCTTGCGGCGCGGCGAAAACAATGTTGACAGGCATCTCACCCATTTCGTTGGGCAGCGCAAAACCATGTCCGGTAGCTTCCACCGGGCCGACCCGGTCTTTCTGCTCCGCACGTTTCATGCGCTCGGCGGTAGCGCGCGCATAAACCACCCGCTTCACCACGCCGTTTTCTACCAGCGGCATCCGCCGCCGCTGCATACCCTCCCCATCGTAAGGAGCACCGGTCTGTAACGGATGCGAAACATCATCCCAAATCGTAATGTTCTCGCCGAACAGTTTGCTGCCGATGCGGCCGTTGAGAAAAGAGCGCTGGTCGAGAAGCGCCATCCCCGAGTAATCCCAGAACATGAAGCCGACAATATCGAGCACGGCGGCAGGCTCCAGAATCACCGTGTACTTCCCTGCCGGAATCTCCACCGGGTGCGCCGAGTCGAGCGCCTTCTGCGCCGCAACCTCCGCCAGCGCCAGCGGATCAACCTTGGCCGCGTCCGGAGAATTCGCCTTTTGCCACCCCGAGGAATCGTCGGCCAGCATGGTGATGGAAACTTCCGCCAACGTCTGCGTATGCCACTTATTCAGCCCGCGCGAATTAAAAATGCCATCCACCGATTCCGCACTGGAAAAAATGCCTGCTGTCGTGAGCTTGTGCCGCTTCGCGACATCGACAATCTTCTTCACGCCATCGGCGCGAAGCTCAGGTGTGATGCCCGCCGTCTGTTCGAAGTACCGTGTGGGAACAACTGCCGGCGAAGCGGTCGCAGCCTCCTGCGCATCCGGCACCGGCAACAAATCCGGATCAGCATGCTGCACCTTGGCCAGCGCCTCCGAAGACTCCACCACCCGCCTCAAGCTGTCATCATCAAGTTTGTTGGTAAAAGCCCGAGCCGTGCGTCCCCCAAACGCCGTGCGCACCGAAACCACATGATTCTCGTCAGCAACATTTTGATGAATCGTGTTATTGGCAAACCGCGTAAGCGCAAACCTCCCGCCCGAAAAAAGCACCTCAACCTCATCAGCAGTCGAAACCTTCCTGATGCGGTCAAACACATCCCCGGCCTGGTCCTTAGTCAGCATTCGTCACTCAGCATTCAGCACTCAGCCAGCAAGCCGTTCGGCTTCAACCTTTCGAACCAGAGAAGCCAGCATGCGCTTTACTTCGACAACGCCACTGTTTAGCTGCTGATAGTTCATTTGGTCTAGGAAACTGAGGTCTCGCGCCAAGAGAAAGTGATATTCCAGTTCGCTGGCCGAACCAGCAGCAATGTTCAAATAACGTTGAAACTCCCCATTCCCCCGCTTGCCACAACCCTCGGCAATATTGGCCGCAATGGATACAGCACACCTGCGTATCTGGCTGGTCATGCCATAGACTTCTTGTTTCGGAAATCCATCCGTAGCTCTATAGGAAGCCAACACCAACATGTGAGCCTTACGCCAAACCTGCAAGTCCCTGAAATCTTTCATTCCGCAACTCCTTCACTGGCTGAATGCCAAGTGCTGAGTGCTGAATGCTATTACACGACTTCCAAAATATTCTGTGACCGATGTCACGCTCCCCGATACGCGCTCCCCACCTTAATCCCCCGAAACCTCGCGGGCGCCGCCCCGTGCCCCGTGCCCATCACCTGCTGCGGTTGCCCCTTGCCGCAATTCGGTGTACCCCACAGCGTCCACTCGTCGCGCGAGCAGATCGCATCCAGCGCATTCCAGAACTCCGTCGTGATGCCGGAATACGACGGGTTCTTCACCATGCGCACGCGCTTTCCGTGCTTGATCTCCCAGCCGATCTCGCAGCCGAATTGAAAGTTGTAACGCTTGTCGTCAATCGACCACGATCGATTCGTCTGCATCAGCATTCCGTGATCGGTGGACGCAATCAGTTCCTCAAGCGTCAGCGGGCTTTCGCCGGGAAGCAGACTGATGTTGGTCATGCGAATCATCGGCAGCCGATTCCACCCCTCCGCGCGCAGCGTTCCCCCTGATCGACTCTCGCCGATCGTGTGCGCGGTCTCGCGCGAACTGAGATATCCGGTGAACAACCCGTTGCTGATGATCGGGGTACACTGCGCCGCAACACCTTCGTCGTCGAAACCAAACGTCCCTAGCCCTGGACCGTGCTCCTGGCGGGCATCGGCCACC
Organism: Candidatus Sulfotelmatobacter sp.; assembly: GCA_049583165.1. Taxonomy (GTDB): domain Bacteria; phylum Acidobacteriota; class Terriglobia; order Terriglobales; family Acidobacteriaceae; genus Sulfotelmatobacter. Next base: position 6,522 of record JBAUVJ010000008.1, on the reverse strand, counting down.
ACATTCACCATCTCGCTGCCATAGCGCAGTGTGCGCAATTTATCCAGCGTCAAAAACGAAGTGCCGGCAAAGTTCGCTTCCATCCCCAGCACGCGATCCAGCTCAATCGGATGCCCGATGGATTCATGAATCTGCAACCCCAGCTGCGAACTATCCAGAATGACGTCGAACTTTCCCTCCGGACATTGCTCCGCATGATGCAGCGCCACCGCTTCTTCCCCGATGCGGCGCGCATTCTGCACCAGTTGCAACTCTTCGATCAGCTCGTACCCTTTGTTCTGCCACTGCCCGCCAAAAGAGTTAGGATATGACCGCTTCTGAATTTCGTTACCCGCAAACGCGTATGCCGTATACCCGGCGCCCGCCGAATACTTCGTCTGATGGATGTCGCTTCCCTCCGACGACGCGAACCACTGCTCTTCGCGATTAAAATTCAAATTGCTTTCTGCCAGCGTGACGCCCGCAACCGCGCGCAATTCAGAATCGACATTCAGCAGCAGCGCAATATTTTCCTCCACCGAAATCGAAAACGGATCGATCTTATGCGGAGTCGTCCACTCCGCCGTCACCGGCTTCTCAACGGCCAGTCGAATATCCTGCTGCTTCACTCGTCCCGACGCCCGCGCGATTTCAACCGCCCTCTCCGCTGTCGCCTCAACCCCGAATCGCGACAGGTTTTCGCCGGCCGCAAATCCCCACGCGCCGTCGACGATCACCCGCACGCTCATCCCCATCGACTCGGCATCGGACGCGCTGCCTACCTTCCCGTTCTTCGTGGTGAGCGCGCGACTCCTCTGGCTGACGACGCGCGCATCAGCATACGTCGCACCATGCGTCGCAGCCACATCCAAAGCCCAGTTGGCGATTTCTTTCATCGGAAATTTAATTTACCACGCATACCCGCAGCCTCGGCGCTCAACCTCGTAAAACAAAAACAATTCAGTCAAATTTCGTTAACGCGTTCCCACCGCTCGCGCCGCCTTCAAGAAAACCTGGTTCTGCTCCGCCGTGCCAATCGTCACGCGAATGCAATTCGGTGCGCCCCACGCTGCCAACGGACGCACCGCCACTCCTCCATCCTGCAACCGGCTAGCGAAATCCGCAGCATCCATTCTTACGTCGCAATACAAAAAATTCGCCGAAGTCGGCACAACCCGAAATCCCATCCCCACTAATCCATCGCTCAAAACCCGCGACTGCTCTGCATTGTTCTCCACTGCGCGCCGCACATGATCCTCATCCTCAAGCGCTGCCAACGCTGCCGCCAATGCCACCGACGACACGGAATACGTGTTCCGCATCCGCGCGCAATATCCCAGCAACTCCGCCGGCCCCAGTCCGTAACCCACGCGCAACCCCGCTAGCCCATGCACCTTCGAAAATGTTCGCAGCACCACCACACTCGCATCCCGCCGAACGTAATCCAGCGACTTCGAATACTCGATTTTTCTTAGCTCCGCAAAGTGCCGCGCGAATTCGTAGTAAGCCTCATCCAGCACCACAACCACGTGCCCGGGAACCCGCGCCAGAAAACGCTCCACCACATCCGCTTCCAGCATTGTGCCCGTAGGATTATTCGGATTCGCCAGAAATACAATGCGCGTGTTCGCGTCGATCGCTGCGAGAATCGCTTCCAGATCGAAAGCATCCTCGCGCATCGGCACTTCCACCAACTGCGCGCCCGCCGCTCGCACCACCATCGAGTAAATAATGAACGACCGCTCGCTGGTCACCGCATTCCGCCCCGGCCCAAGCAGCACTTCGCAAAGCAGGCCCAACATTCCCGTCGATCCCGCCGTCACCAGCACTTGCTCCGGCCGCAATCCGTGATGCGCCGCCAGCTTCCAGCGCAACTCTGTGCCATCATCGTCAGGATAAAAATTCGCTGAGGCCAGGGCATTCTTCATCGCATCAATGGCGCGCAGCGAAGGTCCAAAGGGATTTTCGTTGGAATCAAGTTTGATAATTTGCGCCCGCCGCGCCGTCATCGTCATCATCTCGACCGCGGCCGGCGTTGCGCCGGCCGCATCCATCATGCCCATCTCACGCGCTGGCTGGGAGACCAAATCGAAGAAGCGGCTCATGCTCGCCGCTCATCATGCCATGGAAGGCTTCGCGCGCGCTATCGGTTGGTTGGACGCCGTCCGCAGTCGATCAACTTCCTGCGCGGTCAGCGCGCGGAACTCTCCCGGCGGCACATCCAGCGTCAGCGGCCCGTAGCGGACGCGCTTGATCTTCTCCACATGATGTCCCACCTTTTCAAACATGCGCCGGATTTCCCGGTTGCGCCCTTCAATCAGCGTCACTTCATACCATGGATTATTCGCTTCCTTCACCAATCGAATGCCCGCGGGCGCGGTCCGCACCCGGCGCCCATCTTCGGTCGCGATGGAAACTCCACCACGCAACTTTTCCAGCGCATCGGCGCTCGGCACTCCCGCAACTTTTACCACATAAGTTTTCGGGACCTGCGACGCCGCCTTCATCAGCTTGTTCGCCAGCGCTCCGTCGTTCGTCAAAAGCAGCAGCCCTTCGCTGGCATAATCCAACCGCCCCACCGGATACACGCGCTTCTTCACCCCGCGAATCAGTTGCATCACCGTCGGCCGTTTTTCCGGATCGCTCACCGTGGTCACGTAACCCTTCGGTTTGTTCAGCAGCAGATAAACATGCAATTGCGCGCCTTGCAGCAGCTTTCTATCCACGCGAATGTGGTCCACGTCCGGATCCGCCTTGGTTCCCAGTTCCGTCACCACCGCGCCATTCACCTTCACGTGCCCGGCGCTGATCAGTTCTTCGGCTTTGCGCCTGGAAGCAATCCCGGCGGCGGCAATAATTTTTTGCAGGCGTTCAGCAGGCATGTGTGTGAACTTCCAATCCTAAATAAGGAGATCAATCCCGGAGCTACTCTTTGCCGATCTGCTTTTGGGTGGCGCAGCGCTTCAGCGCTGCGATAACCTTCTTCTCTTTCATCGCGGCTTTAGCCGCTGAGGCACCGCTCATTCTTTCCGAGCAGCCGGCTCCGCAATCTCTTCCGCCGGGGACGACTCGGTCTCTTGCGCCTGCGCCTCAGCATCCGCCGGCGCCAGCTCACTCTGAAACGACTCCGCCACCAGCTTCTCGAACTCCTCCATGCTGGGCAGCTCGTTCACATCTTTCAAACCAAAGCGCATCAAAAATTCTCTGGTCGTCTTGTAGAGAATCGGCCTTCCGATCACCTGCTTGCGCCCTGCAGTTGTAATCAGCTTGCGATCCAACAGCGTCGCAATCACGCCGCCGGAATCGACGCCGCGAATTTCGTTGATCTCCGGCACTGTGGCCGGTTGCTTATACGCAATCACCGCCAAAGTTTCCAGCGCGGGCAACGACAGCCGGATCGGCGGCTTCAAACTCTTGGCAAAGCTGCGCACCATCTCATGCTGCTCCGGCTTGGTCGACATGCGATAGCCGCCCGCCACCTGACGCACTTCGATCCCGTGCTCAGTCGTGCCATAATCGGCAACCAGCTCTTCCAACGCGGCTCTCACCCGCGACTTCGCCTCCGCCTCATCCGCTGCGCCTTCCGCCATCACCGATTCCTTGACGAGCTGAAACATCTGCTCGACCGTAATCGGCGTCTCCGCCGCATAAACAATCGCTTCGAGTTGAGCTTTGAGACTCATAAACAGTTCACAGTACCGAGTACCTGGTTGCTAGTCAGAACTTCAATTGCGACACGATCACTTTTCTCGGTACTAGGTACTCGGCACTATCATCTCCAGTCATCTCTCACCGCCGCCTGCTCCGCCATCACCGCGTCGAATCCAATATGTTTGCGCACCGCAATCTCGCCGAACAATTCATCCTGCCGGACCTGAATCGCTTGCAGCCGCACCAGTTCAAGCAACGCCAGAAACATGCACACCAGCGCCGGCCGCGATGGCACTCGCAGCAACAACTGCTTCAGCCGGATGGGCCGCGATTCCAGCGCCAACCGGCGACGAAGATAATCGATCATCTGCCCGACGGTGACAGTCTCTTCATCCACATTGATCACCGGCCGGGTCCGCACGCGCTCCAGAATCTGCTGGAACGTCTTCACCAGGTCGATCACATCGGCGGCCATCTCCGGCTCGGTTCCCTCCGCATCCATGAACTCCTTCAGCGCCGGCTTGCTCAACACCGCATCTTCAATCTGCTGTTTCTGCAACAGCATCTGCGCCGCCGACTTGAACTTTTCATGCTCCAGCAGCCGGTTCACCAATTCGGTGCGAGGGTCTTCCAACTCCTCCGCCTTCGCCGAGGGGTCGCGCGGCAGCAACATCTTCGACTTGATGTGAATCAGCACCGCGGCCATATAAATAAAGTCAGCCGCCACATTCACATCCAGCTCGCGAATTTTTTCCACGTAGGCCAGATATTGTGCCGTGATCCGCGCGATCGGAATGTCGTAGATGTCGATGTCCTGCTTGCGAATCAGGTCGAGCAGCAAATCCAGCGGCCCTTCGTAAACATCGGTCACCGAAACCGCAAACGGAGAATCGCTCTCTTCTTTTTGCGCAGGTTTTTGTGCGGGTCTTTGCGCAGCCCCGGGAGGAGTTGCAACCAGCACGGGAGCAAGCGCTTCGGGCACGCTTTCCACTGACCTCACGACGTTTTCTTTCATGCTACTTCCCATCATTCACCGCTGGCGGTTCGTACGCCAGCGACATTCCCATCGCATCGCGCACGTCATTCATCGTCTCGGCCGCAACCTTGCGCGCCCGCTCACTGCCAGCCTCCAGAATATCCCAAGCCAGCCGCGGATTCTCCTCAAATTTCTTGCGCCGCTCCTGCATCGGATTCAGCAACTGCACCAGCGCATCCGCCGCCCAGCTCTTGCACTCGATGCAGCCGATCCCCGCCGACCGGCAGCCTTCATATACCTTCGCCATCGTCTCTTTACTGCTGAAAATCTTATGCAGATCGCCCACCGGGCACACATCCGGATTCCCTGGATCGGAGCGCCGCACCCGCGCCGGATCGGTCATCATCGTCTTCAACTTCTGCCGCACCACCGGCTCCGGGTCGGTCAGCAGAATTGCGTTGCCATACGACTTCGACATCTTTCGCCCATCGGTGCCCGGCAGCTTGGGCGCGCGCGTCAGCAAAGCTTGCGGCTCGGGAAAAACATCTCCGCGCTTTCCATAAAAACCGTTGAAGCGCCGCGTAATCTCCCGTGTCAGCTCCACATGCGCGACCTGGTCCTCGCCCACCGGAACCACATTGGCCTTGTACATTAATATGTCCGCCGATTGCAGTACGGGATAGCCCAGAAAGCCGTAAGTTCCCAAATCCTTATCTTTAATATTCTCCCGCTGCTCCTTATATGTAGGCACGCGCTCCAGCCAGCCCAGCGGCGTAATCATCGAAAGCAGCAGATGCAGCTCGGCGTGCGCCGGGACATGCGACTGGATGAAGATCACGGACTTCTCCGGATCGAGCCCCGCCGCCAGCCAGTCGAGCGCAACTTCCACCGAATTCTGCTTCACCCGGGAAGTATCGGCGTAGTCGGTGGTCAGCGCGTGCCAGTCCACCACGCAGAAAAAGCACTCATAGTCATCCTGCATTCGCACCCAGTTATCGAGCGCGCCCACATAGTTCCCCAGGTGCAGTTTGCCCGTCGAGCGCATGCCGCTGAGCACGCGCTTACGCAAGTTTGCAGAAGTTGTCATTATTTAAGTCTGATAATTTTTCAACGAGTGATTGCAGGTACACCCGCATCCCAACAACCGAATCCAGCGCTGGGAATCCCACAAAGTATTGTTGATACTACCACGCTAAGCCGGTGGATTATGGCGACTTGCAGAAGGCGGTATCACCAATCGGCAGTATGCACTTTACGCGACCCACCTCCTTTTCTGATAATCTCGGCCCATGTCCGCCTTCACAGACGCAGGCGACCTGAGTTTCTTTTCACTCGTTTTTTACGGGCTACTGGGAGGCGCGTTCTATTTTCTCCCCGGCATCATCGGACGAAACAAGAGAAGTTTCAACGCCATTATGGTTTTGAATCTTCTCTTGGGATGGACCGTCGTCGGCTGGATTGTTGCACTGATCTGGGCACTCACTGCGGACCCGCCAGTGCCAATAGAACCCTTAGAGCCTCCAGTCCTTTGTTCCACTTGTGGAAAGTATTCCGAACCGGACTCAGATTTTTGCAGCAAATGCGGAGCGAAGTTCCACTTGGATTAGCCATGACGTTTCTTACTTCGGCCAGCAATGCGTGACATGAGTTTTGTAGAACGCTCGCACAAGACTACCCATGCGCTGATCGAGCCATTGGGGGGTTCCTCTAACCTTCTGGAACATTTCCAGAATTTCCTGAGATAGCGCGGATGTATACGAGTAATCTCCTGCACCAGCAATATTGATAGCCCCAAGGCGGCTTCGCTCGCCATGTCCCCACGATCTTCCCAGAATCGGTCTTCTGAGTGTCAATATCCGTCACTTGTGTATCAGTCGCCGTCAGCAACCCGAAATTTCCACTTGCAAGGCGAATAG
>JBAUVJ010000007.1:0-3599 GCA_049583165.1 Candidatus Sulfotelmatobacter sp. | reverse complement strand
GTGCAGTGCGGAAAGCAATTCGAGCGCGCGCGTCTTGTGCTTGTCGCGTACATATGCGATCGCCAGCAGGATGCGGGCAAACGGAGCCAGATAATGTCCGCGCTGTGCCGTCAGTTGCAAATCGGCCATGCCACCTTGCTTGTCGCCGGGCAATCCGCCCACGCGCATCAGCCAGCGCACCGGCGCCGCCATGCTTCCAATAATGTATTTACTGAACCCCGTTGCCACCTGCGCGTCGTAACAATCCGAACAAACCGCCAGTAGCTGCTGCGCCCACGTCGAGGCCTCTTTCGTGTAGTGCAGCGACGCCAGGTTTTTCTTCTCAATCAGCGCCGCGTAGTCGGCCTGCAATCCCGAAGACAGCGTTAAAGCAAACAACGCATCCTGGTCTTTTCCGTTCTTGTTAAGCCGGGCATGCGCCAGTTGCTCAGCGTGGCCAATGTTTGCCTCGAATTGATCGTGCACTGCCGGATCAGGGCGAAGCGTCGAGCGACCCGCAAACGCCTTGTCGTTGTCGTAAAACTGCCCCTCGAGAACTCCCAACCGGTTGAACTCCGAAAAAAGATATCCCGCGGCCGAACTGACTGGCCCCATCGGGTCCTCCGGATGCTGAATTTCCCACGAGGAAAAATCTTTCTGTGCGCCTGCGAAATCCAGGTTGTAAAGCCCCAGAAAACCCCGATCCAACGCCGTGTTGGTCACCGTGTCCGGCTCCGCCACCGCGTTTCCACAAAGGCACAGCGCCAGGCACAGCCCCAGGGCTGCTAACATACCCAGGTCCGCAGCACTTCTTTTTTGTTTGATCCACGGCATGCGCATTGGCTCGATTTCCTTCATTTTCGCGGGTTGCTCGAAAAGTGCAAGGTTATTTTTGCCTCTTTCTTCGATGCCGTTCCTCAACTTTACGTTTACGGCCAGAACTTTGTGTCAACAGTTTGTCATGGCCGAGAATACAACCCGAGCTTGCCGGTTCGAAGAGTTAAACCGCAGCATTAAGTTGCAGGATTAAAACCCCATGAGTGACTCTCCCATCTTAGCTCCCGGTTGGCCGGGAATTCCCCCGCGCTGGACCTCCAGCGCTAAAACCGGCATGGGTACCGCCTTGAACCAGCACAGCAAAGTCTGGTTCACCATCAGCCACGGTATCTTGAACGAAGTCTATTTCCCGCGCGTCGACCAGGCCTGCACCCGTGACCTCGGCTTCATGGTTACCAACGGACGCGACTATTTTTCCGAAGAAAAGCGCCACTGCACCTTCGAAAACATACCCTTCGAACCCGGCATCCCCGCCTTTGAACTTACCAATACCGAGATTAATGGTCGTTACCGCATTCATAAAGAAATCCTCAGCGATCCCTACCGCAACGTCGTTCTACAAAAAATTCGTTTCGAGCCTCTTCAAGGCCAGCTCTCCGACTATCGCCTCTACGCCCTGCTCTCGCCTCATTTGGCCAACTGCGGAAACGACAATACCGGCTGGGTCGGCGATTACAAAGGCGTTCCCATGTTTCTAGCGCAACACGACGGCACGGCTTTGGCCTTGGGTTGTTCCGCACCCTGGAAAAAAATGTCCGTCGGATTCGTCGGTGCCTCCGACGGATGGCAGGATATCTCCACCCACTTTCAAATGGAGTGGGTATACGAGCGCGCCGAGAATGGCAACATCGCCTGCACCGGAGAAATCGACCTCGCCGCCTGCAACGGAGAATTCATCCTCGCCCTCGGCTTCGGCACCATCGTCAGCGAGGCCGGCCAGCAAGTCCGTTCCACTTTATTCGAGGATTACAACGAACTTCGACGCCACTATCTCTCCCAGTGGAAGAACTGGCAGAATACATTGATCAAGCTGGATGAACCTCCGCGTCCGCACGATCTCTATCGGACCTCCACCGCGGTTCTACGCTGCCACGAGTCCAAGGATTTTCTGGGTGGCATCATCGCCAGCCTCTCCATCCCCTGGGGCTTCAACAAAGGTGATGAAGACCTCGGCGGTTATCACCTCATCTGGCCGCGCGATCTGGTCGAAACTGCCGGTGCCCTCGTCGCTGCTGGCGCCGTCACCGACGCCGTCCGTGTCCTGCGTTATCTCGAGGCCACCCAGGAAGCCGACGGCAACTGGGCGCAGAATCTCTGGCTCGACGGTCGCCCCTACTGGAGCGGCATCCAGATGGATGAGACCGCCTTCCCTATCCTGCTCCTCGATCTCCTCCGCCGCGAAGCGGCAAAAGATTTGGGCAAGCTCGACCGCTGGTGGCCCATGGTCCGGCAGGCCGCCAGTTTTATTCTGCGCAATGGCCCGGTTACCCAGCAGGATCGTTGGGAAGAAGACGGCGGCTATTCTCCATTCACTCTCGCCGCAGAAATCTCCTCTCTGCTGGCCGCCGCCGATATCGCCGATCTCACCGGCCACAGCGACGCCGCCAGCATTCTCCGCGACGCGGCCGACGCCTGGAACGACAACATCGAGCGCTGGGTCTATGCCACCGGTGGCGATCTCGCCGAGCAGATCGGCGTGGAAGGCTATTACGTCCGCATCTCTCCGCCCATCACCGATGCCGCCGCATCACCCACCCAGGGCTTCGTTCCCATCAAAAACCGTCCTCCCGGCCAGAGCGTGGAACGCGCCTTCCGCGTCGTCAGCCCGGACTCGCTCGCTCTGGTGCGCTTCGGATTGCGCGCTCCCAACGATCCCCGCATTCTGAACACCATCCGCGTCATTGATGCTCTCTTGCGCGTGCAACTACCGCAGGGCACCTGCTGGTATCGCTACAACGGCGATGGCTACGGCGAACACGAAGATGGCTCTCCCTTTGATGGCAGCGGCATCGGCCGCCCCTGGCCGCTGCTCTCCGGCGAGCGCGCTCACTACGAACTTGCCGCCGGCCACCGCGCTGAGGCTGAAGCCCTGCTCTCCGTAATGGAAAATTCTACCTTCGGCCACGGCCGCTTGCTTCCCGAACAAGTCTGGGACGCCAACGATCTCCCCGCCCTGGAATTGTTTCGCGGCAAACCGACCGGCTCTGCCTGCCCCCTGGTCTGGGCCCACTCCGAATACATCAAGCTCCGCCGCTCCCTGCGCGACGGTAAAATTTTCGACCAGCCCCCGCAAACCGTCCACCGCTATTTGGTGGAGAAACCTGTGCGCCAAATCTTCGGCTGGAGGTTGAACAACAAGGCCCGCTCCATCCCGCGCAACAAAAAGCTCCGCGTCGTCCTCCTCGACCCCGCGCTCGTCCACTGGAGCATCGACGGCTGGAAAACTTCCGTCGACACCAACACCCGCGACACCGGCCTCAGCACCCACATTCTCGATCTCCCCACCGCCTCACTCGCCGCAGGCGCCCAAGTTGTCTTCACTTTTTATTGGCTCCGGGAAAGTCGCTGGGAAGGCCAGGACTACACCGTAGCAGTGGAATAAAAAATGTGGCGCCGGCATCCTGCCGGCTTCATCGCCGCAACGATGAATAACGAATAGCAGGCAACGAATAACCGGGAACGGCACGAGTTCCACTCGTGCCATCTGGGATGGCTCATAGATCTGCGGCTTCAGCCGCTGAGGTATTTCGGCTTAACTACTTCACGCTTCCGCAGCGCTGGAA
>JBAUVJ010000006.1:0-16757 GCA_049583165.1 Candidatus Sulfotelmatobacter sp. | reverse complement strand
CTTCCAAAGCAACTTTTCTCTTGACAGAATGCACAGTTTCCTGTAGGATGTAAATAGTGGGGTGTGGATGCTTCTTAGCGCCCACCCCAAGCAAGACTCCAGCACGACTAGCACCACAGCGTAATGAGAAGGTTCGCTCCCTTCGTGAAAGCAGGTAATCGTGTTATGCAAAAATCCTCCAACAGGTTCGCTTCCTTATTCAAGTCCTGATTTTCCTGAAGTCTTCAACCTTGTTTCAAACCCAACTTTAGATTTACCCTTCCCCACCAACGGCACAACTGCGTCCGTTGATTTTCCGTGTAACGCTTCACTCCCTCTCTGCCCCGTTTGTAACGCGCTCACGCCCAAGAAAAAGTTCTGCTCCAAAAAATGCGGCACGCTCTCCCGTGTCCGGGCACTCCGTGCGAAGAATGCGCCTCTGCGCGAACTCAAAGTGGCGGTAGAGAACGACTACCAGTCTGAACGGCGGTCCCCCGTCACAGGTTGCACAACGGGCACCCTGCGAGATGTCGGAAAAAACACGGATTATCTACGGGCGAAAGAGATTGAAATCGTGCGTGCGGACGCTCTCAAAAGATTACGGGCAGCGTCTACGAAGAAGCGGCGTGAACTCCAACCAACTGTAAGCATCACCATGACTTGCAGAAACTAGCGGTTTTTGAATCCCACTCTCTCCGCCAATGTTATACAATAACTGCTTTGTTTTCAATCAGTTATATGAGAATACATATCGTCATCCGGTACCGTAAAGCCCATTCCACGCATCTCGGTTGGCTTTGACCGAATGGGTAAAGGTAAGAAAAAAAGTGGGACATAGTTCGGTTGGTTAGAACGCTGTCTTTCCACCGTAGACGCGATGTAAATACCTTATAATAAACCACTTAAAGCAAGAAGCATCCATTCACCCTGTCACTGTCACTTCGGATTGCCGTGACACTCTTGAGATTTCCTGTCTAGCATTGCTCTCCCTTGCCACAAAAGCCCCAAGTTTATTTCCTGTCGCTGAGCGTTGCCACGCTCAAGGAAAACGAGGTCCTAAATCACGTAATGGCAAATGACCATAGAGCGCAGCTACGCCCAGGGCGTGATTCAAATGAAAAGTGTGTCCTAATCGCTGATTCGCGGAATGAAGGCCTCGTCTTTTCAGGCCTCGGATTTGACGTGCGCTATCCGAATAAACGGCGCTTGATGCGGTCCAAAAAACGCAAGAAAATCCCGCCAAACTTAATTTCTCTTGGATCAGCGATGCCCGTGATGAACGGCTACTGGCTGCGCGAGCCTTAAAGAAATTGCTGCCTCCGGTTCCGATCCTGATGTTCCTGCCGTGGGAGCGACCATTGGAACAGGAAACCCGGCGCTCAGGTATTGTCGCAGTGATCGGCAAAAGCCAATCCAAGGTGATTGAAGGTTGCCCTAACCTGCCCAAGCGCACTGCCTTTTCTCGTCGAGTCTCAGTGGCTTAGAAGCGCAATCAAGATGACAATTGGAATCGGTACACCGAGCAGCAGAAGTATGATGGAACGCATCGTAACCTCCTTCAAATTAAAAGCAATTCATCGAATATCGGTTCGTGTGTGCCACTAGGCGATCACGTGATCGCGCTGCCGCCCTCCAATTGTTCCTGCAAAACTGGCGCAGAATGCCCCACTCAAGAGCGCCACAAACAGCCACAATGATAGGTGCGCAAGCGCTCTGCGAGCGTTATCGGCGGATTGCTGAGCCTGTGCGAAGATAGCAGACACCCGATTGGCAGCATCGCTTGGGCTGAGGCCCGTTCGCGCCGATACCATTTGAGCAAGATAGGTCTTATCACCTTCGGAAAGATTACCCTGCCGCATGCTGTGAGCAAGGATACGCTCCGCCTCGCCACGCGCCGACGCATCGTTGCGGTCCGCCACCGCTCCATTCGAACGAAATAGGCTATCCGTAAGGTAAGCGTTAGGACTGAGGATAGATCCTTCCATCCCAGCAGCGACGGTTGCACTCGCGCTCGGTTGGGCTCCGCCTCCTGCTATAGAGGTGGCAGCGGATGCAAGAAACGACGCGGCGACCACTAGCCCAAGCGCCCACACCAAAAGCCCGTGAGCTGTATCGCGAAAATACACTTCGTCGGTATGCACATTGACCCATTTGGTGCGGAGCCGGCCGGCAAGATAACCGCCCATCGCGCTAGCGATAATCTGGGTGAAGATCAGCCACGCGATCGCAGCTTTTCCAATCGTCGAGGCAGTCATGCTCATATTTGACCAGGGAGAGATCGCCGAAAATCCCAGGCCAGTTCCCAACGCGAGCAAGATGAGTGAAAGAGCAGCAAATACGAACGCTCCCCCAATTACTGCAGGCCAAGAGACGCCGGCTGAGTACGATTCATTCTTGCCAGGAATCTCATTCGGCGTGGTTTGAAGTTCGACGGGCGGGCGCTGCACCACTACTGGCGACTGTGGCATAAAATCCTTTCCTACGTTTGGACATTTACGTGTACCGAAATCGGAGGCGTAGGTGAAACATCGGTTTACACGGCCACTCAAGCTGAATGGCGCTCTTTCAGTTCGTCAATTTTCTCATTCACTTTGTCTTTTGCGTCGCTCACTGACTGGGTTATCTTCTCTCGCGTCTCGTGAGCTTTGTCGCTAGCAGCTTGCTCGTGCGATGCCTGAACCTGCTTGGCGGCGTCCTTGGCATTGCCCCAAACTTCCTTTGCCGCACCCTTGGTTTGGTCAACCACTCCTTGCATTAGCTAATTTGTCGCTGCCGACAGTTTCTCCGACGCTCTCTTTCACTTTTCCCACAACTTGGTCGACCTTGCCCTCAACCTGATCTTTATTCACGTTAAGTCTCCTGACGATCACAAATGCGATTTAGGAAAGCACACGGTAGGTGCAGCCGAAGACTAGACCATCGTCTTCTACTGATCTATAGGGCGAATGCTGTACGAGGTAAGGTGCAACTCGAATTCAGCTGCTAATGTCCGTTGGGGGCAGGGGATATTCGATTTGCCCCTTGTTGCTTTTTACGTTTTGCGTGATCCCAAAACCAAAGCGAGAACGCCCCCCGCCAGCAGGACAATGCCAACCACCGGCGGTAGCTTCTCGCTATGTTCAGTTTCGATCCCAACCTTGGCATCGCCGATCTTCACACTGTGATCATCGTGATGAGGCATAGGAAGGACAAAAGCAAGAACGCCAAGCACTAGCAGCACAACTCCGACAGCGCGAACTCCGTTCATTGAAAGCTCCTGTCAGATGGGTCGGCGACCTTGAAGCAAACGAACTACTAGAACGATGATGGCGATCACCAGAAGGATGTGAATGTATCCGCCAAGCGTGTATGAACTCACCAGGCCTAGAAGCCACAGCGCGAGAAGAATTACAAAAATCGTCCAGAGCATGTGAAAAGACTCCAAAGTGGAGACGCTGAAATGCTGCGTTCTGCTGAGAATCAGAAACCGTCGTCACAGCATTGTCATAATCGCATCGCAGGCCGAGAGATATTCCTGATACTGGCCAACAAATCTGTGCTGAGGCGGCCTTTGTCAACACACGTATCCGCACCCGCTTCAATCGCATGAGGTAGCAATTGAGCTGCGTCATTTTGACTAATTACGATAATCTTGATTGTTGGAGCCTCTTGCCGAATAAAGCGTGCGGCTTCTAATCCGCTCATTCCACCCGGCATGCTCACGTCGAGAAGAATCAAATCCGGTCGAAGGTCGCGAGCATTTCGAACCGCCTCAGAACCATTCGTAGCCTCGGCACAGACTTCCCAATCCATTTGAGTGGCGAGAATACTAATCAAGCCCCGACGAACTATTTCGCTATCGTCTGCTATGAGGATTCGCATAAGGTACTTGGCTAATCTACGCAGCTGGCTCGGCTTGCTCCATAACAGCGTTCGGCTCTAAAGAAGCGGAGTCTCGGATAGGAATCACTACCGACAGCTTCGTACCCTGTGCGTTCGACTGAATCACTAGGGTGCCGTTGAAATGACGGACCCGCTCCCGAATGCCTGTAATTCCAACGCCGGAGCGTTGCGCTTGAATAGCCGCCAGCTTGTCCGGCGAAATGCCCTTGCCATCGTCAGCAATCTCCAGGGAAATGCAGTCGTCGGTGCGCAAAAGCGTTATTGCAGCCTTCTTGCTCCCAGAATGCCGATGAACGTTGGTAAGACATTCCTGCACGACTCGAAACAACGCTACTTCCTGCTCGGCCGGTTCCAACTCGTAATGATGCCGTCCAGATTCTTACTAATAATCGCATCGTCCGACGAGTCCACGATGGCAGCCAGCAAATTGCTGGCCTGTTCGGCCCGTTTTCTTTCCGTGATGTTCAACAACATGTTGATCCCGCCGATAATCTTGCGTTCGGCATCGTGCAACGGTCTCGGATAAGGCGTGAACCATCCTAGCAGAGTAGGAGCACACAACCTCCGAGTGCTACAGATAAAGGAGATCCGTGATCTTGGAAGGGAAGACTTGCCCAAGATGCAGGTGCGAGCGAATGGTTGGCCGGTGACTGGTCTCGCCAGGCCGCCACAAATCTTTGTCGAGGGCCGGTCGCATGCAGGGCTTTTAGCAACTAACACATGGAAGCGAAGTTAACCCTGTCCAGTTCAACGCGCGGTTCGCTCGTTGTAGCACGAAAAGGTGAATTGAAATGATCCTACGAAAATATGAGTCACTTGAGGCGTTCTGCTAATAAATGGTCAGCGATTCGTATTGCATTAGCGATGATGGTTAGCGGGGGATTGACTGCGCTCGCAGAAACGAAACAGGACGCATCGACAACGTAAAGATTGTCCAAGTCGTGTGTCTTGCAGTTGGTATCGAGGACGCTCGACCGCCGATCCGTTCCCATGCGGCATGCGCCATTCTGGTGACCGACACCTTCTAGCGGAATCCGTTTCTTGAAATAGGCGTGCAACGGAACCGATGTCGCCGCGTGTCCCGCTCTCCTCAGGATGTCCACCCATCGATCTTTTAGCCGCTCAAAGCTCTCGAGGTTGTTTGGCGTGTAGGACAGCCGAATGCGGACGAGGCGCGTGATCGGAGACGAGTTCGGATTCGTTAATGTGGCCCGCGTCGCCGGAGGGGTGAGCGTCGGGAAGCGTAGGCCAAAGAATGCTCGCAAATAGCGGCGTTGGTTATCCCTTCTGTAGCGCAAGAAGAGATTCGATTGGCTCAGGTCGGCCAAACAAATAACCCTGGGCAAAATCAATATCGAGTTCTCGAACCCGGGCAAGAACGGCATCGTTCTCGACAAACTCGGCGACCGTTTGAGAATGCATTTCATGCGCGATATTGTTAATGGCCCGGACAATGCACAAATCCACAGCGCTATGATCAATGTTGCGCACAAAGCTGCCTTCAACTTTTACGTAATCCACTTTGAAAGTTCTCAGGTAAGCGAAGGAGCAAAGGCCGATTCCAAAATCGTCGAGCGCAACCTTGCAACCGATGGAGCGCACTTTCTCTATGGTGGTGCTTGCCACGACAAGATTGTTGATTAAGGAAGTCTCGGTAATCTCAAGAGTGATCGCGCTCGGGGAAAGTGCGGAGCGCTCCATCGCGCTCAAGAAAAACGGCAGAAACTTGGGGTCGTTGAGAGAATTTGCTGAAAGATTGATGTTCAGACGGATATCCGGGAACGAATGCAAAGCAGCGTCATGACGACAAAGCACGCGGTTAAAGACCCACTGATCAATATCTCCCATTTGACCATAGCGCTCCGCGGCCGGGATGAACTGGCCCGGCAAAAGCGCACTCCCCTTGCTGTCTCGCATGCGTAGCAAGATCTCATAATGAGGGACTTGGATAGAGCGCAGAGCGACAATTTTTTGGGTAAAAAGCGAAAACCGGTCTTGAGCGACCGCGTCCCGGACGTCGGCAGCGATCGTCAGTTGCTGATGACGCTCATGTCCCTCGCCCTCATCTGCTTTATAGACGCTGATACGATTTCGACCGGCATGCTTGGCGGCATAACAGGCAACATCCGCCTGCTTCATTATCTCAGGGGCATCTGACCCTGGTTTGATTGCGGTCACGCCCATGCTGGCCGAGATGTGAAACAAGCGATCTTCCCAGCGGAAATTCATCGATTCAATCGCTTCGATGATCGTGGCAAGCGTGCTATGCGCATTTTCCGCAGTGCAGCCGTGAAGAATAAGAGCAAACTCATCCCCGCCGAGGCGCGCAACAATGTCAGACTCGCGTGTGTGTCGAGTCAGAACTTCCGCCACGGTTCGGAGAAGCACGTCCCCTGCAGCATGGCCTGCCGTATCGTTGATAATCTTAAACCGGTCCAAATCCAGGAAACATAGTATGTGTTCAGTAGCGTTGGTTTCCGCTCCCTGCAACGCCAACGTAAGACTGTCGAGAAACAGCTTTCGATTGGGCAGGAGCGTGAGCGGATCGTGGGTCGCGCTGAACGCGAGATCGCGTTGAATTTTACGAATTCTCGTCACGTCCTGAAAAACCACCACGGTGCCAATGATCTCGCCGTCCGCTGCCCGAATCGGAGCGACGGAGTCTTGAATGTCCCGTCGCTCACCGCTGCGTGTAATCAGCGCGACTCCCTCTTGCAGGTAAACCGGTTGATTTTGAGCCAGGCACTCCCGTATGGGGTTCGTTATCTCAATCGCACTCTCGGCGTCCACGAGGTGAAATACCTCTTCCAACGTCCGCTTGCGGGCCTCGTCCAAAGTCCATCCGGTCATCGCTTCCGCGGTTGGGTTCATAATCGTGATGACGCCCTGCTGGTCGGTCGAGATGACCCCATCGGCGATCGAAAAGAGGGTTATGTAAAGCCGGTCTTTCTCCGCTTGCAACGCCAATTCACTCGCACGCAAAAGATCTTCATGATGCTTGCGTTCCGTCAGATCCCGAGTGACCTTCGCGTAGCCGATGATTTCACCGTGCTCCCCACGCAAGGGGTTTACTACCACGGAAGCCCAAAAGCACGATCCGTCTTTTCGAACTCGCCAGCCTTCCCCCGCAAAGCGCCCAGCAGCAGCAACCGTTGCCAGGATTTGGGCGGGAAGCCCGGCGGCCACGTCTTCCGGGCGAAAGAACTTGGCGAAAGATTGACCAATGATTTCAGAATCGAGGTACCCCTTATTGCGCTGGGCTCCGGCGTTCCAAGTTACTACCTGGCCGTCGACATCGAGCAGGTAGATGGCATAGTCCTGCACCGCATCCACCAGTAGGCGAAATCGTTCTTCACTCTTAATAAGCGATGGAGCAGCTTTCTGCGACATTTTGGGCTCGCTCCCCGGCTGCCAAGCCTGATCATCCCGCCACGACCGACTCATTATAGAGAAGCCTAAAGAAACGTAAAGAGAGATCTCTAGGCGTCCGACTGAGTTAGGAAACTGAGATGCGCGGGAGAGGTCAACGGATGGGAATCGCCAATAATTTGAAGACTCTCTGCGTGAACGGAGCGGTCACCAAGGACGCAATGCCCCTAGGTCCTCCTAAAGACGCCACTGTCAGAGTCTCACCAGTCTAGGTACCGACAAGTCCGCCTTTGGGAAGTTTGATCTCGGTCGAAATGCAAAATTCGGAGGCACCGCAATGATGAGCCGAAGAAGTCGATCCACCTGTCGAGTAAGGGTGAACTGAGACCCCCTTCGACCGCTGCGATGTTCTCTGGACCACTTAGTGCTCGTACCCACCGCCTTCCAAAGATACCTTTCCCCGGAACATGCGATATACGAGGACGAAGTAGCCAAGGGCCAATAGCATCCCGCACAACCACCAGATTAGCCCAACGTGAAGCGCGTGGGGGCCGGACAGGGCGTTCTCGACCGTAATGTTGTAGATCGAACCGGTTGTTGCCGGCAACAGTCGTGGATAGAGGCCAATGGCCGCGCCCACGAGCATGGTTGTCAGATACACGCACGAGCACACAAACGCCCTGCGGTCGTCGATTTTCCGAGTGAAGTACATCATGCCCAGCAGCGACAATAAAACCACTGCGGGAACAGCAAAGGTGATTGGATGATTCCGGTAATTGTCGAGGGTATCGCTGCGCGCGATCACAGAAGCGGGCACGGCGAGAAACGTCAACAAACAAAGGACCGTCCAAAGGCGGCGGACGGCAGTCCGTGCGCGCTGCTGCAGATCCGCTTCTGTTTTGACGGCGATATAAAGCGCACCGTGCACGGCGAGCGCTACGAGGGCCACGATTCCGCCGATCACTGTGTACCAGTCCAGAATGCCGGGCTCAATCCCAGTTCGCCAGTTAGTCCATAGTGGCAGAAAGAAATAACCATCGGGCTTGAGGGGCACGCCCCGTATCACATTGGCCAGCGCGGCTCCATAGAAAATCGCTAGCAGCGCGCTGGAAAGAAAAAAAACTCCATCGAAGAATGACTTCCACACCCCCATCGGAATCTGCATGCGAAGCTCAATTGCTGTGCCGCGCATGATCAGAAGCCAGAGCACAATCATGAGCGCGAGATAAAACCCGCTGAACGCGGAAGCGTAGAGAAGGGGAAAGGCAAAGTAAAGGGTGCCGCCGCCGGCGAGCAGCCAGACCTCGTTGCCGTCCCACACTGGGCCGATGGTCCGCAGCATGAGTTGGCGCTCCGGCTCGGTGCGCGCCAGAAACAGATGCAGAATTCCCACGCCCAAATCGAAGCCATCCAGCACGACGTAGGCTACCAGCATGGCCGAGACAATCCAGAACCAGATGAATCCCATTGGTTGCTCCTCAAGCAGAGATCATCGGCGATCCCTTAGGAGCCGATGTCAACGGGACAGCCGGGCCTCTGCTGATAATGCGATACACCAGCACAATGAAAAGGACCGAAAGCACGCTATACATACCCATGAAGCCCAACAAGGTGAAGAGACTGTTTCCCGCGGAAACGTATTTAGAGTACCCATCGGAGACGCGAATCAGCCCATAGACCAGCCATGGTTGGCGGCCGATCTCAGCGGTCATCCAGCCCGCGGTGTTGGCGATGTAGGGAAGCGGAAAACTTAGCAACAGAGGCCACAGTACCCAGCGGGCGGTGAACAGCTTGCCCCGCCACAACATAAAAACGGCCGTCAGCATGACCACGACGAAGTATGTGCCCAGCCCAGCCATGATGTGATAGCTGTAAAAGAGAAGAGGGAGCGGGGAGGGCCATTGGTCGCGCGGAATCTGGTCGAGTCCCTGCACTTCCGCGCGCGTAGTTCCGTAAATCAGGAAACTCAAGACATCATTGACCACGATAGGATTGTCAATCGTCTGCTTTTCTTCGTCGGGTTGGCCCATCAGGACGATGGGCGCTCCCTGCTGCGAGTTGAACAAACCTTCCATTGCTGCCACGGCTGCCGGTTGGTGCTTAGCGATGTAACGCCCATGAAGATCCCCCGTGGGAAATATCTGCATCACGCAAGAAATGGCGCCCGCAATCACTCCGACCCGCAGAAAGATCTTCCCGTGTTCTGGGAAGCGGTTCTCAAGTAGGAAGAATGAGCCCACGGCTGACATGACGAAGGCAGCGGTAATCACGGCACCCGACATGTTGTGCGCATATTGTAGCAGCGCCCAAGAATTGGTCAGGAGTCCCCAAAAGCTGGTGACCTCGTAACCGCCATCCGGCAGAACGCGATAAGCGACTGGGTGCTGCATCCAAGCGTTGGTCACGATGATGAAGAATCCCGAGATCCAGGAGCCGAGGAAAACCATGAAAGCCGAACCCCAGTGTTTCCACGGTGACAATAGTTTCTCGCCGAAGAGGAATAGACCTAGAAAAGCGGACTCCAGGAAGAAGGAAAAGATGCCCTCCATCGCGAGCGGCTGACCAATTACGCCACCCGTGGTTCTGGAGAAGCGGGACCAGTTTGTGCCGAACTGAAATTCCATAGGAATTCCGGTGACTACTCCCACAAGAAAATTCACGGCGAATATTTTCGCCCAGAAGCGTGCGGCTTCGTTATAACGCTCGTCCTTTGTCCGGAGAGCTAGAGTCTTGAGGGCTACGATCAGCAGAGCCAGCCCCATGGTCAACTGGGGAAATAAATAGTGGAAGGTGACGGTAAAAGCGAAATGTATCCGATGCAGCAGCAGTGCATCCATGTGCAATCCCCAGAGGATGATAGTCGATTGACATCGACTTACAGATCTAAAACCGCCCTCAGCGAAACCGTATCATGCCGTCTGTGAGGCCGGAATCACGTTGCCTAAGGATGACCTGCATCGCCAAGTTGCTCTCCATCCTCACTCCGTTCGAGCCGAGGAGAGTATTTCGGTAGCCGCCGTCAGAACATCGCAAGGGCGCCACTTGTTCACCACGCGGGTTTTCCCCAGGGGCCGCGCTGACCCTGCGTCGCATGCTCGAGGCGGATCGGACTCCATCACAACAACCAATGGTCGAGTAGGGAGTCGCTGCAGTTCTCTTAGAAATTGATCAAGAGAACAATCTGCCAGGCGGTCAGAAACAAACACGAGATCATATTCCTGCGACAGTATAAAATTAAGCGCCACGTGGGCAGCGGTGGCGGTCTTCGTCTGAAAACCGGCGGACAGCAGAAACCCTTCCAAGGTGCGCAAGATGCGTTCGTCGCCATCCACGATCAGTATCTTTTGCAGTGCTTCCATATTTTCAGGCGGTTTCGCGAATCCCTTATCAAGTGTCATTCGTTTTGCCTCCGACCTAAATTGCGAATCTGACGTCGCGGTCCGTCCCATTTCTCGCTGGACGTTTCAGGTTGCACTAAGCTGTCAGATCCTCGCAGACGGCGTCCGCATAGCTTTGAGCGCCTTCTCGTACCTGAAAATCGGACGACCTCAACCGAGCAATGGGCGTGCAGGGCAACCGATTCAGAGACGCTGCCCATCAAGACGCGATCGATTCCGTGCCGACCGTGCGATCCGACCACAATCAGATCTGCGCCCCAGGCTCTCGCTTCATCAAGGATCACAGATCGTGGATCTCCGAAAGGTGCCGGCATAGACTCCGACACACTCAGGCCTGCTCGTTCAAGAATCGTACGACCCTCAGCCAGAGCATTTTTCGCCCGATCTCCCGCATCGTTCAAAAGCCGTTCGAGCAGTTGCGGCGGATAAACCGAAGCCAACGTGCATGCGGCGCTCTCGTTTTCGGGGATGAGAAGCTCCACCACGGAGGCGATCTTGAATTCCGTCTTTGCCGGCCAAGTGCGCATCGCAATCGAGGTGACAGCCGACACGGAACAAGGTGAGCCGTCGGTTGCCACCAGCACTTTCATGGCTGCGTGCGCCGAGGTTGGCAAATTGAGGGAATCACGACGCACGATCTCCACCGAACAGGGCGCCGACCGAAGCAGACTCTGCGAAACGCTGCCGAGCACAAATCGGGTCGCGACGTTCAGCTCGCGAGAGCCAAGCATTATCAGGTTTGCTCTCCATTGCTCGGCATACTTGGCAATCGCCTTACCCGGAACGCCCAAGATAGTCGCTCCGAGCGTCTTATGTCCGGCGCGAGTCAGTTTATCTGCGGCTGCGTCCACCAGCATTTGGCCGGATTGTCTGGCATCCTTAATGAGTTGTGGCAGGCCCTTCCAGTGCCTCAGATCCACTACGTTCAGCGCGCAAAAGGTCGTACCCGACGGCCAAGGACGAGCGATTGCTGCCTTCACCACATCCTGTGAGGCCCGTGAAGAATCGATTGCAAGCAGCACTTTCATACGCTTCCTCCTTATCGAGCAGGCACGAAGCCTGTGAACTTCGGAAAGACTTCGGTTGGAAAACAGTCTCCCAGAAGCGGGCGACAAAAGCTGTGACGCACATCACTACGGACCGTGACGGGAGGCACAGAATCGGCGGGCCGTTCGCGAGAGAATTCGACAAATGGGGGAAAGTCAGTGGCGAAGTATGGAGACGCCTCAAAATTCGATTCGGAACAAAACCATCCCGATGTGACCGCCGCCTCGACGGTTCTTGGGGGACGGACTACAAAAGGATCGATCATGAAAAACGTCAAAGCAGGCGCACGGATCAGTCTGACCAACATTCTTTACCTAACCGACTTCTCAGAATCCTCCGAGATCGCGTTCCCGTACGCCTGCGCGATTGCTCATGAGTATGGGGCCAAGGTGCATGCCGTGCACGTCCTGCTTCCAGATCCTTACGTTTCGATGACGCCCGAGTTGGCTGTGGAGGTGAACGAAGCACAAGAGCAAACAGCCAACGCAAATATGCGGGAAATTGGGACGCGATTCGGCAGTCTCGCCCACGAAACCGTCGTGGAGAAAGGACTCGCGGTTTGGTCCAGGATCGAACGCACGATTTGTGACCGGAACATCGGCCTGATCGTCCTTGGCACCCGAGGTCGGACGGGCGTCCAGAAACTCCTGCTAGGGTCGGTTGCCGAGGAGATATTCCGGAATTCGAAAGTTCCTGTGCTTACGATCGGCCCTTCGGTCAGAAAGACCGCACCTCAAGAAATACCGTTCCATAGTGTCCTGTTGGCCACCGATTTCGCTCCCTCATCATTGGCCGCCGTGCCCTATGCCTTCTCCCTGGCCGAAGAAAACCAGGCCTATCTATTCCTGCTCCATGTGATCCCACACCTCAAGAAAGAAGAGATGCTCGGTCAACTCTCCGTAGCCGATGCGATGCATCAACTTTACGGCCTGATTCCCAGAGGGGCCGACCTCTGGTGTCGTCCGGAACCAAGCGTAGAATACGGCGTACCCGCAGAAAAGATTCTTGCCGTCGCTCACCAACGCGAGGCAGACTTAATTGTCCTTGGCATTCGCCGCACGGAGCATCGCGGGTTGGCAACGCGCCTCGGCCGGACTACCGCCCACCATGTTGTGTCCCACGCAGCAGCTCCGGTTTTGACGGTTCGCGGCTAAGAAAGCACCGCACCCCGACAGACGGTTGGCCCTTCGGCGGTGCCTCGCTTGCTCCCAAAAGCAGTTTGAATTTCAAGACGTCGGAATTCGCCCTGTCTTCCCCGTCTGCCCGCTTCTTCTTCGAAGATCTTGGCCTGTCGCTATCAATGCTCGCTCGGAACGCTGGCCCGTTGCCAAATCACCCTCGCGCGTGACCGATGTCACGGAAGCATTTCGCCGATCAGCCTATTGCTTAAGAGCGGGAGGTGAAGGTACCTGCACTCCCCAGGAGGTAGCGATTTGGCCGACCGGCTACTCGTCATCCCGAAAAGGAAGCGGCGTATAATGACGGCCACGGGTGCCATGAAAACGCCATACGGACTCGAGGTTATCGAGAATTGTCTGACTTGTCCTTTGCAAAAGGACCGCCTTTTCTGCAATCTGCCCCAAGGCGTTCTGGCCGGACTCGACGCCATTTCCTCGTCGGCAACCTATCCTAAAGGAGCGATTCTTTTTGTCGAGGGCCAGGCTCCCCGGGGCGTGTTCGTAATCTGTAATGGGCGCGTCAAAATGTCGGCTAGTTCGCTCGACGGGAAATCGCTGATCTTGCGTATTGCGGATGCAGGCGAGGTTGTAGGTCTTCCGGGCACGATTTCCGGAAAACCTTATGAGGCAACGGCAGAGGCGCTGGAGCCGATTCAGGCCAATTTCATCCCACGGGAGCCGTTTCTGGAGTTTTTGCGGACCCACGGTGAGGTAGCCCTCAGAGTAGCGGAGATCTTGAGCGACATCTATCACGCGACGTATCGAGAGGTGCGCTACCTCGGGCTTTCCGGTTCCGCAGAAGGAAAACTGGCTCGCTTCTTCTTGGATCTTATCGCAGACCAGGACGATCACAATGGATCTGCCCGAGCCACGTTGACTCTGACTCACGAGGAGATTGCCGAGATCATTGGCGCGTCCCGTGAAACCGTATCGCGACTGTTTGCCCATTTCAAGCGCAAACGGCTAGTTGAGGTGCACGGTGCAACTCTGGTGGTGATGGATAAACCTGGGCTCCAGCAGATGTTGGAAGCCTAGACCCTCTCTCTTGCTTTGGTAGTGTCCTAGTTCGATTCGCCAGCGGGATGAACGGCTTCTTGATTGGCATTCGACCAAAATAGTAGAATTTCGAGCGATTTCAGTGGTTCAGTCTGATGATCACCAGCATCCACACCCTGATTTATTCCGACGATGCACCCGCAACGCGCACATTCCTTCGCGATGTCCTCGGCTGGCCCTACGTCGATGATTCGCTGGGCGGAGGCGCTGGTTGGTTGATCTTCAAGAGCGGGCAAAGTGAGATGGGCGTCCACCCAACCCACGGCGTCTACGATGGCAAGACGTACGAATCGACACGACACCATCTGATCTGCCTGATGTGCGACGACATCTCTGGCGCGGACGACATCATGCTTTACGAGCCCAAGCATCCGCTGGCGTATAGCCTTTGACCGATTGAAAATGCAATTAACTCACTCCCACCTTTCACTCCTTGGCAAGACAATCGTTTAAATTAGGACATTACCCTCACTTTCATCCAATATAGATGTCCCTCCTTAATTCTCTCCCGGTGATCCCAAACACTCCATTCTGTGACAAGGATCACAGACCTTCCTAAGTCGACTAGTACAGAATTGCCCTTCCGGATCAGCACCCGGGACAACTTCAATCGCGGAAGGTGCAGGAGATGACGGGATCCAGGGCATGCCGCATTCGTGTACCCGCCATGCTTTGCCTGGTGGCAGCCCTATTTTTTGCAACCGCGACTGCTCAGCAAGAAAAACCCGCCTCTTCGGTCCCATCCCCCTCCAACGCTTCCCAATACGTAGGTTCAGAAACATGCAAGACCTGCCACGAAGACCTTTACAAGGGTTGGGAGAAGACGGCCCATTGGAAGACCACGTTCGACACCAAAGGCGGTCCATCGCACCAAGGTTGCGAAGGATGCCATGGACCGGGCGCGGATCACGTGGCCGGCGGCGGCGACAAGAGCAAGATATTTGTCTTCGAGAAGGCCGCGCCCAAAGAAATCAATGCGCGCTGCTTGAGCTGCCACGCCAGCGGCACCCAGCACATGAATGCTATTAACTCGTTGCACGCGCAGAACGGCGTCAGTTGTATTTCCTGTCATTCTCCGCATCATGCAGAAACCCAAGACTTTCTGCTGGTGAAATCGCAGCCTCAACTCTGCTACTCCTGCCACCTGCAGCAGAAGGCACAGTTCGAGATGCCTTTTCATCATCGGGTCAACGAAAAACTGGTGCAGTGCAGCGACTGCCATAACGTGCATGGCACGGTTGGCCCTAAGCAGGTGCGGGCTTCAGCAACGCAGGATGCAGTCTGTTTCTCTTGTCACACCGACAAGCAGGGGCCGTTCGTGTTTGAGCATGAGCCAGTCAAGGTCGAAGGATGCTCATCCTGTCACATTCCCCACGGAGGCGCCAACCCGCACATGCTCCGAGTGAGCAACGTTAACTTGCTCTGCTTGCAGTGCCACACCAATTCTCTGGCGGGAGGGAAAACCGGGAACGCACCGGGAGCGCCTTCCTTCCATAGCCAGGAGACGCTGTTCAAATCGTGCACCTTGTGTCACAGCCAGATTCACGGCTCCAACTTTGACCCAACGTTTTTCAAATGAAGACCACGATGATTTTCATCTCGATGGGCTTTGTCACTGATCTCGCAGAAAGATTGGCTGCTGGCCAGCCAAGCAGACCTGGACCGAGGAAGGATGGGTTGTGAGACATTCACATGGGGTCCAATGGTTTCGCGTCTCCACCTTGGGCGTAGCTCTCCTGCTATGGGGGCACGCTTCTCCGGCTCAGACTCCATCCCAGACCGCGGCAGGGGAGGAAAGCAAAGGAGTCGAGTCGGGGGACTACAACGTCCAGCAGTCCGTGGAGGTTGGTTACCGAAGCTATTGGGTCAATGGGAACACGGGTACCTACGACACGTTCGTTAATCTCGGGCCCGGCTTGCGTCTCTTTGATTACTCGTTGGATATGCGGTCGCTGGATCACAACGGAATACTGTTCGACAATCTCAGTTTCAGTAACTTCGGCTATGGGGGCGATCCGAATGACGTAACCCGCCTCCGTATAGACAAAAACAAATGGTACGACTTCCGAGGGTTATTCCGGCGGGACAAGAACTTCTGGGACTATAACTTGTTGGCCAACCCTTTCAATCCCTCGACCTCGACTCCTTCCGTGGGTAACGCGAATTCTCCTCATTCTTTCGATCTAGTTCGCCGGATGCAGGACTACAACCTGTCGCTATTTCCCCAATCGCGTGTCCGGCTCCGACTGGGTTTTTCGCACGACCGCGATGACGGCCCCGGCTTTTTTACTACCGACGGTGGCACCATAGCTCAGTTCAACGAAAACTATAGCTACACGACAAACTCGTATCGAGGCGGAGTCGATTTTCGCATTCTGCCCAGAACCACAATTTCCTACGATCAGTTCCTGAGCTACTACAAACAGGACAACGTCGTTAACGACAACCCCCAGAATTCCGGTTACCAATTGGCAAACGGTACGCCCGTCGATCCCGGAATCATCTGGAGCAGCAACGGACCGGTCGAGATTTTGCCTTGCGCAACACCAATCGAGGCAGGTCCGAACGTCTTCAACCCGAACTGTAACGGTTATTTGTCCTATCGTCAGGCAGCCAACCCGCGGAATTTCATGCCCACGGAGCGGTTACGATTTCAGTCGAACTACTTCAAAAAGTTTGAGACCTCCGGTTCCCTGGGCTATAGCACCGCCAACAACTCCGTTCCGAATTTCAACGAAATCGTCAACGATTACGTCAGCCGGAATGGCTCACGAGGAGGAACAACCGGTGGACCCGCCGACGCCCGGCGGGTCTCGGTGAATGCGGACTGGTCGGGGATCTATTCAAT
>JBAUVJ010000005.1:0-4804 GCA_049583165.1 Candidatus Sulfotelmatobacter sp. | reverse complement strand
ACGCAGGCCTGCTCGGAGAGCACTACTCCACAACGATAGCTCCGCAGCCAGCGCACGGCTTTCTCGACTAATTGCGCGTGAGTCATAGACGTTCCAGTTGTAGCTGGAAGAAGCAGATTTATGGAAGTGGCTGGAAAGCTACTGGCTCATGCAATTGTTAACTTCGTCGGCGGCTCATGGAGACCGAAAGGTTCTTCATCGGCTTCACCACAACCGGACGATGAAGAATAATCTCCAACAAATGTCTTTCGGCGGCGATGGTTTGGGCCGCTTGCCCCAGCGGCGAATAGCCCTCGGCGGCAATAATCAAAGCCCCGTTCTCTTTTGTCCGAGGCCGAACATTTTCAATCTTAATCCGGCGGATACGGCCGTCGTGGGCGGCGTCCAGGGCATTCGCCAGGCGCAGAACCGCGGCGAGTTGGATAGCTGCTTTCTGCTCATCAGGTAAGAGATCGCGCAGCGTCTTGTGCTTTCTCGTGGGCAGGGCTCCGCTATGGAATCGGGCAACAATAGAAGCTCTCTGTAGGTCTGCTGGCTTCCAGCCTAAGGGGTTCCCATGGGCGCGAATCAAGTCGAAGGAAGATTTGTGATGTCCCTTTTCGCCTTTGGATTTTCCGACATCATGGAGAAGAGCCGCGGCAAGCAGGCTGGAACGGGCGGATGCGGCATCCACGGAAGGTTGCCATCCCCAGGCAAGCAGTCCGTCGTAGAGTTGAAGAGTCAGGCTGGCGACACGTTCGGAATGGGGGAAGTCGGGATCGAGGCCATTCGCCCAGAGCTTCATGCGGCGGGTGGCAAGAGCCTCAATCTGCTTGCCTTGGGGCAACAAAGCGCGCCACTCCAGCCATAGCGAATCAGGGCCGACCATTTTGGCGCGATAGCGCTCGATGCGCTGAGTGCGCTCGGAAAGAATTCGCCGGTGCCAAGCGTTGCGCGAATCTGCATCCGGGAATATGTGACAGGCCAGAGCCGTAGCCCAGAGCACGTCGAGATCATGGACCTCCCCGAGCAAGTCCTGGATTTCTTTAAGATCGTTGCTCCAGGCCTTGTGTTCGACCGGAAGAAAATTTTCCACGATGTAACGGAAGCGCTTGATGCCGATGCGAAGGCTGTGAAACGCGGTCTGGGAGCGGTTGCGCAGCGCGCGGTTGTGCAACCCGCGCGCTTCAGTCCAACGCTCCAGGGCGAGATGCTTGAAAAGTGAATCGCCGATCCGGATTCGTGCAGCCCTTGCTGGCAGAGATTTGCTCCACTGTCGCCACTGTTTACGATCGAACTCTTCGAGCGCGGCCTGGGCTTCGTGCTGCTGCTCTTGTTCACGACGGCGCAGGATTTCAAGAAGAGCATGCGCGGCTCCATCGTATGGCTTGGCGGGGGCGTCCGCAGTACTCGGAAAAGCCTTCTGATTCTGCACCGATGTTGGCAATACCGGCGAGTTGCCCGCGTCCACATGAACCGGATCCGGTGCCAGTTTCTCCGCCCAGTCCATCATTACGTGGACATCGCGCAGCGCCCCGAGGCGCTGAAAAAGGCGTTTGCCGGCCTTTTTCATTGCCTTCCAATTGGCGTCGGGATCCATCGCCATCAACCCGTCGGCCAGCGAGCGGCAGCGGCGCAGAGCGACGCGCAGGTCGTGAACGGGGTCTGGGCCAAAATCGCCGGAAACATGCTCGCACTCCTCTAGAACGCGAAGCATCCAGTAGCGAAGGCCAGTGACCTTCTTGGGCCGCATTGTGTGGGTAGGAGTAGGAGCCACGAGCGTTGTGAAAAGCTACGATATTGATGTGGCTATTTTCGCCTTAGTCGGCTACGAACGCCAGTGACAGGGCGTGTCCCGAGCGTTTACCGTCGAACATGGGGAGAATAGCAGCAGATGGCCATAGGCCAGTTTCCGTCGAATACCGTTACCTCCGTAATGTGCGGTGACTTACCCTCCGGATTTAACCTTCTACTTGCAGAGTGTAGTTTCCAGGAGCGCCTTATCACGAACGCAAGTACATTTCACGCCAATCGGGCGGCATCGGCGCGCGCTTTCGTCCACAGCCTGAACATCCTGATCAAGTATGCGCGGATGTATGGTTACGAGCACAAGCGCACAGAAGCGCAATTCGAAATCACATGGAATGAATTGCAGCAAGGGCTGCCGGCAGCGGGAGATGGCGGCTTCTTGCTGGGAGTTTCGGATAACAGGTTATTGCTCGATGGCATCCCGCTCGAAACCGGACAAACCGAACGCAGCTTTGGCCAATTGCTAACCACCGCTGGGCTCGCCAGTCTGCATTTTTCCAAAGACGTCACCGTCGAAGATTTCACCCGCTTGGTACGCGCTTTTACCGTCGCGGGCTCAAAGGCGCAAGACGTATCTAAGCAGATCAAAGAAGCCCTCAACAGCGGGCCTAAGCCGAGCACGATCAAAATTAACGAAGTGAAGTTTGTGGCGGCCGATCCGCTCACCGGAGATATCAGCGTAGCTGCGCAGATCGCCGCGCAAACATTGGGACCCGAATTCAAGCAATGGCTGAATGACCCCCAGAAGCTGCTGCAGTTGATTGCTGCAGCCGAGGGTGCCAATGCAACCGGCGGCGGCCACGGATCAGGAGGAGGTCCCGCAGTTCCCTTCGGAAGCGTTCCAAATGTTCCGGGGCATTGGGTTGCAGGCCCTGGGGCTGAGGCTGGCGCTGCCACAGGAACGGCAACTGCGCCCGTATGGGAGGGTGGGGTGGTCCCCCTGCAGGAAGCGGAAGTGGTGCAGGCGATCCGGCTGCTGACGCGCTTTGGACAGGTGCAGGGTGATCCGAACATTCCTACGGAAGAATTGCAGAAGGAATTGGTGCAGACCGATCCGAACACCCGGCTGAACCTGCAACAGTTGCTGGGCAGTCTGGCCGCCAAAGTGACGGCAGAACAACAAGAAGACACGCCGCTGCTCATGAAGGCAGCCGAGCACATGGCCATCCGTTTCGCCCTGGAGCGCTATTCAAAAGGCGAAGTGAAGGTAAATGCGGTCCATCAGATGATGGAGCACATGAGCCGGCAGATGGACTCGCTGCGCCAGATTCTCAAGCTGCAAGAAGAAAAGATGAACAAGGCCGGAATTCTGGTGGAATCGCACGCCGACATTCTGGACCGGATGTTCTGGGCGGAGGTGCCGGAATCAGGCAAGAAAACGGTGCTGCTTTCGAATGAAGCACCGTGCGTTCCACCACGCAATGTGCGACAGTTCGTGGAGGTTCTCCTCGACCGCGACGACAAGCAAGCATCGGCCGAAATCCTGGACAATTATTCTGGTTGTCTGAGCACCAAGGAGGCAGATTCGCGCCGCAAGACTGCAATTGGATTGAGCCAACTGGCTGACCTCTACGCTAGATTGGGCCGCGAATCAATGGGCGGAGCCATCCGCAAAGTCTCCGAGCAGCTTTGCGTGGAAAAAGATCCCGAGCTGCAAAGCTTGCTGAGTGCGGCTTTCGTGCGGCTCAGCCAGGAAGC
Source organism: Candidatus Sulfotelmatobacter sp. (assembly GCA_049583165.1). Classification (GTDB taxonomy): domain Bacteria; phylum Acidobacteriota; class Terriglobia; order Terriglobales; family Acidobacteriaceae; genus Sulfotelmatobacter. The sequence continues at coordinate 1,318 of JBAUVJ010000005.1, read as the reverse complement.
CAGCGAAGCTAAAAACTACCAGGCATTAAACGAAGTATGCTCCGGAATGGAAAAACTACAACAAGAGCGACCGGTCATGGTGAACGACCTCCGGCCACGGGTTGGAGTGGAGAACCGGATTCCGGAATTTATTGAGGAAGCGCTGCAAGTCGATTCGATTCCAGCGGATTTACTGGTGGTTTTGCGTCGCACCTGCCAGGCGGGAGCGGAACATCTGGCTGACCGGTTCTTCCGCTGCATGCGGCGGGATGAATGTGATCGCATGGTCGAGCTCGTAAAGGAGATGGGATCTCCGGCTCTCGCCCAATTGCGCGAAATACTCCGGACCGGGCAGTCGCGGCAAGCCTCCGCAGTGGTCGGTTTGTTAAGCCGGCTAGATGTAGGCACTCTGCTCGAGCTATTGCCGGCGCGGTTGCCGGAGTGGAACCGGTTCTACCATGACATTGTGGTGCGCCAGATAGCATACGGAGCAGCACCTGACCGTGGGCGAACGCTGCTGGAGCTAGCCGAAGTTATGGATTCCGTGGTTCTGCCGGAAGCGATCGACGAAATTGGAATGAGTGGCGATCTCACTGCGGCCCCGCCGCTGCTCGCGATGGCCAAGCCAGGCGAAGCAGCATCCCGTTCGCAGTTTGTGCAGCTCAAGGCTATTGAATCTCTAGGGCGGTTGCGAGACACCGAGGCGGTGCCCTTGCTGCGCGAGATTATCGAGAACAAGAAAACCTTTGGATGGATTCATCATCGCGAGCTTAGAATTGCGGCGGCGCAGTCACTCTCCAAGACCGATCCGCGTTACAGCGCCCAGATCCTCTCCGATAGCGGCATAGAGCCTTCGGAGTTGGCGATCGCTCCCCTCGACACGGCTCCGGCATGTCCTTGGGTCAGGCAACGACGCTACGAACGCATGGTGTTGTCGCGCGCGCTTGGCGCGACAATTGGAAGCTCCTGGGGAAAATCTAAAATTCTCATTCGTGAGTTGAGCCTGGGCGGCGGCATGGGCACGAAAGAAGATAATTTGCGGATTGGCAGCGAGGCTGACCTGGAGATTTCCCTGGGCCTGCGGGCTAAGATTCGGGCACACGTTCTGCTGCGCCGGGCGCGCGTGAACGAAGTTGGATTTGAAATCGTCAATACCGACTTAGAAAGCCGCTACCGCCTACGCCGGATTCTGGTAGACGCCCTCAGTAATGTTTCGCAAAAGAAAGATCAGGAGTGGAGTGGAGAGCGAAAAGTCTAGGCGCACCTCTCCGGCATATCCAGATTAAACGAAAGCCTCTGCTTGCAAGCAGAGGCTTTCGTTTAATCTGGATATGCCGGA
>JBAUVJ010000004.1:0-13561 GCA_049583165.1 Candidatus Sulfotelmatobacter sp. | reverse complement strand
CTTTTTTGAACTCCGCCAGCCCCTGGTCGCGAGGCAGAAATTCCCGCGCATAAGGAATGTTCTGCTGCACCAACTCCTGCATCTTCTTCTCGATCTTTTCCAAATCCTCCGCAGTGAAGGGCGTCGGCCGGTAGAAATCATAGAAAAATCCGCTCTCGGTCGCCGGACCGTGTCCCAGCTTGGTCTCCGGAAAAAGTTCGAGCACAGCCGCCGCCAACAAATGCGCCGACGAATGCCGGTAAACTTCCAGCGACTCGGGATCGCTTTCCTTCAGCAGGCGCAGGTCGGTATCTTTTTCCAGCGGCTTAGTGAGATCGATGAGTTCGCCGTTAGCTTTCGCCGCCAGCGCCGCATCCGCCAGCCGCGGGCTGATGGACTTCGCAATATCGAGCGCCGTGGTTCCCGGTGGAACATCCTTTACGCTTCCATCCGGAAGCTTCACATGAATGCTGTCTGCCATAGGGTTGAAACCTGAGGTCTACTGAATCTCTCAGTTTATTGGAGGGATTAGGGAGGGTCAAACCGAAGCCGGTGACAGAGATGATCATGTGGGGACAGCCGCCCCCGGCTGTCCAGTCGAGCGCAGCTCGACTAGTCCACCAACCCCGTAGCGCAATCTAGGAGCTCCGTATCAGCGCCCGGCTTCCAGTCGTGACACGCATCCGAAGACGCTCCGGCTTTAGCCGCGGATTCTGCGGCTAAAGCCTTTGCCTTTGGCGCCAGCTATCGGATCGCTGAAACATGCCCGGATACCGAGCAATTTCACCTTAACCGCGCCTACACATCCTTCACATGCGTCGCAAAATACCACGTATTCCCGAAGCTATCCGTAACCGCAGAGCTCCGGTCCCCGTACGGCTGATCCGTCGGCTCGTGCAGTGACTTCGCCCCTGCCGCCAGTGCACGACGATACAGCGCGTCGCAGTCCGGCACGTACAGGTAGAACATCGCTGGCATCGGCTCATATTTCCCGTGGGCCTCACCCATTTCCACCACCGAATCGCCCACCCGAATCTCGGCGTGATGCACCACCCCATCCGGCGAGGCATACTTCGCGATCTCCTGCGCCCCAAACGCCCGCTTCAGAAAGCCGATCAGCGGCTCGGCCCGCAGCGGGTGCAAGTATGGATTCACATTGTTAAGCCCCTTGGCGATGTAGCTCTCGCCCTTGTGCGTGGCGATATACCACAGGTTGCCCGCGGCGTCCTTCACCGTGGCCGAGCGCTCGCCATATTCCTGATCGCGAGGCTCGTCGATCGACGTCGCCCCCGCCGCCAGCGCCTTCTTGTAGACCGCATCCGCATCCTCCACGTAAACGTGCAGCGCGCCGGGATGCAGCGTGGCCGGAAATTTCTTGCCCTCCACGCCGCCGCCAATCATCATCATCGAATCGCCGATGCGAACCTCGCCATGCACTCCGGTCGGCGTCGCAACGCGCAGGACTTCTTCCCCGCCAAAAGCCTGCAAGGCAAAATCAATGAGCGCATTGCCGTCCTCAGCCACCAGATAAGGGGTCACCATCCGGAATCCGCTCGGGACTGGGCTTACACCCGTGGACCCGCTCCCTCGTGGCATTCGCCCGCCCTCGGGTCCGATCGTGAGCTTTTCCATCCGCCGGTGCATCTCCTCGATCGACAACTCTTCCTTCACCGTGCTGACATTCCATGTGTAACCGAAGGGATCGATCAACAACACGTCGCGACGACCATAGAATTGATCCTGAATCGCCCGCTTCACGATCAGTCCGGCGGCCACTCCGCGTTCCGCGAAACTATCCACATCGGCTACGCTCAGCGACATCTCCACCGGCGAAGCGCCAATCGTTTCTGCGCTAAAGCGCCCGCCCTCGGGCCACTCACCAGTCATTAGAATGGTCGAGTCGCCGATCGTCAGCTCGGCATGGGGAATCGTTCCCCCAACTTCGAAACGAGATTTTTCCCGCGCCCCAAAGGCCTTCTCGTAAAACGAGATCGCCTTGGCGACATCTTTAAACGCTAATCTTGGCGCTGCCGTCGTGTGAACGGCCGCAATAGGTTCGGCAATAGCGGACATACGCTTCTTCTCCTCAAATTCAGATTTCAATCGTGCCTTGAAACTCGCATTCGGCAGATTGCGCAATTCCGCCGCGATGCGTACCAGTGGCTCGATTTCAGCCGCAACCTTTGGAGCCTTGCCATCTACTCGAGCCAGCATCGAGTCAACCGCCTTGTTCAGCTGCTCGATCTTGCTAGCCTCGTTATTTCCCCGATTCAGAGAGCGCTTAGGCATCGGCACCCTCCATGCGCGCCCGCAGATTGCTCAGCGCGCGGAACTGCAACTGCTTCACCGCGCCTTCGCTCTTGCGAATCTCCCGCGCAACTTGCTTAATGCTTTTCTGTTCTACAAACCGCAATGCGACCACCCGTTGCTGCTCTGCGGGTAATGTACTCACCAGGCGAAACAACGCCGCCCTTCGTTCTACCTCTTCGAAATCCTGGTTCTTAGCCTGCGCCAAATCGATCCGGTCCGGCTCGTCGGTCAACTGCTCCCGGTTCGATTTTTGCCAGCGATCCGAAATCAAATTGGCCGCAATCCGAAACAACCACGCCGCAAACGGAATGCCCTGCCACTCAAAGCGCTTTAGATTGGCCAGCGCATGGTGGAAAACCTCGGAGGTTAAATCCTCGCTCTCCTCGCGATCCCCCACCCGCCGCACCACATACGCATACACCCGTTCAAAATTGCTTTCGTAAAGCTCCGCGAAGCGCGCAGGGTCCTTCTGCGCCTCTTCAATCAGAAGCCGCTCGTCCGCTTCTTTCCTCAGAGCCTTCACGAATTCTCCGCGCGGAGTAATCTTACACAGGGATAACGCCCGCACCCGGAAAAGGTTACGCTAACCCCGGAGCTTGACGAAATTTGCTGAGCGGCCTTAACTTATCTTGGCATCTGGCGCATCGCCCGGTGCAACCAGGAACTGCGAGCGCTCGCGCCATCATCATAGCCCGCTCGGAAACCTGAAAGAGATAGAGATAAAGAGGAAGAGAAAAGAGATAAGGACAGGTGAATTATGAAAGCTGTCAGCGGAGTGTTCACCAGCCCATCTGCTGCTCAAAGCGCCGTCGAGAAAGTTCGCAAAGCCGGCATCCCGCAGGATCGAGTCACGTTGCTGACCCCCGGAAGCGCCCAGCAGGTTGAACAGGAACTACAGCCTGTTCCCGTGGACGATTCCGAACAGCCCGGTATCGGCAAAGCCATCGGCGCGTTGATGGGCGGCGGTGTAGCAGTGGCCGGCGGCGCACTCCTGGTCCTGCTGCTGCCCGGCGTCGGTCCCATTTCTGCTTTGGGTCTGCTCGGGGAGGCGATTCTGGGAGCGGCGGGAGCGACGGCCGGAGCAGCGGTCGGCGAAAGGGTCGAAGCATCTTCATCCGAAGGATTGCCGCACGATGAAATCTATGTCTACGAAGACGCGCTTCGCAAGGGCCGCGGCGTAGTCATCGCGATGGCTGAGAGTGAAGAATCCGCTTTGTCGCTCCGCGATCTGCTTCGAGAGAATGGTGCCGAGACCATCGACGACGCGCGCCACCAATGGTGGATCGGCCTGCGCGACGTCGAAGAGAGCCACTATTCGAAATCCGGACGAGATTTCGCCGGAGACGAAAAATTTTATCGCCTGGGATTCGAAGCCGCTTTGCACGCCAAAACCCGATGCCTGGAATTCGACCAGGCCTCAGGCGAGATGAATGCCAGGCTCGAGGATATCCAGAACCAGTATCCCGGAGTCGACCTTGAGGAAGCATTTACCACCGGCTACCAGCGCGGACGCGAATATTATCAGAAGGTTTGTAACGAGCAACAGAAGGCCGCCTAGAGAATCAGGCTGTCTCATAAATATCTGTGTAGGGCACGGCCGGGTGCCCCATCCTTAGTCCTTGCGTATTGTGCAAGGACAGGGTGGGGAATTTGACTTCTCGTCGTGCTCACGAGTACCGAAGTTACTTTCCGTTGATGGACCGCCCGAGTAAAGTTTTCCGAGAACCATGAAAACGCACTTGGCGAACATGATTCTCGGCCTTGGACTCGCCGGCTTATTGTCTGGCATCCTAACGCTTCTCTGTATGCCGCTCTTGGGGGGCGCTGCTGGGCTTTTTACTCCGGGCGCAATCTTCGGACTGACGATCGCTCTATTCCTGTGCTTGTTTGCCCGTGAGCGATCCGTAGTCAAAGCTCTGGCTCTTTGTGTCGCGTCCTCCGCCTCATATATCGGGGCTTATTTCGCAACCGTCTTCGCTGACATGGCGATACCGCACGGTGAACCCACACAGTCCGTCAACCCTCCCGCGTTCATCATGATCGTGGGCGGAGTCATCGGCGGGTTTTGCGTATGCGCCGTCGCCCTCTTCCTCTACTCACCGGAAAGAAGGCGTCTGCTGTCGCGGGCCCTCTGGTGTTCGCTGGCGGGAGGTTTGCTCGGCCTCGCTGGCTACGCGTTCGGTTCTTTGTTTGAGGGCGCTATGTCGATCCAACGTTCCGGCGAAATGCCTGGCATGGCTACCCTGTTTCTGGTGTGGCCGGCAGGCATGGGCGCAGTGCTCGGCAGTGTCTTGCAATTGGAACCCGTCACCCACGACAAAGGCTACTGGCCGGGATCCTATCGCATTGGCACGGAACCGGTCGCCTCACATCCGACCCGAGCGTCGCAACCCCGGCATGTCTCGTTCGTAGGCTGGACTTTCGTCGGCCTTCTCTGTGCCGTTTTTGTATCTTTTATCGGGAGAATCCTCTGGACCAGCCACAACTTTGACCGGCAAACTCGGCTTTACGCCGAATACCGCTCCACCCAACCATCGCTGGATAATCTCCCTCCTCTAGAGGCCCTGGATGCGAAGGACGTTTTTATCGACCAGCCGATCGCAGGCACCACACCCAGCCCCAGCCCTATGGGTTACAGGTTATCGAAGTCCCAGCCGAACCAACCTGAATTTGCACACTTTAGCATGTGCTACATGCGCCTAACGTCGGAGCGCTGCGGTGCCAATCCACCTGCCATCGATGTTGAAATCATTCAATACCCCGCGCCCGCGTGGGCCGAGTATGCGATGCGCGGTAAAGCTTACGGTTCGGGTCCCGGTTACTATCAGCAACCAGAAAACCTCGTCAGAATCGGCCATCATATTCATGCGCTGGAGAACCCGCATGAGCGGGGTCACGGAGACTTCTACTGGACTGACGGAAGTGTCCTTGTGACCGTACGCAGCGATATCTCCGATCCAACCCCATTTGTCGATGCCTATCTAGAGAAGTTCCCCACCGCCAACTAATCGCGCAATCATCGACAAGAACGGGATTTCTCACGGCTTCCGTCGACCGAACTCAAGCTTGTCCGCGAACAACCCCAACTCTATTTTCAAGCCCGGAAAAGCGGCTTTGCGTCGCCGTAGTACAACTCCTCAATCGCCTTCCGCACCCTCGCGGACACTGCTTCCAGATCCCGCATCGTCAACCCCGTAGTCGAGATAGGCTCGCCCACCCTCATCTCCAGCGGACGGCACTTGATGTGGTAAGTATCCATCGGCAGCAGTTCGTAAGTTCCCACCAAGGCCACCGGCACGATATCCACCTGCGCCTTGATCGCCAGAAAAAATGCCCCCGGCAGAAACGGCTTGATCTCGCCATCCGGAGTACGCCCGCCCTCGGGATAAATCACCAGCGGCATACCCGCCTTCAAACTTTTCACCGCCGACCGGATCGCCGCAATCGAATTGGTCGGCTTCTGCTGATCGATGCACACCTGCCCGGAACGCTTCAGCTGCCAGCCCACCACCGGGTATACCAACAACTCTTTCTTGAAAACAATGCGAAATTGAAACGGAAAATAAACGTACAAGACCGGAATGTCCATCGCCGAGGCATGATTGACCGCATAAACATGCGGCTTGGTGGTATCGATCTTGTCCAGCCCGGAAACCTTCACCGGAGACAAAATCGTCTTCATGATCAGCCATGACCATGTCCGCGAAAACCAATGCAGACGCCGTCCGCTGCGGTCGAACACTCCGCCGGGCAGCGCAAGCACCCCCAAAACCAGCGTGTACAGCCAGATCAGGGGATCGAGAATCAGGTAAGAGCGCAGCCGGCTCGCCCAGCCATACTCTTCTCCAGGAATCGCGTGCGGACTTCGCCGCGCCTCCAAAGGCGCTGCTTTGGGCCCTGTTTCCACTTCGACCGGTGAATTCACTTCGTGCACAATTTCTATTCTAGGGGAAAAATGCAAAAACGCGCGTCTTAGACCTGCGCCCCAATACTGCCCATTGCTTCGCCAACCAAATAAATCGACCCCGTAATCACCACAACCGTTTCTGCTCTCGCCAGCGCTCTGGCCCGTTCCACGGCGCCCGCCACATCGGCCACTGCTTCAATCTCAACTCCGGTTCTCACCGCCGCATTCCGGATTTCCTCCGCAGACGCCGCCCGGGGATTTTCCGGTGTGGTTGCAATCACTCGCTCCGCCAGCGGGAAAAGAATCTCCGCCATCTCTGAGATTGCCTTATCCCGCATCGCTCCGAAAACAAAAATCATCGGACGGCCGCCATACGCTTCCGAAAGGGCTGAACGCAGCGCCCACGCGCCCGCTGGATTGTGCGCCACATCGATCACAATCTCCGGCCATCCCGCCCGCGCCGGAATCACCTGAAACCGCCCCGGCCACCGGGTTTCGCGGATACCGCTCTCGATACTCTTCGCCGTGATGCTCCCGAATCCCTGCTGATTCAACTCGACCGCCGCGGCAATCGCCAGCGCCACATTGCGCAACTGGTGACGCCCCACCAGCCCCGTCTCCACCAAAATCTGTCCCTCCAGAACCTGCAACGGATACCGATAAACGAACCTGGATTTTCCTTGCTCGGTACTCGTTACTTCGCCACTCGTTGCTAGGTACTGCGAACTCCCCGGCGAAACCGGCGGCACATACGGAACAGCGTTGACCGCGCGCGCCCCCAATTCCAAAATCGTGTTCCCGATCACATCATTCGCCTCCGGCTGCTGCGGAAGAGTGACCACCGCGCCGCCCGGCCGAATCACTCCAACTTTCTCCCGCGCAATCTCGCCCACGGTATTTCCCAAAAACTTCTGATGATCCAGCGATATATCGGTAATCACGCTCACCCGCGGCTCAACCACATTCGTCGCATCCAACCGCCCGCCCATGCCCACTTCGAGCACCGCCAGTTCCACTCGCTCCCGCGCAAAATATTCGAACGCAATCGCCGTCATCATCTCAAAGAAGCTGGGATGCCAGGGCAATCGCGCTCCCTCCACCAACCTCTCCGCCACACCATCAACCTTGGTGTAGAGTTTCGCGAAATCGTCTTCGCTGATCTCCTTACCATCGACGCGAATCCGCTCGTTAATCCGCACCAGATGCGGCGAAGTATACAAACCGGTTTTTATCTTCGACACAGCAAGGATCGAAGCCAGTGTCGCCGCCGTCGATCCTTTTCCATTCGTGCCCGCGATCAGCACGCTTGGAAACCGCCGCTCGGGATGATCGAGAGCCTGCAACAGCACGCGCATATGTTGCAAGTCGAACTTGTGCGAAGGCGTCTGTGCCAGCTCATGGCCCAGCGCAAACATGCGCGACACCGCAGTTTGATAAGACATCAAGAAACTCTCAGCTTGTATTTCAGATTGTAAAGTGCCAGCGAAGATTCAAGTCGCAGCAGATCGTGGCATGGGCTTATTTGACGGTCAAAAAGCGGAAAAGCGAGACCCGATGATCATGCCACCATAAATTCCAGCGCTCGCCCAATATAAGGTTTAAGCTCCTGCCGAGGCACCACCGCATCAAGCATTCCGTGCTCGAGCAAAAATTCGCTGCGCTGAAATCCGGCTGGTAGCTTCTGCCGAATGGTCTGCTCGATCACCCGTGGACCAGCGAATCCAATCAGCGCGCCAGGTTCAGCAATATTCAAATCCCCCAGCATGGCAAACGATGCGGTCACGCCACCCGTGGTGGGGTCAGTCATGACGGAAATATATGGAATCTTCGCCTCATCCAGACGAGCTAGCGCAGCCGAAATCTTGGCCAGTTGCATCAGGCTGACTACACCTTCCATCATCCGCGCCCCGCCCGAGGCTGACACGATAATCAGAGGAGACTTCGACTCCAGCGCCCGCTCCACCGCTCGCGTAATCATCTCCCCAACCACGGCGCCCATGCTGCCGCCAATGAACGCATATTCCATCACGCTCACCACCACCGGCCGTCCTAGAAGTTTGCCTTGGGCGTTGATCACCGCATCTTTCAGTCCGGTATCATGCTGCGCCTGCCGCAACCGCTGCGAGTACCGCTTCAAATCCACAAACTTCAACGGATCGGTCGACGAAAGATTTCCATCCATCGTCTCGTACTGATTTTCATCCAGCAGCAAGGCCAGTCTCGCCCGCGCATCGATGCGGAAGTGCTTGCCGCACTTCGGACACACGTTCAAATTCTCTTCCAGATCTTTTTTCCAGATGATCTGCCGGCAGCTCTCACACTTCACCCACAACCCTTCGGTGCGCACCGTCTTCGCCCCCGAATTGTCGAGCTCCCCGGATTCCCGCTTAAACCAAGCCATAAGAAATTTTGCAATTAAGCAATTTTGTAATTTGGTAATTGAAATTCCACACTCCAAAGCTTGGGTTGATTTCAAATTACCCAATTACTCAATCAGTACTCACTTCCGCTCTGGCCTACTCCACTTTTGAAAGCACGCCGACGGCTCTACCGTCCCTGCTCCTCCGGGAACTGCCGCTGTTCCCTTGCCTGCGAATCGTCCTCTGCCCGCAACAGCGGCAACGCGACCCGTAGAGCCTCGACCTGCCGCCTCACCTTCAATAATTCCTGCTCTTTCGCCCGCAACAGTTCCATCACATCTTTCATTGCTCAACTCCCAAACCTATACTTTAGCAGTTGCCTTAGTAATTACCACACCATTCGTACGTCGAAACTCTAGCAGGCCGCGGAAAAACTCGCGAATGTGTCTGCCGCCGTGCGCGAACGCGTGTGCCACCCTGCGCGAACGTGTCTGCCATCGTGCGCGAACGTGCGTGCCACTGTGGAAGAGCGGCGCTTTAGCGCCGCGTAAGCCGTTAAAACCTGCGGGCTTCTAGCCCCAGTGGTCGTCCTCTAGTGCCCTGCATGATAAGGGTGTCCCTTCAAAATAGTGAACGCCCGGTAGACCTGCTCGAGCAAAATCACGCGCGCCAGTTCATGCGGCAACGTCATCGGCCCAAGAGAAACCGTCTGCTGCGCCGCGTTGCGCCCTGCCTCGGTAAATCCATCCGCAGGCCCCACCGCAAAAATCAACGGCAAAGGATTGCGGTCCTGATAGTCGCCGATAAAACGCGCAAACTGTTCTGACGAAAACTGCTGCCCGCGCGAATCCATCACCACCAACGTCGACCTCCCGCCCGCGGACTTTCCCGCCTTGGCCGAGGGCGCCCGACCGCACAATTGCAGCAATGCATGTTCATCGCGGAGAGCAACCCCCTCCACCGGAACATACCGCGCAATCCGTTTCAGATACTCATCCGTCAGAACCTGAATGCTCGGCTCTTTCGTCTTGCCCACCCACGCAATCTTAATCTTCACGGAACGGTTGACGACTCTAGGATTTCTTCCGCCGGACAGCCGCCACGCGCTTCCGCGGCGCAGCTTTCGCCTTCGACGCCACCTTACGCTTCACCACCGGCTTTAGCTCCGCCGCCTCCAGGCGCTTGGCCGTCTTCCACAGGCGCTCCAGATCATAAAACTTGCGCGCCTTCTCGGAAAAAACGTGCACCACGAAGTCAACGTAGTCGACCAGGATCCACTCTGCCTGTCGATACCCTTCAACGTGCGCTGGCCGTATACCCTCCGCCTTCAGGCGCAGCTCCACTTCATCCGCAATGGCTTGTACCTGGCGCGGGTTGGTGCCGCTGCAAAGTACAAAGTAATCGGTGAACGCTCCCGACCCTTTTTCCATTTCCAGGATTGAAAGTTCTTCCGCTTTTTTGTCGAGGCAGGCCTGAATTGCGGCTGCTACTTGTAGCTTCAAATCGCTTTTTTTCATGCAGAGCGTAGTTCGTGTCTTCATCATTGTAAATGGCAGAAGGCTCGGTCGACGAAGTCATTCCTGTGGAAAGCGCGCTTTGTAGAGTCCGGCTTTCTTAATGTAGTCGGCGACTTCCGGCGGCACAAAACGCCCCAAGGGTTTCCCAGCGGCCGCAGCCTGGCGGACCGCAGTCGAAGAAATAGGCTGGTAGATTTCGTCCAGCAGATGGATGCTGGCGCCTCGCAGCACCAAATCTCCCGTCGCCGCCTGCTTCTGAAACGGCCGCATCGCTTCCTGCCGCGGACGCAGGCTCGCCGGCAGCGCATTCGCCACGTCCGCCAGCGAATAACCCGGCCGGCCGGCAACTACAAACTCACACTCGCGAAACAACGCCTCCGCCTCGTGCCACTTGGCAATCTCCGCAAAAGCGTCGATGCCGATCAACAGGAACAGCCGGTCTGCCTTCTTGAATTCCTGTTTAAGGCGTTTGATAGTGTCGATGGTATAGTTCGGTTTCTCCGCCCGGTCCTTCTCCTTTTTTCCGCGCGCGCTGACCGAATCGGACTCTTCCGGCGCTTCCAGCAAGGAAGGCAGAAAGTTCTTCTCCGCTGCCGTAGCCAGGGCAATCATGGCGTAGCGGTGCGGAAAAGCCGAGAGCGGCTGTTTCTGCTTATGCGGCGGAATATTTGCCGGCACGAACAGAACCCTGCCCAGCTTGCAGCGCTCGCTCGCCGCCCGTGCCAGCGCCAAATGCCCCCGATGAATCGGGTCAAAAGTGCCGCCAAACAATCCAATATTCATCCGCGCTAGTGTCTTCGTTTCCGGCGCGGATGGCAAGTTCCGCCTAACTTCCAAATACTTTTCCCCGACCCGCACAGATTTCCGGACATCACCCCGCGCGAAATAGTTCACTGTCCACTTGGCACGGGTTAACTGCCAGGGAGCCGCCCATCTGCGAATTTGAAATGAACTCCCGTAATCTCGCGCATCTAAGAATGTAACGTTAGCATCACTCCTATGCGAGTAAACCTCCCCCTACTCCGCATCAAACCTACCCGTGCGCCCATCCTGCGCTACGGCGTAGCCGTCCTCAGCACCACGCTGGCGCTGATCCCTGCCGTCCTTCTTCCCAACATCACAGAAAGCCGGCTCGCTGTATTTGCCGTCGCCGTGATGGTAAGCGCCTGGTACGGCGGCTGGAAGCCCGGACTCGTCGCCACTTCGTTCGCCCTCACCGTCAGCGCCTACTTCTCGTTTTCTTCCGAACAAACCCCGGCCCAATTTCGCTCCACCATGATGCGCCTGGCGCTTTTTGTTGTACTGGCGGCGCTCATCTGCTGGTTCAACGCCGCGCTCCGGGCCACGCAGGAAGGATTGCGCCGCTCCGAGATGGGTTTCCGCTCCTTGGTCACCAACGCTCCCTATGGCATCTGCCGCTGTGATTCCGCCGGCGAATTGCTGGATGTCAATCCCGCATTGCTGACCATGCTCGGATACTCTTCCCCGCAGGATTTGCTGGGAAGACATTTAGGAGGCCTTTACGCCGACACCCATCATTGGTTTCAGTTGGCCGACTTTCTCCACTCTGCCGCGCCTTTCAACGGCCTCATCGCGGAATGGAAGCGTAAGGACGGAGTCAGCACCATAGTTCGGGTCTCCGGACGGGCGGTTTCTAACGACGATAAAGAAAAGGCCTTCGAGCTATTCGCCGAAGATGTAACCGAGCGCCGCGCTCTGGAGCAGCAACTTCAGCAATCGCAAAAAATGGAAGCCGTGGGCAGGCTTGCCGGCGGCATTGCCCACGATTTCAATAATCTGCTGATGGTTATCTCGGGATACTCCGAATTCCTGCTCGATCGCCTCGGTCCAGACCCCTCACTTCGTGGACCTGCCCAGGAGATTGCCGGTGCAGCCGGCCGCGCCTCAACCCTCACCCGCCAACTGCTCGCCTTCAGCCGCAAGCAGATGCTGGCTCCGAAGATTCTCGATCTCAATGAAGTCGTCACTGAAAACCTCAAGATGCTCACCCGGGTGATCGGCGAGGATATCGATCTGGTGATGGTCCCGGCCGCCTCAATTGGCGCCGTCCGTGCCGACGCTGGGCAGATCGATCAGGTCATCATGAATCTCGCAGTCAACGCCCGCGACGCCATGCCCTCCGGCGGCAAACTCACCATCGAGACCTCCAACGTTTCGCTCGATGAAGAGTATGCCCGTTTTCACGCTCCGCTCCGCGCGGGAGATTATGTACTGCTGACGATCAGCGACACCGGCCTGGGCATGGATTCCGACACTCAGTCGCACATTTTCGAGCCCTTCTTTACCACCAAAGGCACCAAGGGAACCGGCCTCGGGCTCTCCACGGTCTACGGAATCATCAAGCAGAGCGGCGGCTACATCTGGGTTTCCAGCGAGTCCGGCAAAGGCACCACGTTCAAGATTTATTTGCCGCGAGTCGCCGAAAGGCCAGAAAGCATCGCCCAAGTCATCTCCCCCGAGGAAGCCGTTTTCACTGAACCGGGTACGGAAACCATCCTCCTCGCCGAGGACGAAGCCAATCTGCGCTACCTCGCCCGCCAGTTCCTGGAGAAGCAGGGATATAAGGTGATCGAGGCCGCGGACGGAGCGGCGGCCATGCAGATCGCTGTCGCGAATGAAGGCGTGATCCACTTACTTCTCACGGATGTGATCATGCCCGGCATGAACGGTCGCGAACTGGCGCAGCGGATTTCGGAGATTCGTCCACAGACCAAAGTCCTCTACATGTCCGGCTACACCGAAAATGTGATCGGGCACAACGGCACGCTGGACGCGGGCGTGCGTCTGCTTCAAAAACCTTTCACCCTTCGTGACCTGAAGAGCAAAGTTCGTGAGGTTTTGGATTCTACTCCTGTCTTAAGTGAGGCCGATATGTCAGTACTTGCCGCTCGCGCTTCAACGCGCCAGGGATCGGAAAAAACTCCCCTCTCGCGCGCTCCCCGTTTTCAACTTCACTTGCCCTTGAAATATCGCCTGCTCGACGAAACAAATTGGCACGACGGCGAAACCAGAAACATCAGCCGCTCCGGATTGCTCTTCCAGGCCGAAGGTGTTCTCCAGCCCAATGTGCAACTGGAGATCAATCTGGTTCTGCCGGCTGAGATCGCCGGGCTTTCCCCCACAGAAGTAGTTTGCCGGGGACAGATTGTGCGGACGGTGAAGTCCGCCGGAGAAGAAATGCTTCCCGCTCTGGCTGCGAAGATTTTGCAGTACCACTTCCAGCACGGATCGCAAATACCGCGGGCATGAAGCCCTTCGGCCAGCCGTCAGCCCTCTACGACTTCGGCCTGCTTCGCCGACTGCTCACGCAGAGCCTCGACTTCCTTGGCCATCGCGTACTTCAGTTCTTCGATCCCTTTGCCGGTCACCGCCGAGATTTCGTACAACTTCAGCTTCCGCTTCTTGCAATAGCGTTTCAGCGCCGCCACTTTGTCTTTGTTGGCCACGTCGATCTTCGACGCGGCCAT
>JBAUVJ010000003.1:0-1539 GCA_049583165.1 Candidatus Sulfotelmatobacter sp. | reverse complement strand
TTTCCAGTTTCGGGTGGCCTGAAGCGCATATCACAATTCCAATCACTCGAAACTAGAAACGCGAAACTGGAAACTTTATGGGAACTACTACAGTGAATATTTCAGCAGCACAAGTGAAAGAACTCCGGGAGAAGACCGGAGCCCCGATGATGGATTGCAAGCAGGCTCTGACTGAAGCGAAGGGCGACCACGAGCAGGCGGTCATCATTCTGCGCAAAAAGGGTGTGTCGGTCGCGGCCAAGAAAGCTACCCGCGTGACCAGCGAAGGCGCGGTGGCGGAGTATATTCACGCCGGCGGCAAGATTGGTGTGCTCGTCGAAGTGAACTGCGAGAGCGACTTTGTGGCTCGTACCGAAGATTTCAAAGAACTGGTGCATGATATCGCGATGCACATTGCGGCGAGCGATCCGAAATATGTCCGTAAGGAAGACGTTACGGACGCCGATTTCGCGCGCGAGAAGGAAATCTTTCTCGACCAGGCGATCAAGAGCGGCAAACCCGCGAACATCGCCGAGAAGATGGTCACCGGCAAGATGGAAAAATTCTACGAAGAGGTTTGCCTGCTGGAGCAGCCCTTTATTAAAGACCAGACCATCTCGATCTCGCAGCTGATTGCGGCCAAGATCGGCAAGCTGGGCGAGAACATCGCTGTGCGCCGCTTCGCACGATTTAAAGTTGGCGACGCGGGTGAGACCATCGCCATCACCAAGCCTACAGAGCCGAAAGCGGAGTAATTCAGGCGCCCTGCGGGGCGCCTTTTTTGCGTGAGTTTGCTTCGGGCTTATTCATCTCCTAACGCGGTACACTGTCTACGGACTGATGGACCCGCAACAACTGCGGATCAGATCCGATCTGCCGACGACAACCATGACAACCCCTGTCTTCAAACGAATTCTGCTCAAGCTGTCCGGTGAGGCGCTGGCCGCGGGCCAGGGCTTTGGCGTCGATCCTACGCGCATTCACGAAATTGCAGCAGAAATCGGCGACGTTCACAAGCTGGGAGTGCAGATTGCGATTGTGGTGGGCGGCGGAAATTTTTTCCGCGGCGTCGCCCAGCAGGCGAAAGACATGGACCGCGTTTCCGCTGATCATATGGGCATGCTGGCTACGGTGATTAACGGCCTTGCTCTGCAGGATGCTCTCGAGAAGCAGAGCGTGTACACGCGCGTGCAGACGGCTATCGAGATGAATCAGGTAGCCGAGCCGTTCATCCGAAGGCGCGCGATCCGGCACATGGAAAAAGGGCGCGTCGTAATTTTTGCCGGCGGCACGGGCAATCCCTATTTTTCGACGGATACTGCGGCGTCGCTGCGCGCGATGGAGATCAAGGCGGACGTGATTCTGAAGGCCACCAAAGTGGACGGAATTTACGACGCCGATCCGATGAAGGTCGACGGTGCCCGAAAATTCAATCAGATTACGTACATGGACGTTCTGAAGCAGGGATTGAAAGTGATGGACTCGACCGCGATTTCGCTATGCAAGGACAACAATCTGCCCATTGTTGTCTTCAATCTGAATCACACGGGCAATATCCGC
>JBAUVJ010000002.1:0-16175 GCA_049583165.1 Candidatus Sulfotelmatobacter sp. | reverse complement strand
CACATTAACTAAGTAAGACCGGTGCGCCCGCCAGAACAATCCCTGATCCAGGCTGGAGAGTAGTTCTTCCAAAGTCCGGCAGTTGGAATGGCCTTCCATACCTGACGAACCTGCCGTCACCACCGTGATCACCCCATCTTCGATCGAGGCGTAGCAGATCTCCTTCTGGTCTACCAGAAACATTCTGCCAACCGCCTTGAGCAGTATTTTGGAGTTCGACGATTTTGGCGCCTGCAGCATGCGCACCAGGGTGTCAATTTTTTCTGCCGGCAGTCCCGCCGCTTCCTGCTGCGTGCGCGCCTTTTGTACCGATTGCGCCACCCGCTTCTTATCGAAGGGCTTTAGGAGGTAATCCACGGCATTGACCTCAAAGGCCTTTACCGCGTACTGGTCAAACGCCGTGGCGAAGACAATCTTGGGAAGCGGAATTTTCTTGTCGAGAAGCTTCTTGATCACGCCGAAGCCATCGAGCCCCGGCATTTGCACGTCGAGAAAAACGAGGTCGGGATTATGTTCCTTGATGAGGTTGACGGCCTCAAGGCCATTTTTCCCTTGAGCCACAACCGTAACATCGCCTCCGTGCTTCAGCAGGTAAGCGAGTTCGTCGCGGGCGAGTTGCTCATCGTCCACGATTACGGCGGAAAGCGTCATTCCGTCTCCTGAGTGAACAACTTACAGCTGAAAGTATAGCGACCGTGTTTTGCCGGCGTCAACGCGCTTACGCCGCATTCTCCAGCGCCAGCGCCATTCCCATCCCGCCGCTCACGCAGAGAGTGGCCACGCCACGCCGGGTATTCCGCTTCAGCATTTCGTGCAGCAACGTGACTGTAATTCGCGTTCCCGTACAGCCGATGGGATGCCCGATCGCAATCGCTCCCCCGTTCACGTTGAGCCGGTCGCGATTGAAATTCAGTTCCCGGTCGCAAGCGAGCACTTGCGCGGCAAAGGCTTCGTTCATCTCGATCAATCCGAAATCGTGCAGCCGGAGGTTATGCTTCTCCTCGAGCTTGCGCAAAGCCGGGACCGGCCCAATTCCCATCTCCCGTGGATCGACTCCCGCCGAGGTCACGGCCGAAATTCGCGCCAGCGGCTTCAGCCCGTTCTTCTTCACGAAATGTTCACTCGCGACAACCACGGCGGCCGCGCCATCGGTGATCCCCGAAGAGTTTCCAGCCGTGACCGTGCCCGTCTTCGCAAATACTGGGGCCAGCTTGCCCAGCTTTTCCATGCTCGCCTCCGGAAACGGATGTTCGTCGCGGCTAAATGTGATTGCGCCCTTCTTTCCTTCAATTGTGACCGGAACAATTTCATCGTCGAATCGTCCAGCCGCGATCGCTCGCCCGGCCCGCGTCTGTGACATCAACGCATATTCGTCTTGTTCTTCGCGCGAAATCTTGTAGTGTTCGGCCAGCACTTCGGCGGTTTCACCCATCACCATCTTCGCCATGGGACAAAAGAAACCATCGCGATACATGCCATCGACCAACTCCTGATTGCCCAGCCGGTATCCCCAGCGCGCTTCCAGATAATAAGGAAGCCGCGACATGGACTCTGTGCCCCCCGCCAGAATGCAGCTCGCGTCGCCAAGCAGAATTGACTGATACGCCAGAGCGATGGACTTCATCCCCGAGGCGCAAGCCTTATTGACAGTGAACCCTGGAACTTCCTGCGGCACGCCGCTGCGGATGGAAATCTGCCGCGCCGGATTCGGTCCGCCGCCCGCCTGCCGCGCATTGCCGAAGATGGTTTCTTCCACCTGCGCGGGCTCAATTCCGGCGCGCTCAATCGCAGCCTTGGCGGCCACCACGCCCATATCAGCCGCCGTCAGCGACGCAAGCGCCCCGCCAAACTTCCCAATCGGCGTGCGCACTGCGGAAAGAATATAGACTGCCTGCAAAGTGCTACCTCCAAACATTGGAGTCTAGCAGGGCGGGGAAAGATGCTGGGCGCGAGATGCACTAAGCTTCGCCGGGGATACGATGTGTCGGCCCTAACATAAGAACTTCCGGTTTGACCCGCCGAAAAAGCGCATGTTACGGTAATTGGTCGCGCCACTCTTGGCGATCCTGCTACTTACCGAGGTTTAGATTTTGTCTTTTGTTGAGGCGACCGTCGCCGTCCGCAAAACTGCCTTGAACGCCGTCCATCGCCAGATGGGGGCGAAGATGGTGGAGTTTAGCGGCTGGGACATGCCTGTCGAATATCCGGCGTCGATCGGCTGCGGCATCATCAACGAGCACATGGCGGTGCGCACCGGCGTCGGCATTTTCGACGTCAGCCATATGGGCGACATTCGCCTGGCCGGGCCACAGGCCCTGGCTGCGGTGCAGCACATCTCCATGAATGACGCTTCCCGGCTGGCTGTCGGACAGGCGCAATATTCGGCACTGCTCTATCCCCAGGGAACTTTTGTGGACGACGTGATTGTCCATCGCTTGGGCGAAGACGAATATCTGCTGGTGATCAACGCTGGCACGCGCGAGAAAGATTTCAACTGGGTGCGCGACAACACGCAGCAGTTTGATTGTACGGTGGAGAATCTGTCGGACGATTTTACGCAGATTGCCATCCAGGGGCCGAAAGCCGTGGATGTTTTGCAGAAGCTGACGGACGCGGATTTAAGCGCGGTAAAGTTCTACTGGGTGACCCGCGGTTCGGTCTGCGGTCTCAAAAATATTTTGATCGCGCGTACCGGCTACACAGCCGAAGACGGATTCGAGATTTACATCCCTGCGGATGAAGCCACCAGCGCGAGGGTCTGGAACGAAATTCTGAACGCAGGCAAAGAATTCGGCCTGGTTCCGTGCGGATTAGGATCGCGTAATACTCTGCGCCTCGAAGGCAGTCTATCCCTCTACGGGCATGAAATTTCCGATACGATCAATGTGTGGGAAGCCGGACTCGACCGCTTCTGCAAAATGGAGAAGCCCGAGTTCATCGGCCGCGCCGCGCTGGAGAAGGCAAAGTCCGAAGGCGTGAAGCGGACCCTGGTCGGACTGGAAATGATCGAACGCGGCATCGCACGGGACGGGCATAAAGTGCTGGATGACGGCGGCCGTGAGATTGGATATGTGACCAGTGGATCGCCTGCGCCGTTTCTCAAGAAAAATATTGCGCTGGCGTACGTGCCGCCGGAATTTTCGGTAGTCGGTACTGTGGTGAAGGCAGAAGTTCGCGGACAGGGCGTTGCGGCGCGAGTCGTCCCGGCGCCGTTCTACAAAAGGCCGAAGAAAACTAAGTAACAACGTAAACTGCGTACGCCCCGGATTTTTTTGCAAGGAGCCAGAGCCATCATGGCATATCCAGAAGATCGCAAATATACGAAACAGCACGAGTGGATCAAAGTAGTCGGACAGCAAGCCGTGGTCGGCATTACCGATCACGCGCAGGAAAGTTTGGGTGACATCGTCTTCGTCGAACTGCCCAAGGTCGGCGCGGACCTTACCGCGGGCAACACGTTTGGCACCGTCGAGTCGGTGAAGGCAGTATCGGATTTATATGCCCCCGCCTCCGGCACCGTGACCGAGACCAACGGAGATCTCACGACTTCGCCCGAGAACGTGAACAAAGATCCGCACGGCTCATGGATGCTGAAGATGACCCTGAAGAATCCCGGAGAACTGGGCGATCTGCTCTCCGCTGCCGCTTACGAACAGTTTGTGGCGGAAGAAGCGGGGCACTAAACATTGCGCATTGCCGACTCATGTGATCAAGGCCCCGGCGTGACCCGGGAAATGGCTGCCACAATCGAATCTACCCGGACTTACATCTAATTAATTTCCTATGCGCTATTTACCCAAGTCTCCCGCCGACCGCGAAGCCATGCTGAAGGCCATTGGGCTGCGCTCGGTCGACGAATTATTCGCACCCATTCCAACCGAATACCGGCTCAGCCGTGATCTTAAAGTGCCGCGTCAGATGGCGGAATCGGAGATCGTCGACTACTTCCGCCAGCGCTCGCGAGAAAACGGCGAAGGTTACACCAGCTTTTTGGGCGCGGGGGCGTACGCGCATTACCGGCCCGTCATTATCGATTCGCTGATCTCGCGCGGTGAATTTCTTACCGCGTACACGCCTTATCAAGCAGAGATTTCGCAAGGCACGCTGCAATCGATTTTTGAATTCCAGACTATGATCTGTGAACTCACCGGCATGGAAGTCGCCAACGCTTCCATGTACGACGGTTCCACTGCCGCGGCTGAGGCTGTGATGATGACGGTGCGGCTCACCGGCCGGCGGTCGGTGGTGGTGGCACGAAGTCTGCATCCGGAATATCGCGAGGTGCTCGCGACCTACGCCACTCACCAGGGCATGCCCCTAGCCATCGCTGGGTTTGGCGACGATGGTCGGGTGAACCTTACGGAATTGGAAAAATCAATAACGCCGCAGACGGCATGCGTGCTGATTCAATCGCCGAATTTTTTCGGCACAATTGAAGATGTGGGGGCGATTGCCGCGGTTGCCCACAAGCACGGCGCAATGCTGGTGGTATCGATCGCTGAAGCGGTATCGCTGGGAATCGTGGAGCCGCCGCGCCATGCGGACGTGATCGCCATGGAGGCGCAATCCTTCGGCGTGCCGCTAGGATTCGGCGGGCCCTACTGCGGTGTGATTGCCACGCGCGAAAAATATGTGCGGCAAATGCCCGGTCGTTTGGTCGGCCAGACCGTCGACAAGCAGGGCCGTCGCGGATTCGTACTTACTCTGGCCACCCGCGAACAGCACATCCGCCGCGAGAAGGCGACCTCCAATATCTGCACCAATCAGGCTCTGGTCGCGCTGATGGTCAACATCTTCATGACGGTATACGGCAAGGTTGGATTGAAAGAGTTGGCGAAACAAAACCTGGCGAAGGCCGCGTACGCTGCAAGCCAGTTCGCCAAGCACGGCAAAGTGCTGTTTGCCGGCTCTCCACGCTTTAACGAGTTCGTGATTCAGACCAACGAAGAGCCGCATGCCATCAACAATCGCCTGCTTCAACACAAGGTGATCGGTGGCCTGCCGCTGAAGAAATTTTATCCCGAACTTGGGAATGCGGCGTTGTGGTGCTGCACCGAACTAACCACGCGAAGCGCAATCGACACGGTGGCAGGATTAGTCGCTGCGAGCGAAGGCTCGACACGGCCTGCCAAAGAGCAAGCCGATGTCGAGGAGGTGGCGCGGTGAAGCATACAACACGCAAGGCCAGTTCGCAGGTCAACCAGAACGAAGGTCTTCTGTTCGAGAAATCGTCAGCTGGGAAAGCCGCATGGAAACTGCCTCCGCTCGACGTACCCGAAGTAGATACGTCGAAACTCCTCGGATCGTCCGAAAGAAAAGATCTCGGCAACATGCCCGAGATCAGCGAGATCGAAATCATTCGCCACTTCACGCGGCTTTCCACATGGAACTATGCGATCGATCTCGGCATGTATCCTCTCGGCTCATGCACCATGAAGTACAACCCGCGGGTGAATGAAGCGGTGGCACGGGTCGAAGGCATCGCCAATGGCCATCCGTACCAGCCGGAAAAGATTTCGCAGGGCGCGTTGCAGATTCTGAAAACGCTGAGCGAATGCCTGATTGACATCACCGGCATGGATGCAATCACGCTACAGCCGGCTGCCGGCGCGCATGGCGAGATGACTGGATTACTGATGGTCCGCGCGTATCACCATGCGCAGGGGCATCCACGAAAAAAAATTCTGATTCCGGATTCAGCCCACGGGACAAATCCGGCGACGGCGGCGATGGTGGACTACGCAGTCGAGAATTTGAAATCGGATTCGCGAGGCATGGTCGACATTGCGGCGCTGCAAGCGCAGATGAATGAAGATGTGGCCGCGCTGATGCTCACCAATCCCAACACGCTGGGAGTCTTCGAGCAGGAGATTCACAAGATCGCCGATATCCTCCACGCCAAAGGCGGCTTGCTTTACATGGATGGCGCGAACATGAACGCACTGGTGGGCAAGGTGCGCCCAGGGGATTTTGGCGTGGACGTGATGCACCTGAACCTGCACAAAACATTTTCCACGCCGCATGGCGGCGGCGGACCAGGTTCGGGACCGGTGGCCATCAAGAAAAAGCTCGAGCCATTTTTGCCCACGCCGGTGTTAATAACCAAGTCTGACGGCACACTCGGCTTCGAGTACAACCGTCCGCAATCAGTAGGGCGTGTTCGCGCCTTTTACGGCAACTTCGGAATGTTCGTCCGCGCCCTCGCCTATATCCAGGCAAACGGCCCCGATGGCCTGCGCCAAACCACCGAGGACGCGGTTTTGAATGCCAACTACATTCGCAAAGGCCTTGAGGGCGTTTACGATCTGCCGTATTCCACGCCAACCATGCACGAAGTCGTATTCAGCGACAAAGCGCAGGCCAAAAAAGGCGTACGCACCATGGACATTGCCAAGCGGCTGATCGATTATGGCTTCCATCCCTACACAACGGCGTTTCCTCTGATTGTTCCCGGCGCGTTGATGATCGAGCCGACCGAAAGCGAGTCTGTCGAAGAGATGGATTTATTCATCGAGGCGATGAAGTCGATTGCCGAAGAAGTGGAAGAAGATCCGCAGACGGTGCTCGACGCGCCGCACTCCACGCGGGTTTCACGGCTCGATGAAACCGCTGCCGCCCGGAAGCCGGTTTTGCGCTGGAAACCATCGATATAACTTCTAGAAGCCATCTCGTAAAAGGTTTTGGATTAGGGCGCGGCTTCAGGCCGTGCCGCTCGGGCGCAAGAAAGACCTGGGCTTTAGCTCCTGAGGGAGATCCACCTTACCTGGCAGTCGCTTTGCGCTTTGCCGTTCGCGCAGCCTGAGAAATGGCTGTTCCACAAGATAATAAGACGCTGCTCCCAAAATCAAAGCCAGCACCAGATTAAACGGAAACGCAGCCCATGCAGCCAAAGACTCGCGATCAAAGAAAAACTGCTGCCACAAATAGAGGCTGTAGCTGATGCCTCCCAACCACACGACCGGACGCACGTTCAAAAACCAATAACGCCTTGCCATCACATGCAACAGCGTGAGCGCGACTCCGAGATGAAAGAGGCTGATGGCGACGGTCTGGTACACGCGGCCGTTCCAAAATTCAACTAAAGGCAGCAGCATGGTGAGCATGGGCACCGGCACGAACTTGCGGCTCAGAACTATTGATTGAAACGCTTTGAGTCGCGGTTCGAGCAATGCCACGGCCGAGCCCATGGCGAGCGCATCCATGTACACAGGAAAAGGATGTTCAAGTCCGGCTCGCCGCCACAGCAACCAAAATAAGATCCGCAACGGTGGCCCAGCGGCAACGGCAGCAGCCACAATCCACACTCGCTTGCGAAAAAACCACAACAGACAAAGCGGCCACAGCAGGTAAAACTGCTCCTCCACGCCCAGCGACCACAAATGGCCCAGCACGTGATTTCCGCGAGGATAATAATTCAGAGTGTACGTGAGCGCGGTCGCAATGTTCGCTGGTGATAAATCCTTCCGGTGCGTTGCTATCGCGATCAGCATAAAGACATAGCCTGCCGGGAAGATGCGGTAGGCGCGGCGGACATAGAAAATTCCGCAGCGAAATGCTGCCCGTCTTTTCGCGTTCCTTCAACAACTGCCCCGTAATGAGATAACCCGATAGGACCAGAAAAATACGCACCCCCGGATTCCCGTAACTTTCTGCCACGCGAGAGCGAAAACAATTGTGCGTGCCGGAAAGATGCGCCAATAGCACGAGCGCGATCGAGATCGCGCGCAAGCCCTGTAAGGAATGGATGCGCATAACGGCGACGGGTAGATCAACTCATCGTCAGATTGCTGAAGGTGCCTTGCTCAGGCTAGCCGGGAAGTGAGCAGCGCCCTTGTGACAAGGATCACTTGCAGGTTGTGGATATCTCGTTTCGGGACTTGCCTTGATCGAAGCGAGGCTCGATCAACGTAGGGGTTCGGATTTTCCTATTAATTTCTGAGTGCTAGTTCTTAATTGTTGATGGAACCCATCTTCGTTCGAGGGCTCTGTATTTGAATAGCAATCGATGAGTGCGTTCAATTAGTGCTTAACATGGACAACATGAACGCCAGCGTGTCCGGGCGCGAGTCCCTGAACGGCGCGGCCGAACCTGGACGCGATCTCCTGGAAATTGATGTCTTCGAAGTCGGAAAATCCGTGCGAGCGAAGAATCGCCGCAATGCCAGCCGGCTCGAAACGGCTGGACCAACGTTCATCCATCTTCTCAAGCTGTTCGGTCCGCTTCGTTACTAATTCCCGCATCCCTTCTGAGAATGCCTCGGGAGGTTCCATGTAGTCGAACACCACCTCCGAGTTCTGGATTGACGACATGTAGTCTAGAGTGCGGCCGATAGCATCCTCCGTCAGATAGGGCACAACCCCGAGCCAAGTGAAAAACGCGGGCGAGTTCTGCTGAAAGCCTGCGACGACCAGCTTCTCTCCTACATCATCCCGCTCGAAATCGACTGGCACGAAAATAAGCCATGGCGGAAGTGCGATTTGAGCTTCAGCCAGGCGCTGGCCTTTCCATGCCTGCGTCGCGGGGTGGTCCACCTCATAGATACGGATCTGTTGTGCGCCATGTGGATTCCGGAGAGCGAAAGTGTCGAGTCCAGCGCCAAGGATGACAATCTGCCGAATCCCTCCTTCGACTGCTCTTAACAAAGCATCTTCCGCAATCCGGCTGCGCGCCGCGGTACACAGACGTCCGATGCTGGCCAAGGGGTGTTGGTTCGCGAATTGAAGCACGTCCTTTTCGTCTTCACCTAGAATCTTCATGGCGAATGGGTCAAAGAGGATTGAGCCATGATCGAGCAACTGATGAGCAGCTCGTTGTCGGGCGACCATCGGGGCTGTGCGGCTGGGTTCACTAGGCTTCATGTTCGACTGTCTCTGTTCTCATCCATAGCTGATCGCACGAGTTGTCGTGTGCGCGACTGGCGCCGTGCACACCGATATCTTCGTGAATTAGATAATCCGGAATCCGGTCTGAAGCAGGAACCAAAATGGCCGTGGCTTACGGTTGCGGAGCGTCGCAGCGATGCCTGACCCTACCACGAGGAGTTCTAAACCGTCGCGCGGTCAGTCCGAGAATTCGTATACCCAATAGAATCACGAGAGCAGCCAGGAGCCCATTGACGTCGACGGCTTCCAATCCTGGCCCCAATAGCCTTCAACAATCCAAAGAATTTTCCGCCAGGGTGTTACTTCGCGCTAATGTCCACCGACGCCCGCGTAGTTTCCCAATCGATGTGCATCGTGCAACCGCTGCCAGATTTGTCATAGGCAATGGTGAAGTTCTCCACGGGCGAGGGTAGCTTGGAAACCTTCATATCCACGCGGGCCAGTTCATCGCTTTCATATTTGTAAGGGATGCCCCACTCGCCGGTTTTCTTGTTGACGATCAGCGTCCACTTGTCGGCTGCCGGCACCGTAAAAATTGTATAGCTGCCGGCGGGAACGGTTTTGCCGCCGACGACCACATCGGCGCTGGTCACAAAGGTTGTGGCTTCATTGGCGCCGGTGCGCCAAACTTCACCGAAAGGCACGAGGTCGCCATAGATCTTCCGACCCTTCACTCGCGGACTGGAATAATCGGTCTTGATGGTTTTGCCCCCACTCAGGTCGCAGGTGGCTGAGGCTGCCGGGCTAGGCCGGTTTTTGCCCATCTGAGCGCAAGCCGCGGTTGTGATTAAAAGCGTGAGAATGGTTGAAAAGGCAATTCGATTTCGCATGATTTCTCCTCGTGGGATATCGTTGTCGCACTGCTTCACTGTAGCCAACACCTTAGACGCTTGGGAAAAGGATAGGTCAGCAGACCGATGATTATGCCCCATGAGGAGCAGCGGTTACAATCGGCGGATGGCGGTATTCGATGAAAAGCAGGAAGAACTGGAACACTACGAGACCATGATGGGCGTACCGCGTGGGCGGCTCGCCGTAACCATGGACACCATCACCGATGCCATGGCTCTGGTCGGCCAGCACGGCGTGTATTGCCAAAGCCAGCGCTGGCCCGGCAAGCCGGTGATGGATATCCAGATCATCATGAAAAGTTTGACCGACGCGAAAGAGTTAATCCAGAGTGTGATGGAAGAGCTGAAGAAGCCGAATTGAACGATGCATCCTTCGTGAGCGGGAAATCCGGCCGAATTTTTCCACGAGAAATATCATGCAGCACGAGAAGGCAGTTGCAGTTCTGTCCTCGATGATGCTGCTCGCATTGTTTCTTAGGGTTTCACGGTTACCGCCACTACACCGTGCGAGACCACCTGTGCCGAAAATGTCCCTGTGAACTTTCCTAAATCTTTGTGCTGCCATAAGTCACGCACGGAAGCACTCATATGCTCGGGATAGCCGAGATTTTCCCATTTAACGCTGATCTCCTGCTCCCCCGTTCCGCGATTAAACAGAACCACGGCGCGGCTGCCGTCTCCCAGTTGCTTCGCCCACACTTCCAGATCTCCATTTTTCCAAACTCGCTCGCCTTCATGGCCGGCTACGTCCTGATCGACCGCGATCACTTCTTTGTTGGTTAGGATGTCGTGAGTCTCGGGCCGCATGTCGCGCAGATCGTTGCCCGCGATCAGCGGCGCAGCCAAAATCGCCCATAGGCTGAAGTGTGAACGATACTCGTTGTCGGTCATCCCGCCGTTGCCTACCTCCAGCATGTCAGGATCGTTCCAGTGGCCGGGCCCAGCATACGATTGCAGCCCCACTTGTTCGTCGAGAATCGCCAGCATGCCATGCGAACAGCAATCGCCGTTCGGCCATTTCTCGATGCCTCCCCAACGGTCCTTGATGTCGTCGGTTGTGCGCCAAAGGTTGCCGCCAACTTCTTTGCCCCAGAGCCAGGGCTTCGCGGTGCCCCACTCGCAAATGCTCAACACAATGGGGCGCCCGGCGAAATCGAGCGCGGCACGAATGTTGGTGTAGGCGGCCCTGGCGTCCTGGGTGCTGGTGTGGCACCAATCGTATTTCAAATAATCCACGCCCCAGGCCGCATATTGAATAGCATCCTGATATTCGTGGCCGAGCCCGCCGGGGCGTCCGGCACAGGTCTGCGTGCCCGCATCGGAGTACACACCGAACTTGAGGCCAAGCGAGTGAATGTAATCCCCGACAGCCTTCATGCCGTGCGGGAAGCGCTGTGTCTCGATGACGATGTTGCCGCTGGCGTCGCGACTCACCTGCCAGCAGTCATCGATGTTGACATATTCATAGCCAGCGTCTTTCATGCCCGATTTCACCACGGCATCGGCCATGCTGCGAATCATGTCTTCGTTTACATTGCAGCCAAAC
The DNA here is from genome assembly GCA_049583165.1 of Candidatus Sulfotelmatobacter sp. Lineage (GTDB taxonomy): Bacteria > Acidobacteriota > Terriglobia > Terriglobales > Acidobacteriaceae > Sulfotelmatobacter. The sequence continues at coordinate 4,895 of JBAUVJ010000002.1, read as the reverse complement.
TTGTTCCAGGAATTCCACCCCATCGGCGGAGTTAGCGCGAGATTCGCGGACGGGCTTTTGTGCTCTTGCGCGGCCAAACTTGTGGACAAAAGCAGCGTGCCAACAATGGAGACGAATACCTGCTTGCTCATTTTCATCTATGCGTTTTACCAGAAATGCGTCGAGATTTATATCAGATTGGTTTTTAAGACTAGCATCCAAAGACTAGCGTCCAACTTTTTCGTCGAAGAACTTCGCCATCAATTCGAGCGCTTCTCGCGTTTCGGGCAACTGAAAGTGATACCAGAAAGCGTGCGGCAAGCCTTCGAAAACAACTAACTGGGCATCGTCTCCAGCGTGAAGCAGAGCGCGGTGGAAAATCGTGGTGCCACTGAGCAAAATATCGCGCGTGCTGCTCACCAGCAAACTGGGCGGCATGCCATGCAGATCGGCAAACAGCGGTGACAAGACAGGATCTCTACGATCGGTCTTGCCAACGTAGGGATCGTCGTGCAAGTGATTGGGATCGGTCGGCTCCAGAAATCCGGGGAGACCATCGAGCGTGTACATTTGCCAGGAATCTCCCGGCCGGCTGAAATCCGCGAGGCCGGAAAAGATGCCGAGAGCGCCCGGAAGCGGCAGCCCCAGTTGTTTGAAGCGGATCGCCGCCTGGCAGGTAAGAATGGCGCCGGCGGACGTGCCGTAGATTCCAATATTATGCGGCGGATAAGTTTTCAGCAGTTCTTTGTAAACCGCGACCACGTCATCCACCGCCGCAGGAAAAGGATTCTCCGGCGCGAGGCGATAGTAAACGGAAACGACCTTAATCCTCGCCAAATTGGCAATCGGAATTCCCTCGATGAGCGAGCCCGAGTCGGAATTGAATCCGCCGCCGTGCAGGTTGATGAGCACGCGATTTGTGGCTGAAGCAGAGAGCGGCGTGATGATATCGGTGCGAACTCCCGCCATGCTCGTCTCCTGGACGTTCGCTGGATAGAGCTTGAGCGCTTCGGCAGAATCCCATTTACGCCAGGCATCGGTACGGATACGGCGTTCCGGAAGCGGCTCTTGTGGTTTAGGCGGCTGTTGATCGAGCGTGTCCAGCCACTTCTGTGCCTCCGGGCTGATGGTGGGCGGCATCGGAATAACGCGTGTGATTTGCGCAGTGCCATCTGGCTGGAACGTGGCGGAGTCTTGCGGAGCGGCCGGATTCGCCTGGGCAACTACAAACGTGGATAGCGCGAGAAAGATGGCAGAGGCACAAACCAAGTTTCTAAATTTCATGGGGACATTTGTATCAGAAAAAAATCTCGCGCATAAAATCAACCGCAGAGACACGTAAGGCACAAAGCCCTCAATCATCTCGCCGTGCGGTTACGAATGTTACGCCAGCGTGTACTTCCCCCGCTCGATCACCTTTTGCGCAATTTCCTGGCGCAATTCGATGGTATTGAAGGGCTCGTACTTGGCCAGCCGGCGCAAGATAGCGAGCTGGGTGCGCAGCATATCGCCGTCGGCGACAGCGGCAATAATTTTCTTCGCGGCAGACTCCACCTTCTCCATTGCCTGCGAGAGGTAAACGCGCGTCATCGCGATCGGCAGAGCAGCAGCGGCTTCGCCTTTGGTCTCCACGATTTTCTGCGCGCGTAGTGCAGCGGATTCCATGGCGTAGCTCTCAATCGTCATGTCGGCGATGGCGCCCATGATCTCTTGCTGGTCCTGAATTGCCTGCATGTATTTCTGCGTGGCCGCTCCCGCGGCGAACAAGCCGAGTTTCTTCGCCTGCCCAACCAGCTTGCGTTCTTCGGCGAGCGCGCCCTCCAATTCTTCGCTCATCGAAGGGCCAGAGAGAACTTCATCCATCAACTTCTTGATCGCGGCCATTAACGGCAACTGCCCGCTCATGGCGCGCTTCAGCAGAAAGCCGGTAATGATGAGCCGGTTGATTTCATTGGTGCCTTCGAAGATGCGATTGATGCGGGCGTCACGGTAGGCGCGCTCGGCGGGATACTCCTCGACGAATCCGTAACCCGCGTAAATCTGCAAACTCTCGTCGACGATATAATCGACCATCTCTGATCCCCAGACCTTGATGATCGAGCACTCGACTGCGTATTCCTCGATCGCCTGCCGCGCCTGTTTGATCGCGTCCGCGCCAGATTTGTCGACTTCGCCGAGCGCAACATCCATCATTCCAACGGTTCGGTAAACCAGCGATTCGCCGACGTAAAGCAGCGTCGCCATGTTCGCCAGCTTTTCGCGCACCAGGCCAAAATCGGCGATGACCTTACCGAAAGCCTTGCGCTGCTTGGCATAGCCGATCGCATTTTCCAGCGACACGCGGCCGCCGCCCACGCACATCGCGCCCAGCTTGAAGCGTCCGATGTTCAGAATATTGAAGGCAATCACGTGCCCGCGTCCGATCTCGCCCAGCAAATTCTCTGCGGGAACTTTGCAGTCATTCAGAATGATCGGGCAAGTAGACGACCCCCGAATACCCATCTTGTGCTCTTCGGCACCGACAGAAAATCCGGTAACATCCTTCTCGACCAGAAACGCGCTAAACTTCTCGCCATCGATTTTCGCAAACACTGTAAACAGATCGGCGAAGCCGGCGTTGGTGATCCACATTTTCTCGCCGTTGAGGATGTAATGCTTACCATCGGCAGAAAGTTGGGCGCGAGTGCGGCAGTTCATGGCGTCGGAGCCGGAAGTGGATTCCGAAAGAGCGTAAGCGCCTACAATCTCGCCCGAAGCCAGGCGCGGCAGATACTTCTTCTTCTGTTCCTCCGTGCCGAAATAAACGATAGGCAAGGTTCCGATGCCCGTATGTCCGCCCCATGTGGTGGCGAACCCGGCGTATTTCGCAATGTGATCGGCGATCACCGCGGCCGTCACTTTATCCATTTCGAGGCCGCCGTAAGCCTCGGGGATTTCAACCGCACTCAGCCCCAATTCGCCCGCCTTTTTCAGCAGGTCGCGAGTGATGGAGAATTCTTTGTGCTCAATCTTTTCCGCATTGGGCAAAATCTCGTTGACGGCGAACTCTTCCGCCGTTTGGCCGATCAACTGGTGCTGCTCGGTGAAATCTTCGGGCGTAAAGACTTCGCCGGGAGCGCGTTCTTCCAGAAGAAAGCTGCCGCCGGAAATTTTGGTGTTGGGAACTGCCGTAGTGGTGGCCATTAAGCGAGTCCTCGAAAACGATCAAATCAAGAGCACTTTAGCAAGGTCTGCGGGACATGATCATTCTAATGCGCGGGGAGTGAGAATGATAGGAAGCAGGCTTCGCGAGTGGTTATTCTTAACTGACTACGTTCGGGCGATCTCTGCGCCAGTGCAAGCCCTTATGGCTGTCCCGCCGGAACTGGTTGCTTGATGCTGTAGGTCCGAAAACGCGCCGCAGGCTGGCAGGTCGAATAGCCGGCCGGATGCGTGGAATCCGAGTCGGAACTATCGCGGGCGACCTTGTAGCTTCGCATCGAATAGCAGAGAGTATCGTCCGCCTGCACATCCGGCCTGGAAATGAAATTATGTGGCAAGCCAAACTGGTTCAACCGCGGCTGGTATAGTCCAGCGCCAACTTCTACCAGCGCCGACTCCGTGGATTGAGCTACTGCTGGAGTTTTCTCCGGCGCAGACTGCGCCGCCGCTGATGTAACGCCGACTGCAAGCAGCAACGAAAAAGGCAAGAGGCGGAAGGGTGACATGGGACTTACTCCTGCCACAGATTATAGCCCTGGGGGTCAAACTTGGATCAACCAGGAAAAACGGGTAGTGTCTCAGTTTGAATCTGGGATTTAGGGGGAAAGCGTAGTTATTTGGTCACACCCACAAAGCGGCGCGCAGATTGTGTCCGACCTCACTTCCGCGCTACGGCTTATGCTATTTTGAAGAACCTGGGAAGGAGATTTGCAGCATGGCGAAACTTGTCTTCGGAATGAGCCAGTCTCTGGATGGCTACGTCGACCACATGAAGTTGGGGCCCCCTGTGCCCTTAGCCTTTCGTCACTTCGTCGAGCATGTGCGGGGCCTGACGGGCTGCATCTATGGTCGCGGCCTGTACGAGATCATGCGTTATTGGGACGAAGACCTTTCTGACTGGGACGCGGACGATCGCGAGTTCGCGGCGGCGTGGCGGAGCAAGCCGAAGTGGGTCGTGTCGCGCTCGCTCAAGTCAGTTGGCCCCAACGCCACGCTGGTCGCGGAGGATTTCGAGGCGGCGATCCGCCGACTGAAGGCTGAACTAGCTGGCGAGATGGACGTTGGCGGCCCAGTCCTGGCGCGAAGCCTGAGCGAGGCCGGTCTTATTGATGAGTATCGACTCTACCTCCGCCCCGTCGTGCTTGGGAGCGGCAAGCCATTCTTCGCCGGGCCCCGGCCGCCGCTCCACCTTGTGGCCAGCGATCTAATCGCCGAGGATTTGGTTCGGTTGACGTACGTTCCTGCTTAATCGCGCGACTCGCCCGACGCAATGCGCCGATAGCGTGAGGTCCATTTGGGTCGCGAGAGGAAATTCAAACTGAGGCACTACCGAAAAACGGGTGGCGCTCAGGTGACGTCGGCCGGCAGCTAATTCAAATTTTCGAATATCCCGGCCGCGCCCATGCCGCCGCCCACGCACATCGTGACCAGGCCGTAGCGTCCGTTACGCCGCTTTAATTCGCGGATGATGGTTGCCGTCAGCTTGGCTCCAGTGCAACCCAAAGGATGCCCCAACGCGATCGCGCCTCCGTTCGGATTCACCTTTTCCGGATCGAGCCCGGCTTCTTTGATCACGGCCAGCGATTGTGCAGCGAAGGCCTCGTTCAACTCGACAACGTCAATATCGGAAAGCTTCAGCCCGGCCATTTTCAAGGCTTTCGGAATCGCGAACACCGGGCCCAGTCCCATTTCTTCGGGCTTGTATCCGGCCGTGG
>JBAUVJ010000001.1:0-7999 GCA_049583165.1 Candidatus Sulfotelmatobacter sp. | reverse complement strand
ATCCACTGGCGAAGTGATGGGCGTGGGCGACAGCTTTGGCGAAGCCTTTGGCAAAGCGCAGTTGGCCGCGGGACAGAAGCTGCCGACGCAAGGTACGGTTTTTATCAGCGTGACCGACCATGACAAGCGTCACGTGGCTGAAGTTGCCCGCAAGTTTGTGGATATGGGCTTCACGCTGGTGGCCACTTCGGGTACGGCCGATGTGATCGAGGCCGCAGACATGAGGGTGGAGCGGGTTTACAAAGTGAAAGAAGGTCGTCCGAATGTGGTGGATTTTATCAAGGGGCAGCGTATTCATCTGATCGTCAATACGCCGACGGGGCCGGAGCCGTGGTTCGATGAGAAGGCCATCCGGCGCGCGGCAGTGACGGAGCGCATTCCTACCATTACGACGCTTTCTGCGGCACGGGCAGCGGCGGAGGGGATCGCGGCTTTGCAACGCGGAGAAGTAAACATTCGGGCGCTGCAGGCGTTGCATGCGGAAAGAGTGGTTCGCCCATGACTGCCCCGGCATTAATTCCTGGGTTCGATTTCTGCTGTTTGAATTGATGACGCTTACGATAGCCACCACTAAGTGCCAGCGAGTAGCCTTCGCGGTTGTTCCAGAGCCTATTATTTTCGGAGGCTTGATTATTGCTCCTTACGGTTTTCGGGTGAAGGCCGTTCGCGCCTATCTAATATTCGCCTTATCGGTTTGTTTGCAGTGTTCATTGTTCGTTGCGTACTTAGCATTCGTTGAGACGAAAGGATGGAGTGATAAGCCCGATTTTTCCTACCGCAAAGGATCCTTCCCGACAAGATAATTGGACTGGGTGTGTTACAATACTGCCTGATGAGTAACACGCTCACAATTCGTCTTCCGGAAGAGTTGCTGGAGCGCCTTCGCGCCAAGGCTCGCCGCACGGGCTTGCCCGTCGGTCGTGTAGTGCGCGAGTTTGTTGAAAGCGGCCTGTCTGGTGATTCCCCTGCAAAAGGGAATCAGGCTTGGCGAAAATACGTGGGCATCTTTAAAGACGGGCCGCCAGACCTTTCTTCGCGTAAGGGATATTCACGAAAGTGAAAGCCATAGTAGATACGGGCTTCCTGGTCGGTTTGATGGAGGCCCGAGATACGCACCACAGTTGGGCTGTGTCGGTTGCCGAGCAGATCAGTTGGCCCGCTATGACATGCGAATCGGTTCTATCGGAAACCGTTTTTCACGTTGGTTCCAGCGAAGCGCCCCTTAAGCTTGTGGCTGAAGGACTTCTGCAAATCGCATTCGATTTCACGGACCAGCTTGAGCATCTGCGCGAACTCGCTCTCCGCTACGCTGATCGAAAGCCCGACCTCGCCGATCTGTGTCTCATTCGCATGAGCGAGCTATATCCACGTCATACCGTCATCACCGTGGACGAGGATGACTTCCGCGTCTACCGGCGGAACAAGCGGGAGGCTATCCCGCTGCTCTGTCCGCCGAAGAAGTGATAGGCTGAGGGTCAGGTGACCCGATGCTCCTTAACGGTATTTTTCCTCCCATCACCACGCCGTTTTATCCCGACGGCAATGTCTACTTCAAAAAGCTTGAGAGCAATGTGGAGCGTTATTCGCGGACGCCTTGCGCGGGGATTGTTGTGCTGGGATCGACTGGCGAGGCGATCATGCTTTCTGACCAGGAACGGCGCGATGTGCTGAAGACCGCGCGGGAGGCGGCGGCGCCGAACAAAGTTCTGGTCGCCGGTACGGGGATTGAGTCTGCGATCGAGACGCTGCGGTTGACTGAGTACGCGGCGGAACTGGGCTACGACATTGCCATGGTGCGGACGCCGCACTACTACAAGAAGCAGATGCTACCCGCCAATATTCTGGCATTCTATCGCACCGTGGCGGACCGCTCGCCGCTGCCGGTGATCATTTACAACTTTCCTCAGGCGACTGGTTACGACATGCCCGCCGAGTTGGTGATTGAGCTGGCGGATCATCCGAATGTGGTTGGGATTAAGGAATCGAGCGGCGACGTAGAAAAGGTCCACAAGATGGTGCAAGGGACGCGGCATGTCCAGCGCAGCGCTACGGTGACGGAGACGTTTGAAGCGGTGACGCCGCGGATGCTTCTGGCTGCGAGTGCAGGCGCGAGTGCAGAGGGCGGGGAACTGGTTTCGATTGCGGCATCGCCGGGTGCTATGACGGCGAAGCCCTCCTCGGCGGCGGTTACGATTGTGGGCAGGATGAAAACCCGGCAGAAAGAAGCGGGATTTCAGGTGATGGTGGGAGCGGCGAACACACTGCATGCTTCCCTGGACGTCGGAGCTGTGGGGGCGATACTCGCCTTTGCCTGCGTTGCGCCAACCTCTTGCTACGAAATCTACGCCGCGTGGAAAGAAGGCGACGCGAAATTGGCGGAGCTGAAGCAGGAGCGCATTGCTCGAGCCGCGCAGCGGGTCGTGGGTGAGTTGGGAATACCCGGCGTAAAGCATGGCATGGACTTCAACGGATATTTTGGCGGCCCGGCGCGGCTGCCTCTGCTGCCACTTACTGGCGACGTGAAGGCGGAAGTGGAGCGGTTGTTGGGGGGTGTAAGGAACTAGATTAGCGATCAAGTCTCACCTGCTTAAGCGCTCTACGGCATGTCCTTGCAACGAACTCCATGTAATCAAATTGGCTCTTGTCATTGTCCTTATCATTGTCATACACTTGTTCGAACGAACGTTCGAATCAGAGATCCCCGATAGGCTATGGCAAGTTCGACAGCAACGCGCATCTCGACGCGCTCGCGTGTAGCCGACTCCGCGCCAGCCACGCGGTTTGACCGGCGGCTCTCGGAGATTCTCACGCACGCTACCAACGTATTCTGCGAAAAGGGGTACGAAGGTGCGTCCATGCGCGACCTTTCGCGCACCAGCGGGATGTCGCTGGCAGGCCTTTATTATTACTTTGAATCCAAAGAGCGGCTGCTTTTCCTCATACAGAAGCATACGTTCACGACCATCGTGCGGCGGTTGAAGGCGCGTTTGGAAGGCGTGAGCGATCCGGAAGAGCGAATTCGAATCTTCATCCTGAATCACCTGGAATATTTTCTCTCCAATCAGGCGGCCATGAAGGTGCTGACGCACGAGGCGGAGGCGCTGAATAATGGCTTTGCCACGGAAGTCGCGGGCATCAAGCGCGAATACTATCGCCTCTGCGTTGGTTTACTCGAAGAGCTAAAACAGGAGCGCGCATTGCAGTTTTCTACGCGCATCGCGGTGCTGAGTCTGTTCGGCATGATGAATTGGATTTATACCTGGCACAAACCACGATTGGACGCCGACGCTAAGGAAATTGCCCGCGAGATGGGGGACATTTTTCTGCGCGGGGTAATGGCGCCCGCGAAGGGCCGCAAATAGCAGACCGGATCAGAATTGGGGTTTGATTTGAACGGGAGCAGAATTTAGATTGCGCGAGATCGATTCACGAGATCGACGTACGACTGCGAAATAAAAAGGAGTGATAAATATGGCGACCACGATGCAGCCCGCATCCGGCGAAAGCACCAAGCAGCTTGTGAACTACCGAAGCGACGGCGGCGTCGCGGTGATTGAGATGTGCGATCCGCCTGCCAATACTTATACCTACGAAATGAACCGGCAGCTCGATGAGGCCATCCTGCGTGCGCGCATGGACAATGATGTCTACGTCATTTTGCTGACGGGCGCGGGCGATAAGTTTTTTTCCGCGGGCGCCAATATCAAAATGCTGTCGAGCGTCGACCCGACCTTTAAGTATTACTTCTGCCTTCATGCCAACGAAATGCTGCTTCGCCTGGAACATACGCCCAAGCTGGTGATTGCGGCAATCAATGGACACTGTGTGGGCGGCGGGCTTGAGATCGCGATGGCGGCCGACATTCGCATCGCACGCAAGGATGCGGGCAAGATAGGTTTGCCGGAGGTGAACCTTGGCGTGCTTCCTGGAACTGGCGGGACACAGCGGCTATCGCGGTTGGTGGGGAAGAGCAAAGCAATCGAGTTGATGGTGACGGGCAATACATTCTCGTTTGAAGAGGCGCAGGAGCTCGGCATCATCAATGACATCTACGAGCGCGATGGCTTCATGGAAAACATGATGGAGTATGCCAAACAATTCTGCCCGCCGAATAAGGCGGCGAAGGCGGTGGGACGGATCAAGCGCGCGGTGCAGACGGGTTGGGAGATTCCGATGGAATCTGCTCTAGCGGTCGAGCGCGAGAACCAGCAGATACTTTTCCAGAGTGAAGATGCCAAGGAAGGACTGGCTGCTTATGTGGAGAAGCGGCCGGCGGCGTTCAAGGCGAAATAGCAAGAAAGCGTTCAGCACTTAGCACTCGGCATTTAGCCCCTGAAGATTTTAGGGGAAATCTAAATGGACTGAATGCTGAGTGCTGAATGCTAAGTGCGCACAGATAAGCACGGAACAGTCGAGGAGTTATAACATGCCGGGAAAAGTTGCAAAAATCGGGACGTTCAGCGACTGGATTGGAATGTTCAATGATTGGCGTAAGGACATTGGCGTCAACACGAACGATATTGAGGCTTTCCATTTCGATACGTTGTACGGGGCAATCGATACGGAAGAAATCGAATTCGGAGCGTACAAGGGCAAGCGCAAGTGGGAAAATCTGCGCCAGATGCCGACGCAGCAGATGCGCGATGCGCTGATGAACATGATTGTGTATCAGGGCGATACCGAATTTGCCAGCGTGGAGCAGCAACGCAATCTTCTGGAAAATGCACCGACGGATTGGGATCGCCGCGCCATCACCCGGGTGATGATTGAAGAGATGCGCCACGGCTGGCAGATGTGCGCTCTGCTGGTGGATCACTTCGGTTACTCCGGCAAAGTGGAGGCGCAGAAGATGCTGGAGCGGCGCGCCTTCGATAACAAGCGGCTGCTGGGTGCATTCAATGTTGACGTTGACAACTGGATGGATTTTTTTACCTACACCGACTTTGTGGATAGAGACGGAAAATTTCAGCTTCAGATGCTGAAGTATTCCGCTTTCGCGCCGCTGGGACGCTCGATGTCCTACATGCTGCGGGAAGAGGCTTTTCACATGGGCACGGGCAACGATGGCTTGCGGCGCATCGTAGAGGCGGGAATTATTCCGGCGTGGCTGATTCAGAAATATCTCAACAAATGGATTTCCAGCTCTTACGATTTATTCGGCACGGACCATTCTTCCTCCGCGCACTGGGCTTACGTTTGGGGCGTGAAAGGGCGATACGACGAGCCCAAAAACGATCAACCTCCCGACCTGGACGATTTGAACGATTACAACCGGAGTCTGTATCGTAACGAAGTCGCGGGCCTGATCGAGCGCTTCAACGGCTCTTTGAAGGCCGGCCAGCCGAAACTGTACGCGCCTGACATCAAGTTCAATCGCGAGATTGGACGTTGGAAGGGACAGAAGTTCCACGCGCAAACGGGCGAAGCGCTGGACGACCGTGCTTACGAAGAGCATCTGAAAGAATACATGCCGTCGCAGGAAGACCAAAAGCTACTGCTGGAATTTATTGCCAACGAAAAGAAGTGGATCGCCGAGAAGACAGGAGCGCGCGATCCGTTGGCCAGCATCGGCGAGGTACGGAAGTCGGCGATTAATCTGTAAGTGCCAAGACCTTAAGCACACTGGGACACAGAGGTCGCACTGGATGATCTATGGCGTTCGCGATTGTGAAAACTAAGCTCGCCAGGATCTCGGTCGATATCAAACCGCCGGTGTCGAGAATCGTGCTGCGTCATCCGCCGCTGAATGTCATCGACCTTGCGATGATAGAGGAGTTGACACGGACGCTGGTTGAGATTGAGGAGCGATCCGATATTTCCACGATCGTACTGAATGGCGAGAATAAGGCTTTCTCGGCCGGCGTGGATGTGGCCGCGCACACTTCGGGCAAAGTGAAGGGCATGTTGCGCAAGTTTCACGGCGTAGTTCGCGCCCTGGTTGCCAGCAAGAAAATCACCATCGCCGCGGTGCACGGACATTGTTTGGGCGGCGGAGCCGAACTGGCGATGATGTGCGATATTGTCTACACGGCTGAGTCGGCGCAGTGGGGATTTCCCGAGATTAAGCTAGGTTGTTATCCGCCGGTCGCTTGTGCGGTTTTGGCGGCGTTGGTTGGACAGAAGCGGGCCACGGAATTAATCCTCACCGGGCGCAGCATTGGCGGCATCGAAGCGGCTAAGATGGGCTTGGCCACGCGTTCGGTGCTGGCCGAGCAACTTGCTGAGACCCTCGATCAATCCATTGGACATTTGGCTCAGTTCAGTCCGGTGGCGCTGGCCTTATCCAAGAAAGCGATCTACGCCTGGGACGCGATGCACTTCGAAAAAGGCTTGGCGCGGGCTGAGAAGATTTATCTGGAAGAGTTGATGGAGACTGCAGACGCGCGAGAAGGCATACAAGCCTTCATGGAAAAACGCGAGCCCAGATGGGCGGGGAAGTAGACGGGACGATCTGTGCATGTATATGGATTACGAGATCACACCGGAGGAAGTAAAGGTGAAGCTCGACAAGGGCGAAAGCTTCACGCTGCTCGACGTGCGCGAAACGTGGGAGTTCGAAACTGCTCACATGGCCGGCGCGAAGCTGCTGCCCAGGGGAGATGTTCCCGCGCGCGCGCATCAGGAACTCGATCCGGAAGATCATATTGTGGTGGTTTGCCATCACGGCGTTCGTTCGATGAATGTGACCGCGTGGCTACGGCAGCAGGGATTTGAGAAGGCGCAGTCCATGCGTGGCGGCATCGACGCCTGGTCTCGGCTGATAGATGGAAAAGTGCCGACGTATTGAAGTTAACGCCGCCTGGCCCCGGCGAATCGGCATCCTAACCCTGTCCCATCAAAACCATCTATGAGATAGTTTCTAACGGATCACCCGACTGAATGATTACCGACTGCCATATCCACATCTCTCCGATGGAGATGTTCAAACCGCTCGCGCTGGAGCTGATGAAAAAGAAGCGGCCGAACTTCGAGCAAATTGTTGAGTTCTGCCGGTCGCCCAAAGCGTTTCTGGGCTATCTCGACGCTTGTGGCATTGACCGGGCGCTGCTCATCAACTATGTGGCGCCCGAAGTGATCGGCTTCACCAACGGGGTAAACCAATTCATTGCCGACTATGTTAAGCACGATCCGAAGCGGCTGCTCTCGTGCGGAAGCCTGCATCCGCGGCACACGGCAAATGTTCTTGCTGACATGGAGCAGATTCTGCGGCTCGGGATTCGCATGATCAAGATCCATCCTCCACACCAGCTTTTGTTTCCCAACGACTATTTGCACGGAGTGAAGGAGTTGGAACTTATTTACCGGGCTGCGGAGGCCAATGGCGTGCCGGTGATGTTTCATACGGGAACGTCGATTTTTCCTGGGGCACGTAACAAATACGGCGATCCGATTTACGTGGATGATGTGGCCGTCGATTTTCCCAAGCTTAAAATTCTGCTGGCTCACGGCGGGCGTCCCCTGTGGATGCAGACGGCATTTTTTCTGGTGCGGCGACATCGTAACGTTTATCTCGACATCAGCGGGATTCCGCCAAAAACTTTGCTTAAGTATTTTCCGCGGCTGGAAGAGATTGCCCACAAAACGCTTTTCGGCACCGATTGGCCGGGGCCGGGCGTTCCGGATATCAAAAAGAATCTCGAGGAGTTTCGCGCGCTGCCGCTGGCAGAGGAGTTGCAGCAGCAGATTTTGAGCAAGACAGCGCTGAGCATCTGGCCCTCGTGATCTTAATTTATTTAGTTTCAGTTTATTTTTAGTTTCAATTTATTTCGGCTTCGGCTTATTTCGGTTTCCACAGGCCGACGGTGTTGCCATCGGGGTCGGAAAACCACGCGAATGTGCCGGGATATCAACCGGTGGCACGAGAGTTTTACCTCCGAGCGCGCCCGCCTTATCCAGATATGTGAATTTCAAACGGACCCACTACCGGGGACTGGCTGAGCTTGGAAGGCAAGCGCCTTTTGGCGTATAAAGGAGGGTTGCGTTAGCCGCCGGTGCGGGC